>NZ_BMGT01000001.1:1083470-1444627 GCF_014640335.1 Edaphobacter dinghuensis | reverse complement strand
CGGGTTGTGCTTCGACAACACCTTCGTAATCGCCGCCGTCAGCGTCGTCTTGCCGTGATCGATATGCCCAATCGTCCCTACGTTTACGTGCGGCTTTGACCGGTCAAACTTTTCCTTGCCCATGACTCTCTCCGTGTTTCGTTACTTCTAAAGTGATACTGCTAAATTCGTTTTACTTCGCGGCAGCTTACTTGCTTTCCTTGCCCTGCACCTTGGCAATGATCTCTTCCGAGACCGACCGCGGCGCTTCTTCGTACTGCTTGAACTGCATCGAGTAGTTCGCGCGGCCCTGCGTGGACGACCGCATGTGTGTCGCATAACCGAACATGGTGCTTAGGGGAACGGTCGCCTTGATCGCCTGCGTGCCGCCAACCATCTCCATGCCTTCGATACGGCCACGACGGCTGTTCAGATCGCCGATGATCGTACCCATAAACTCTTCAGGAACCGTAACTTCGACATCCATCATCGGCTCGAGCAGAACCGGCTTGGCCTTCTTCGCGGCCTCCTTGAACGCCATCGAACCGGCGATCTTGAATGCCATTTCGTTCGAGTCAACGTCGTGATAGCTGCCGTCGTAGAGCGAAACCTTGATATCGACCATCTCGTAGCCCGCCAGAATGCCACGCAGCATGGCGTCCTGAATACCCTGGTCGATCGGCTTGATGTACTCCTTGGGAATCGCGCCGCCCTTGGTGTCGTTCGTAAACTCGTAGCCCTTGCCCGGTTCGTTGGGGCTGATGCGAATCTTGGCGTGGCCGTAGTTACCCGAACCGCCGGTCTGACGGATGTACTTGCCTTCCGCTTCAGCGTTGGCACGGATCGTCTCGCGGTAAGCAACCTGCGGCTTACCGACGTTGGCTTCAACCTTGTACTCGCGCATCATGCGGTCGACGATGATCTCAAGATGAAGCTCACCCATACCGGCAATAATGGTCTGACCCGAATCAGCGTCCGTGTGAACGTTGAAGGTAGGATCTTCCTGCGCCAGCTTGGCGAGGGCCATACCCATCTTCTCCTGGTCCGCCTTCGTCTTCGGCTCAACCGCAACTTCAATAACCGTCTTCGGGAAGTCGATCGACTCAAGAACAACAGGGTTCTTCTCGTTGCAGATCGTATCACCCGTAACCAAGTTCTTCAGACCAACCGCAGCGCAGATATCTCCCGCCAGAATCTCTGTAATCTCTTCGCGCTTATTGGCGTGCATCTTCAGCAGACGGCCAATACGCTCGGTCTTGCCGGTGCGCGGATTCAGAACCGAGTCACCCGTCTTGAGCTGACCCGAATAAACACGGATGAAGATAAGCTGACCGACAAACGGGTCAGTCATAATCTTGAAGCCCAATGCCGCAAACGGCTCGTTATCGTCGGCCTTGCGGATGATCTTCTCTTCCATGTTCTCGGGGTTCGATCCGACAACAGCGGGAATATCGAGCGGGCTGGGGAGATAGTCCACCACCGCGTCGAGCAGCGTCTGCACACCCTTGTTCTTGAAGGCCGAGCCGCAGAGCACCGGGAAGATCTTCATCCCAATGGTCGCCTTACGAATGCCAGCCTTGAGTTGCACTTCGGTCGGCTCCTCACCCTCAAGATAGAGGTGCATCAGCTCGTCGTCGTTCTCCGCGACAGCCTCAATAAGGTTGTGGCGCGCCTCTTTGGCCTTCTCCAGAAGGTCAGCAGGAATCTCTTCCACCGAGTACTGAGCACCCATCGTCTCATCGTGCCAGAGGATGGCCTTCATGGTGACCAGGTCAACCACGCCGGCAAACTTTGCCTCTGCGCCGATGGCGATATTCAGAGGAACTGCACGTGCACCCAGGCGATCGACGATCGTCTTGGTCGCGTAAACAGCATCCGCTCCCGCACGGTCCATCTTATTAATGAAGCAGATACGCGGAACCTTGTACTTGTCAGCCTGCCGCCACACCGTCTCCGACTGCGGCTGAACACCGGCCACAGCGTCGAAGCAGGCAACCGCACCGTCGAGCACACGCAACGAGCGCTCCACCTCGGCGGTAAAGTCTACGTGGCCGGGGGTGTCGATGATATTGATGCGGATGTTCTTCCAGGTGCAGGTCGTCGCAGCCGACGTAATCGTAATGCCGCGCTCCTGCTCCTGCTCCATCCAATCCATAGTCGCAGTGCCCTCGTGCACCTCACCGATACGGTGCGTGATGCCCGTATAGAAGAGGATGCGCTCGGTCGTCGTCGTCTTGCCGGCGTCGATGTGCGCCATAATTCCGATATTTCGGCAACGATTCAGAGGTGTAGTGCGTGCCACGGTCAATCTCTCATCTGCGAGCTTCTGCTCGCGGTAAAAAAAGCGTTAAAGCAAAACCCAAGACAAAAGCTTTCTTACTAAAAAGCTTTTCTTTACCACCGATAGTGAGCAAACGCCTTGTTAGCTTCAGCCATGCGGTGAACATCTTCCTTCTTCTTCATCGCGGCGCCACGGCCATTGGCGGCATCGAGCAGCTCGGCGGTCAACTTCTCCACCATGCCCTTCTCGCCACGCGCGCGGCCATAAGTCACCAGCCAGCGAATTGCCAACGAGGTGCGGCGCTCGGGGTTTACCTCGATCGGCACCTGATAGTTAGCACCGCCGACGCGGCGGCTCTTAACCTCGAGTAAAGGCTTGCAGTTCTCAATGGCCTTCTTGAACAGCTTGAGGGCCTCGTCGCCACCCTTCTGCTCCAGATTGGTCATAGCGGTGTAGAAGATACCCTGCGCGGTCGACTTCTTGCCGCCCCACATCATGGAGTTGACAAACTTCGTAACCAGGGTCGAGTTGTACACCGGATCCGGTGCAACTTCACGCTTCGCGATATAGCCTTTTCTCGGCATTGCTTTCTCTTCTCGTCTTCCTTCAGGACCGTCGACTTCTCAAGGCCTGAACTTGAATTGCAACTCTAAAAATTCATGCGGCGAACCGCAGGGTTTACTTGGCAGCAGCCTTGGGACGCTTCGCGCCATACTTCGAGCGACTCTGCTTGCGGTTGGCAACACCCACCGAGTCCAGCGTTCCACGAACCACGTGGTAACGAACACCCGGCAGATCCTTCACACGACCACCGCGGATCAACACAATCGAGTGCTCCTGCAGGTTATGGCCGATGCCCGGAATGTAGGTCGTAACTTCAATTCCGTTAGTGAGGCGAACACGCGCAACCTTGCGGAGAGCCGAGTTCGGCTTCTTGGGGGTCTGAGTGTAAACGCGGGTGCAGACACCACGGCGCTGAGGTGAACCCTGCAACGCGGGGCTGGCGGTCTTATAACGTGTGGGCGTGCGGCCCTGCTTGACGAGCTGATGGAACGTAGGCACTCGAACTCCTTGATGATGCAAACCTAAACTTTTGTCAGGCGCGCAGAGGGGAGAGTGACTTCGCAATTTGTGCCGTACACACAAAAAGAATGAGGACGCTGAAGCGCCTCTTGCGAAGATCTGCCCTGCTTCGCGTCTGTAAAACCATAACCAGACGAAAACAGTCGACGGTGGCCGAGCGTATTTCCTAAACAGGAAGAGCCGACTCCGTTTCGCTGTTCCGGCCCGCATAGCCCATCCAGGGTGGAGGGTGTCGCAGGCACGATTGCGATAGGCCGCAGAGTAACGACACTCCAAAACCAAACATCGGATTCAGGAATGTCCTGCGGTGAAATCTCTTGTATCCAGTGTAACCCAAGCGGATATTCTCTGCCTGCGCGGGGTTTGTCTCCACCCCAATTACGCGTCAAACTGAGTCATTCTTAGCTGACAGCGCAATCTGGATACTCGCGGAACCTTCTAACAATAGCAATTCCATGTGATTCCGTCAACAAATTCCCGGCATTTCTTGGCCTCAATCCTCCCAAAACGCGCTGAAATCACCTTTGGCCATCACCGGAACCTGAATCCTGCCCGAATCGCTCTCTCCGAACGGCGAAAAACGCGCCGATTTTCACAAGGGTAAGCTCTCTTTAGAGGGATCACTCTTGCCGAAATACCGCCTTCTCCTCGCCTGCGCTCTGTCCGTCCTGTCACTGGCATCCGCCTCTGCGTCTGGAGCCGAAAAGTCCGGATTCGGTGACGTTCACTTTCCAACCTCGTGCCAACCCCAGGTCCAGGCCCATTTTGATTATGGACTCGCTCTGCTCCACTCCTTCGAGTTCAAGGAAGCCGAAGCAGCATTCAGCCAGGTTGAACAAGAAGATCCCAAATGCGTGATAGCCGCATGGGGGATTGCCCTTGCGACCACCGAACGCAACGGTGCTAACGCTCCCCCAAAAGATCTCGCGAAAGGGTGGTTGCAACTCCAGCCATGGCTTGCCATCAAAGCCGGTACAGAACACGAGCAGATGTATGTAGATGCCGTTCGCGCCATGTACGAGGGGTACGACAAAACATCCGGTGATGAACGATGGCAAAAATATCTCGTCCACATGCAGGAGCTTCGCCAGAAATATCCCGATGACATCAATGCAAGCCTCTTTTACGGTCTAGGATTGACCTGGACGGCAGGACCGGGAAAACAAGGGATAGAGCAGCGCAAGAAAGCGTTAGCGATCTTCTTGCCCATCTTCCAGCAGTATCCAGACAATCCCGGCGCAGCACACTACATCATTCACGCAGCCGACACCGCCGAGTTGGCCGAAATAGCGCTCCCCGCAGCTCGCAAATATGCATCGATCGCCCCTGACTCTCCCCACGCGCTCCACATGCCATCTCATATCTTCAATCGACTCGGTTATTGGAAAGAGTCCATCGAGACCAATCAGGCGTCAGCTCGCGTAGCCGCCGAGTGGGTGAAGACTGGCCGCGACGGCCGGTTCGACGAACTCCATGCCTTGAACAACATGGAATACGCCTATCTTCAATTAGGTCAGGACCGGCAGGCGCAACAGATCATCCGACAGATAGACGAGATCGCAAAGACCGACCCCTGGCTTCCCATCGACGCAAGAATCTACTATGACCTTGAGACGCACAACTGGCAGGATGCCGCCATCATTAAGCCGCCCGCAACATCTCAGTTTGACGAAAACTTTGATGCTTACTGGATACAAACCATTGCCGCAGCCCATCTGGGCGATCCTCATACAGCAGAGCAGGCCCTCGAGCAATATCGAAGATCATCAGCCGCATGGATCAAGGGGCATGGTTGGGGAGACGTTCTGGGACTGGCACTGACCGAGGCTGAGGCTTGGACGCTCTTCTCTAAAGGAAAGCACGACGAGGCGGTCGCTCACCTCAGAAACGCAGCCCAGTATGAGCGTGACCATCCAATGTACTACGCCGATATCCTGCCCCGCCCAACCGGCGAGATGCTCGGAGAGATGTTGCTGCGAATGAATCGACCAAAGGAAGCACTCGAAGCCTACCAAGCCGCGCTGAAACTCGCTCCGAACAAGCTCGATTCCCTTCTGGGAGCCGAGACCGCCGCCGCAAAGTCAGGAAATATCCCGCTGTCGCAGGATTACGCCGCCAAGATACGAGCGGAAGGTGGTCTCATCGCATCAAGACCGTGAAAGACGTCTGCTAATCGGCCTCCATGCTAGCCTTTTCGCATGAATTGCGCCCTCCTCCCGCTGCGGCTTTCGGCCATCTTCGTAGTCGTCTCAGCCTCTGCTCTCAGCCCTCTCGCTGCTCAAACCACAACTTCGGCGCCTCATCGGGACGAGCGCATCCCCTCCCTGATCCAGATGCTCGGCCAGACGAAAGAGCCGACCGAGGCCGCTATCTCTCCTGACGGCAAGACGGTGGCATGGTCGGTCGAGACCTCCGACGGCTCACAAATTCACCTGACCGATATCGCCAACCCGGCAAAGGACAACCTGCTCAGAACCGAGGCTGAAGCGACTGACTGCTCCAACGAAGTCCCCATCTGGTCGCCCGACGGCCAATGGCTAGCGTTCGAGTCCACTTGTGCAGCAAAAGAAGACAAAGCCGATCAGGAGCAGATCTTCATCTGGTCAAAGAAGACCGGCCAGTGCCGACAACTCACCCACATTGTTGGCGAGATCGACATGCCCGCATGGTCACCCGATGGCCGCTCCATCGGCTTTCTCTTCGTCGAAAACGCCACCCGCAACGCCGGAGCGCTCGCCGCGATGAAGCCGTGGAACGGCGTCATCGGCGAGGACGGCATCGAGATCCAACGGGTAGCCGCGGTGGACGTAGCCAGCGGCACGGTCACACAACTCACCCCGGCCAGCCTGCACGTCTACGAGTTCGACTGGTCACCAGACTCCAGGCACCTTGCCTACGTCGCCGCCAACCCTCCCGGCGAAAACAACTGGTGGGTCGCCCAACTCTACGTCCAGAAGGCAGACCAGACCGCACAGCCGCAATCGATCCTGAAGCCGACAGAAATCTCCGGCTCCCTGCACAACCTTCAGATCGCCGTCCCTCGCTGGTCGCCCGACGGCAAGCAAATCGCCTTCATCGGCGGCCTGATGAGCGATCAGGGCTCGACCGGCGGCGACATCTATTTAATCTCCTCCACCGGCGGCGAGCCGCAAGACCTTACTCCCGGAAGAACCTCGTCGGTGGCCTTTATCCAGTGGCTCTCCCCCAAGCTCATCGGCCTTGCCGAACACGTCGGCGGCAGCACGCACATTACGGCCCTCAATGTAGAGACAGGCACCGACGCAAAGGCGGTCGACATCACCCTTCCCGAAACCATTTGGGCAAACGAGCTGGTCATGAGCATCTCCACCTCGAAGACCGAGGACGTCGCGCTCGTGCGAACCTCCTTCGAGCAAGCCCCCGAGGTCTGGGCCGGCCCGATCAATCATCTCCGGCAAATCACTCATCTCAACGACGATCTAAAGCCGCGCTGGGGCAAGACGGAAGACATCAACTGGAGCAATGAAGGCTTCAACGTGCAGGGCTGGCTCCTCTACCCCGCAGACTACGACCCCGCCAAAAAATATCCGCTCCTCGTCTATATCCACGGTGGCCCCTCAGCAGCCGTCACACCCCGCTGGCCAAGCGCCAGCTATGGCGGCGTCCCCTTCTCTGCGCTCGGCTACTTTGTCTTCATGCCCAATGCGCGCGGCAGCTTCGGTAAAGGAGAAAAGTTCACCCAGGCGAACGTCAAAGACTTCGGCTACGGCGATCTGCGCGACACGCTCGCCGGAATGGACTTCCTCGAAGCGCACTTTCCCATCGACAAGTCCCGCGAAGGCATCACCGGCTGGAGCTACGGCGGCTTCACGACCATGTTCGCCGTCACCCAAACCGCCCGTTTCAAAGCGGCCGTCGCCGGAGCAGGCATCAGCGACTGGAAGAGCTACTACGGCGAAAACTCCATCGACCAGTGGATGATTCCCTTCTTCGGCAAGTCCGTCTACGACGACCCAGCCATCTACGCAAAAAGCTCTGCCATCAACTACATCAAAAACGTAAAGGCCCCAACTTTACTCGTCGTAGGCGATCGCGACGGCGAATGCCCCGCTCCACAGAGCTTCGAGTTCTGGCATGCCCTCCGCGCCGAAGGAGTAAAGACTCAGCTCGTCGTCTACCCCGACGAAGGCCACCATTTCGTCAACCCAGACCACACCCGCGACGTCCTTGAACGGGCCCTGCGCTGGTTCGAAACCGAGATGCCCTGATCTTCAGTTTCGCCCTCATTTGCTTCCCGCTCATGCACCTTTTACACTGGTGCTTCGGTAATTCAGAGTGCGGTGAGACCGTTCAACTGAGGGTCCGGTTGGACGGGGAGGTTCAATGCGTAGGTTTGTCGGCTTAGTAATCCTTCTTCTTTTCACGATTCCTTTTGGTGTCTCGATCTCAGGCTGCGCAAAGAAATCTGCAGCCGTAGTTTTTTGTAATGGCGGAGATTCCGGACCTCAGGTAGGCCAACTGACAACCATTACGCTGACGCCGAAGGTCTACGGCATCTCGCTTAATTACGGCTCGATCGGTCAGATCACCGCGCCTTCTGCGACCGATTGCAAAGGCAACAGCGTTAGCGTTCCCTCCTACACCTACGGCTCGTCCGACACCTCCAAGAGCATCGTCGACGTGCAGCCCACCACGGGCCGCGTCTGCGCCGGTACATGGAACCGCAACTCCGGCGCCGGTGTCGCGGATTACACCTACTGCATTCCCAACAATAAGACCGGAACCTTCTTTGTGGTCGCCAGCGCCGACGGCGCCAACAGCAATCCATTGCCGGTTTACGTGCACCCCGTCGTCACCAGCGTCGTTCTGGGTCCACCATCAGCGACATCGGCAGACTGCACAGGAAGCGATCCTGCGACCAACTGCAGCCCTGCCGCCTACTCCACATCGACGACCAGCTGCACGATCAACCCCAGCAACGGATGCTGCACCCAGCCCCTGGCAACCAGCACCGCCTACGTCTCTAATGCGTGTCTCTCTCAAGGGACCACCGGCCAGCTTGCTGCCCGCGTCTATGCCGGCACCGGCTCGTCGCAGGTTAACATCAGCTGCCAGGTCGGCCATCCCACGTATACGCCTCAAACCGCGTCCATTGTGACTATCGACCAGAACGGCGTCGCCACCGCACAGGCACCGGGCTCAACCATCATCACCTCCAACCTGTCCAATGCCGGCAGCTCCGCGGGCTTCTTCTCCACCTGCCCGCCAAAATCGATCGTTCTCAGCGCTCCCGGCTTTAGCGGGGACTCTGCCAGCATCAACCCCAACAATCCCCTTCCGCTCAACGCAGTCGTAACCGACACAAACGGCACTGTCCTCACCGGGCTTACGCTGGAGTTTGTCTCCACCACCCCGACGACGATTCCCGGCAACTCGACGATTACACCGCTCTTTCCCGGTGCCGCCGGCATCACTGCCATCTGCCAGCCCCCCTCGTGCAATCCTTCGCCGTTCAATCAGATCGGCCTCTTCGGCAACGGAACCCCGATCCTGTCTAACGAGTTCAACGTCACCTCCATCGGCAAGAACAGCACGGCGCTCTATATCGGCAGCACCAATTCGCAGTACATCGTGCCTGTGGATTTCACCACGAACGTGATCGGCAACCCGGTGCGTCTGCCCTACGTCCCCAACTCGATGGTCATCAGCAACGATGGCTCCTCGATCTACATGGGCAGCGCAAACGAGCTGATGACGTTCAACGCGCTGACCAACAGCCTCTCCGCCCAGGACATCACCGTCATGGGGCAGGTGCTGGCAGTCTCGCCCGACAACACTCTTCTGGTCGTCACCGATCCTAGCCGGCAGTTAATCTATCTCTACAGCACAACGGGAACCACCGCTACCGCCTCCGCCATCCAGACCCAGTATGGCGGCATCGGAACCCACGCCGAGTTCTCCCCCGATAGCCAGACCGCCTACATCACGACCACAACCAACCAGTTGCTGGTGCACTCCACCCTTACCGGATGGTCGAGCATCAACCTCAGCGATCCGGCAACCGACGTAGCCATCACCGTGCCCAGTGCAGGAGCCTTCCTCGCCGGCAGCACGACCACGGCGCGCGGCCAATGCCCCGTCACCACCACGACCACGATCAATGGGCTCCCATCCACCACCAACGTCTTCTACCCCGATGCCGGAGTCACCGCACCGGCAACCGATCTCATCGCCGCCACCAACGACGGCAAGCACATTCTCGGCGCCACCGCGGCGAGCGACAGCCTGATCGATATCTCGCTACCGAACGGTGTTCCGACTGGTCAGTGCGATCCAGCAGGGACGAAGTTTGATGCTACTCCGGGCGCTCCTCTGACCCTGGCCGGAGTCACCCCGACCGCAATCACCGGCGTCGATCCCACCTCGGACTCCACCGTCGCCTTCGTCACCTACACCGGCACCGGCGGAGTTGTCCCTTACTACACGCCAGGCACAGGCACCATCGCCAACATCCCGCTCCTGCAGGTGACCGGTAACCCCAGCGCACCGATTGCTCCGGTAGCCGGAGTCGTCAGCGCCGACAACTTCACCTTCTACGTCGGCACCTCCGGCGACAACGAAGTCCACCTGATCGACCGCACCACGCTGGTCGATCAACCCACCAAGGCAATCGCTCCCAACCTGCCTCCCATCTCAGGCAGCGGCTACGCCGTACCTAACCTGCTGGTACAGCGCCCTAGGAAGAGCACCTCGTAATCTCATACTGCTGTACCCCACAAAAAGACCCGCCCGAATGATTCGGGCGGGTCTTTTTATGTCTCATGCTCGTCGAAAAGACACGGTCAGCCATTGCAGCAAGACGCAACTCTCACTCGTGGCCGAACAGCTTCCGAGCTCGCTCCAAATCCTCTGGAGTGTCCACATCCAGCTCTCCTTCTTCCAGCTCCACGGTCTCGGCAGATCGCAGCAGCTCTCGCGCTCCCACATCGCCGCTCAACTCTTTCAACTCGTCAAAATACTGTGCGGGGAAGAACGCCGGAACACCCTTTCTTCCCGCGTATCGCGAGGCCTTCGCCACAGGCTGAGTCATCAGCCGCCGCAGATGCTCTGCCGTCACTGCAGGCTGATCACAGGTCATCACCACCACCCCAGCAACCTCTTTGCTCTCACAAGCCTGCACCCCCAGTGCAATCGAGGAGCCCATGCCCTGCTCCCAATCATCGTGAAGAACTGTTATCGCGTCACCCAACAGGCAACCTGCCGACACCCGCTGATGCTCTGCACCCAACACAACAATAACCGGCGAGCAACCAGCCGCACGTGCCACTCGTACCGCTCTCTCAAGCAGGGTCTCGTCTCCCAGCATCGCAAGCTGTTTCGGCGAACCCAGTCGCCGCGAAGCTCCTGCTGCCAGTATCACTGCCGCGATATCCGCCGAACCTTCCATGCTCTCCTCTGCCACATCGTCGAGCATCAGCGACGGAAGGCCTCTACCGCATCACTGTTCCATCGCGCACTGCATCTGCAGATACCGCGAAGCCCCACCCAGTTCTATCTGCCGCGCTATGCTCTCTGCCGTCAGCCGCCGTGAGATCCCTATCTTGCCCTGGCAGTACGCCTGCACCTCTGCAATCACTGCCAGCGCAATCGCCTCCGGACCCTCGCCCCCCAGGTCGAGCCCCACCGGAGCGTGAATCAACTCGCAGCACTCAGCCACCGTCCAGCCAAGCCTCGACGCAGCCTCGCTCACCAACAGGCTGCTGCGATGCCGGGCACCCAACAACCCGACATATCCCGGCGCCATCGGCAACAGCGACGCCAGAATCTCCCGATCCTGCTCATAGCTATGCGTCATCAGAACCACCGCGTCACTTCGCCTTATACCAAGTTCCGAAGCTCCTGCCTCGCCGAGTGTCACCACCCGCTCCGCCTCGGCAAACCGCTCCGCTCGCGCCAGCTGCGCTCTTCCATCCGCTACAATCACACTCCAGCCCAGCAAAGAAGCCATACTCACCAGCGGCCTGGCATCGTCTCCCGCACCCAGCATAAACAGACGTTGCGGAGCACGCAGTTCCTCCACAAACCGCCCCTCGTATCTTCCTCCCGCCAGCAGCCCCCTCGCGCTGTTAATCGTCTCCTGGTCCAACCCCGCACTCGCAAAGACAACCCCACCATCGGAGCCGAAGATCACCCGCCGCAACTCCTTCCCTTCTCCCGGCAGCCACGTCACGACGGTGGCCTCATTGCCGCGCAGCGAATCTTCCATAGCCTCCATCAGAGCGCGACACTCCAGGCTCTCCGCCGGCTCTACCAGCAGATCGACGATCCCTCCGCAGCCCAATCCAAACGGAATCTCTTCCGTGTCATCGAATGCGGTGGAGTATCGCTCCACCGTTGCCCCGTCTCGCACCATCCACGCCGCCTTGCGAGTCAACTCCGTCTCGAGACACCCTCCGCTGATCGTTCCTGCGTACTTCCCTTTGGTGTCGAGCAGCAGACGCGCCCCTACCTGCCGATAACTCGATCCCGCCACCCTGACCAGTGTCACCAGCACCGCAGCATTGCCCTGCCGCCATAGCCGAACGATCTGCCGCCGCTCCCTCATGCCAAAAGCTTAGTCCTTTTGCCAGTCACCATAAACTCCACCGTCACATCATCGAAGCCCAAGGCTGCGAGAGCGCGATGCATCTCTAAACCCTGGACGCGCTTACCGCCTGATGAACAGCAAGAAGCTGATCGAGAACCGGTTTCAACTTCTCAAGGTGAAGGGCGTTCGCGCCATCCGATTTCGCCTGGGCAGGGTTGTCATGCACCTCGAGGAAGACGCCGTCGATCCCGGCAGCTACAGCCGCACGCGCAAGCACAGGGATAAACTCTGGCTGTCCACCCGAAACTCCATTCCCGGCAGACGGCGTCTGCACGGAGTGGGTACCGTCGAAGACGACCGGTGCAAAGCCACGCATCACCGGCAGCGAGCGCATATCGACGACAAGGTTGTTGTAGCCAAAGCTTGCTCCTCGCTCAGTAAGGAAGACTCGTTGATTGCCGCTCTCGCGAATCTTCTCAACAGCGTGACGCATGTCCCACGGAGCCACAAACTGGCCCTTCTTCACATTGATGGCCCGGCCAGTCTCGGCCGCAGCGATCAGCAGGTCAGTCTGGCGGCAGAGAAAAGCAGGAATCTGCAGAACTGCTTCGACGTCGCCAAGCGCTTCGCTCGCATCCTTGCAATCCTGCGGGGTGTGCACATCGGTGAGAACAGGCAGGCCAGTGTCCTTGGCAACCGCGCGCAGAATGCGGCAGCCTTCAACCAGACCGGGGCCGCGAAAGCTCTTGATCGAGGTGCGGTTGGCCTTGTCGTAACTGGCCTTGAAGATATAGGGCACGCCAAGATCGGAGGCGATGCGCTGAATGGAGTCGGCCATCTTGCGAACATGAGCCTCAGACTCAATGACGCAAGGGCCCGCAATAAGGAAGAGTCGGCCGCGACCTACAGGCACGCCGGCAATGTCGAATGGATTGGTCACAGAGTTATTTCACCACATTCGGCAACAAATATTGCGCATCACCCGGCAGCCTGAAGCGCGAGATGCTTTCGTCCCCACGTGCAGATCTCTTCTAAGACAGGCAATAGCGTCAGACCATACTTCGAGATTGAGTAACGAACGCAAGGAGGCGTGCTTCTCTCCTGATGCCTCTCTAAAATCCCGTCCTGCACCAACTCATGCAAGTGCCGAATCAACATGCGTTGCGTAATCCCGGGGATAGTGCGATGCAGCTCACTGGTCCGCATCGGTCCCTCTGACAGCCGCCACAGAATCGTTCCCTTCCAACGCCCGTCGATGACCGACAGCATGGCGTCAATAGGGCACGCCGAAATTTCCTTCTTCGAAACCGCCATCCTTGGCACCTCGCTGCGCTACATCTTCTCTGTGCTGACAAATTTGTCAGTACAGATCTTTGAGTCAGTGTACGCCGCACACGCGTCTGAAGTTCAAGTTCAGGAGGGGAAGAATGGCTGGCTTTTTATATATCGCGACAACGATTTGCATTGGATTGCTGATTGGCACCGAGCTTGCCGTATCCGTCTTCATCAACCCGGTGCTGCAAAAACTTGATGACCGCGCACACGCCAAAGCAATCAGCCTGTTTGCAACCCGGCTCGGCCATGCAATGCCCTTCTGGTATGGGTTCAGCCTGGTGCTTCTCATCACTGAAACCATCGCCAAGCGCCACGAATCCGGCAGCACTTTGTTAATCGCAGCCAGCGCCATCTGGCTTGCCGTGATCCTCCTTAGCGTGCTCGTTCTCGTGCCCATCAATAACCGAATGATGCAGCTCGATGCCAAATCCTTTCCCGAAGAAGCGCAGCGCGAGCACAGAAGATGGACTAACCTTCACCACCTGCGAGTGGCAGCCCTCGTTGTAGCGATGATTTGCTTTCTTCTCGCAGCACATCAGTGAATCATCCGGCCTGCTTGCACCTCGGTCCAACCTCGCCAATGCCGTGCGATCGCAATTACCTCCCATTCAGCTTCAGGTCCCATGTCTGCTCTATCAGATCAACACCGAAGCTATGATGTGGGGCTTCATGTACCAATTTGAATCCGGCTTGCTGGTAGATGTGGTGAGCACTAGTAAGGATGCTTTGCGTCCACAGCGTTATTTTCTTATACCCCGCAGTACGGGCGAAGCTCACGCACTCGTTGACCAGCGCTTTACCAAGGCCAAGACCTCGCGCGCTTGGCTCTACTAACAGTAGACGGAGTTTCGCAACGTCTGCCTGTTCGGGATGCTTAACCAAAAAGATGCAGCCGAGGCGTTCGCCATCACGTTCGGCGATCCAGCAGCGTTCACGCTTTGGCTTGTAGCCGGTGATGAAGTCGGCGACGATGCGCGCAACCAGCGCTTCAAAGTGCTCGTTCCATCCATACTCCTGCGCATAGAGAGCACCGTGGCGCTCAACGATCCAACCCATATCTCCGGCACGATGCGAGCGCAGAATATAGGGTTGAGATGACGCGGCAGTGGCCGTTGGATTGAGCAATGATTCAATAGACGACATGGAGCCGATGAGTTGGCGCTGCTGATTAGCGTTGAGATGCTCAATCATCTGCTGGACCTGTTGGCTGGAGCGGCCATCAAGGGCAGCAAACTCCTTTCGGCCAGCCGGAGTGAGGGACAGAAGAGTCTGGCGACCATCGCTAGAGGAGGTCTTTCGGCTGATCAGCTTGCGGGCCGTAAAGGTACGAAGGATACGGCTCAGATACCCCATATCGAGATTGAGTTCGTTTGCAATCTCTGAGGCGGTTGGTTGATTGCGAGATGCAATCTCGTAAAGGACCCGGGCCTCGGCAAGCGAGAGTGCGCTCTTAAGGAGCCCCTCCTCCAAAGTGCCAATGGTGCTCGTGTAAAAGCGATTGAAGCGGCGAATGGCAGCTATCTGCTGAGAAGTAGAAACAGGATGTGGTTCCATGGCAGGCAACACCTCTGCTTGACATCGTCAACCATATAGTTGACGATGTCAAGTATCGAGATGCAACATCCCAGGCGTGATTGCTAGCTATCTTTCCGATAGAGCAGATTGCGCATCGCCTGCCTGCGCGCCTCGTTGGCCTCAGCGGCAGACTTGCGCTCGTCCGCGTCCATGCGGTGCTTTGCGGTGGAATCAGTTGACTCTTCGGGGACACTGCACTCTGGGCAGCGATTAGCAAAACCCGGCTTATCGGGCTTCAGCGCAAACTCTTCGTTGCAGACGACACAAACTTTGATCGGAAACGCCATACATCTTTATGATACGACGCCAAGCAAAAAGTCCACTGATCTGCTATGGCCTCTTGAGTGACTTGCCAAGGCCCGATAGCAGAAGCGTAAGAAAAGACAGGCCGCGACGACCATCCTCGCTGCTGGCGCGTTTGAAGAGCTGCCAGAGGCTGGGCGGCTTCTGCTCCTGCCCGTGCTGCTGCGATGCCTCAGCAATCGACCTCGACAGCCGATCCAGAGTCTCAGAATCAAGCGCAGCGACGATCTTGGCAGACGCCAGTACATTGCGGATGCCGGCCTCTCCCTCCGGCGTCTTCGCATACTCAGCGAGCTTGCCAAAGATGGCGTCTCGGGCACTCACGAGACCATGCGCAGTATCGAGCAAGCCATTGTCGTGAGCCGCCTGCAAGATGTCGTAGACCACAAGCAGTGCCTCTGCATGCTCGCGCGGAGCGGCATGCAGCCGACGCTCCAGCTCGAGATGTGGATCGACGGGAAGCGGCTTGAAGGTGATCGGATTGGCCATGATGAAAGCTCCTGCGTTTGAGCCGTTATACCGTAGTGGATTTTATCTGGACGAGTTTATCGGCAGACGAGGTTCCGGGCAGGCGATAGTCAGGCCGCGCCCACTTGCGTTCGACCTCGACCCCGCTCTGCGGCGTTCGCGTGCCGTAGCGGAAGTTGCGGCGCGGTAGCGGATTCTCGCCTTGCTCAGGCAGAACGGTCATGCTGACAGCGGTCTCCTTGAAGGCGGGCGTGTGTGTCTGACGATCGGTAAAGCTGCTGGTAGTTTTGTTGACCGGCTCTGTTACCGAGTTGAGGGTCATGTAGAGCTGCTTGCCCTGAACGCGACTGGAGACAAGGACCTGCACGCGCACCTTTCCGTGTTGCGAGGCAATCTGCACATAGCGACCGCTGGTTATGCCGCGTTCGGCAGCAAGCTCGGGGGAGACCTCGATGAAGCTGTTGGGCGTGATCTCTTTGATGCCGGGGGTGCGATAGGTCATACTGCCCTGCTCGAAGTGCTCGAGCAGGCGGCCGTTGTTGAGGTGAAGATCGTAGACATCGCTCGACTCTTCGCAAGACTCGAGATATTCGACAGGAAAGAAGCGGGCCTTCCCGTCAGGAAATGGAAACTTTTCTGTAAAGAGCAGCGGTGAATCTTTGCCATCCGCGGCAACCGGCCACTGCAGGCTTTTGAAGCCTTCAAGCCGCTCATAGTTCACACCCGCAAGCAGAGGCGTAAGCCGCGCAACCTCATCCATGATCTCGGAGGGATGCTTGTAACTCCACTTGGCGCCCAAACGGTTGGCGATCAACTGAATGATCTCCCAGTCGGCCTTCGAATCTCCCAGCGGATCAAACACCTTGTAGATGCGCTGAATACGGCGTTCGGTACTGGTGAAGGTGCCGTCTTTTTCGAGCGAAGCAGCTGCAGGAAGAACCAGGTCCGCATAACGGCAGGTCTCAGAGAAATTAATGTCCTGCACGACGAAGAACTCCAGCTTGCTCAGCGCGCTGGCGACGTAGTTGGCATTCGAGTCCGAGGTGATTGTGTCTTCGCCTTTGATGTAAAGCACCTTCAGACTGCCAACGAGGATGGCGTCGATCATCTGGTGATTGTCCTTGCCGGTCGTCGTAGGCAATGTCACTCCCCAGTCCGCAGCAAACTTGGCCCTGACAGCCTCATCGTCTACCTTCTGATAACCGGAAAACACATTCGGCATCGAGCCGAGATCGCTGGCTCCCTGAACATTGTTGTGCCCGCGCAGAGGATAGGCACCCGCGCCCGGACGCATGTAGTTACCCGTCAGCAGCAGAAGATTCGAGAGGCTGGTAGCGGTGTCGGAACCACCACAGTGCTGCGTCACGCCCATAGCAAAGAGAATGCAAACGCCGTCAGCAGCGGCGATCTCATTGGCAACGGTGATCAGCGTATCCTGCGAGATGCCCGTGATGCGCTCGACATATTCAAGCGTGTAAGGTTCAAGCGATTTGGCGTACGCATCGAAGTGATTGACCCACTGGTCGATAAACTCAGGCTTGTGCAGCTTGTGGTCAAGAATGTACCGGGCGACGCCGTTCATCCAGACCGCATCGGTAGCAGGCTTGGGGCGAAAGAAGATATCGGCGCGCTCGGCCATCTCGTGCTTGCGCAGATCGGCGACGATCAGCCTCTGACCGCGGTATTTGTGGCTACGCTTGATGCGAGTGGCAAGGACAGGATGGTTCTCCGCCGGGTTAGCTCCCACGATGAGAACAAGGCCGGCCTTTTCAATATCGGCAATAGAACCAGAGTCGCCACCATAGCCAACCGTCCGCTGCAACCCCATCGTTGCCGGGTTCTGACAGTACCGGGCGCAATTGTCGACGTTGTTCGTTCCGACAACAGCACGCGCGAGCTTCTGCATCAGATAGCTCTCTTCGTTGGTGCACTTCGAAGAAGCAATAAAAGCGAGCGCGTCCGGGCCATGGTCTTGCTTCACCTGCTTAAACTTCTTCTCGATGATGTCGAGCGCCTCGTCCCACGCGATCTCGCGAAAGGTATCGCCATCGCGCAGCAGCGGCTTGGTCAGGCGGTCTTCTGCATTGATGTGGCCCCAGGCAAACTTACCCTTGATGCAGGTAGAGATTCCATTCGCCGGTCCATGACTCGGCTCGATCTTAAGGATGTGACGGTCGCGCGTCCAGACCTCAAAAGAACACCCGACAGCACAGTACGTACAAACGGTCTTGGTGCGCTTCACGCGAGCATGGCGCATCTCCGACTCAATCTCAGAGAGCGCAAGAATAGGACCGTAACCGATAGGTGGTTCGATCGCCTTGACGACGTCGATCATGTCATCCAGAACCTTGCCCGGCAGGTTGGTGAGATAACCCGCATGGCCGAGCATCGACTTTTCCATCAGCGCGTTGCAGGGGCAGACAGTGACGCAATGTCCGCAGGAGACACAGCTTGATCCATCAATCTTTTCGCCGCCATCCCACAAAACGCGAGGATGGTCACTCTCCCAGTCAATCGAAAGCGTCTCGTTGACCTGCACGCTCTGGCACGACTCGACGCAGCGACCGCAAAGAATGCACTGGTCAGGATCGTACCGATAAAACGGATTGGAGTGGTCCTGTGGATAAGGCTTCGGCGTATATGGGCGCGACTGGTGCTTCACATCGAGCAAAGCCGTGGTGTTGTGCACCGTGCAGTTCTGATTGTTGTTATCGCAGACCGTGCAATAGAGCATGTGATTTTGCAGAATTCGGTCGAAGGCTTCGCGCTGGGCGATGTCGACAGCCTCGCCCGTAGTCTCGACAACCATGCCGGCAACAGCACGTGTGCCGCAGGCGCGAGCCAGCTCTCCGTTGACCTTGACCATGCAGGTATCGCAGGTCTGAATCGGACCCATCTGCGGCAAATAGCAGACCTGCGGAATCGGTTTGCGGCTCCGAGTCTCGGCATAGAGATTGAGGACATCAATCAGAGGTTCGCCGGAGTGAACAGGAACCTGAAGCCCGTCGATGCTGAGATGCGTATTCGGTGCAACGTCGGCAGGAGTGTTAAGCAGCTTTTTCATCGCGCCCTCTGTAGCCTTCTGATGCGTAGGAGCATAGTAGGCGTTTCACCGCAAGGAATCGAGACGCTTTACACAGCGGAACAGGATCAGTTATGCGAAGCTGGCCCGCTTGACCTTCTGGCGAAAATCTTCGCCCTGCATCTCAACCACGACACACATCTCCTGCAACCGCGAACGCATGCGCTCTCCGATGCGGTCGCCCAGTGTCTCTTCGCGCATCGACACCCGTGTACCCGGCTCCGCGCCAAGCGGACCCATGTTCGCATAGTTCGTGGTGATAATGGTGGTGCGGCGGTCGTTGTACCGAGTGTTCAAAATGTGCGCGACCGTGTCCCACACCCAGTCCGTCGGCTTCGATGCGCCCAGTTCATCCAGTACCAGGACCTCAGCCTCAAACACCGGCGCAAGAATCTCCAGCTCCGTCGCCGAAACCTGCCGGTTATAGCTGTTCTGCACCTGCTTCAGCAAATCGCGATAATCAAAAAATAGCCCCGTCGCCCCGCGCTCCGTCACCAACGCCTGCAAGATGCCGACAGCAAGATGCGTCTTACCCACCCCAATGGAACCAGTGAGCAAAAGCCCCGTCCCCGCAGTTTCAACGGGATACCCCTCCACAAACTTTCGCGCACGCAGATGCGCCGCTCCCAGTGTCCGGTGCGACGAGGGAAAGTTCGTCTCATAGCTCTCAAGCGAGCAGTGCTCGTAGCGCTTCGGAATATGCGCCCGCTCCAGCATCCGCGCCGCCCGCCGCTGCACGCGGCAGGTGCAGTCACGCACAAACTGCTTGCCATCCTGCCGGATCACCTGCAGGCCGGACCCCTCGCATATCGGACAAATCTCAATCATGGCCGTACCCTAGTATGGCAGCACCTGAATCGAAATGCCGCTGTGCGAATCTAGATGTGAATATCGGATAAGTAGGATAAACTGAAGAAAGCGCCTGCAGTCTCCCAAACAGGGGTCTGCCCGGCAATCGCGACAGGCATTCGATGTGACGTGACCATACCGTTCGCAAGCGAACCGCGACCCGGAAAGCGCCAATCAGCACTACATCAGCCAAAGGATAATTAGAATCATGCCCAAAGAAGGAATTCACCCGAATTACGAGACCATCACCGTCAAGTGCGCCTGCGGTAACCACTTCGAGACCCGCTCCACGCACAAGGGCGATATCGTCCTTGAAATCTGCTCTGCCTGCCACCCGTTCTTCACCGGTAAGCAGAAGCTGGTCGACACCGCAGGCCGCGTCGAGCGCTTCCGCCGCAAGTTCGCCAAGTCCGACGCCGGCAAGGCAGAAGCCGCCGCGAAGTAAGCGGAGCCAAGCAACCCGAAGGCCTCCGCTTTGGCGGGGGCCTTTCGTTTTCACCAACCTTATTTTGACCTTATGAAGAAGCGCTACACACTCGAGCAGAAGCACTGGGACGACCCAGCGGAGCACGCCATGCCCGAGCACGCGCGCGTCCCGGCCACACTCACCATCGGCAATGTGAAGATCGCTCCCGCGACCGTTCTCGCACCCATGGCCGGAGTGACCGATACAGTCTTCCGCCGCTTCATCAAGAACGCCAGCCAGTTCACCGCCAACGCCGACAGCGCAAACGTAGAACAGGCGACGACGAACCAGCAATCCGGCTGCGGCCTCATCATGACCGAGTTCACCTCGGCCGACGGCCTCTCGCGGATGCGCGAGACCAAGCGCAAACGCTACCTCACCTACTACGACGACGAGCACCCCATCTCGGCGCAACTCTTCGGCTCAAACCCCGAGACGCTTGCCGACTCGGCACGCATCGTTCAGGATGCCGGCTTCGATCTCGTCGACCTCAACCTCGGCTGCCCCGCCAAGCGCGTCGTTGCCTGCAACGGCGGCTCCGGCCTGCTGCGCGACCTGCCTCTGATTGAGACCATCTTCAAGGCCGTTCGCGCTGCCGTCACAATTCCCTTCACCGTAAAGTTCCGCATCGGCTGGAACGATGCCAACATCGTCTGCGTCGAGCTGGCAAAGATGGCCGAAGACTGCGGCCTCAACGCCGCCGCACTCCACGCCCGCACCCGCGAAGACGGCTACACCGGACAGGCGCGCTGGGAGTACATCGCCGCCGTCAAAGATGCCGTCAAAATTCCAGTAATCGGCAACGGCGACATTCGCACCCCCGAAGATGCTGCCGCCATGGTCGATGCCACCGGCTGCGATGCCGTGATGATCGGCCGCACCGCCCCGTCGAATCCGTGGATCTTCCGCCAGATCGCGCAGTACACCGCTTCAAAAGAAGCCACAGGCATCGGCACCTACGACAAGCCGACCGACGAAGACCGCTACCGCATGATTCGCACCTATTTTCAGATGATGGTCGACGAGATCGCTCTCGAAGAACAGGCCGAAGCCGCCCGCGCTGCAGCCATCACCGCCTCCGGCCAGATCGCCCGCGACCAGCGCCACCGCGACTGCGTCGGCAAGATGAAGCAGTTCGCCAGCTGGTTCACGCACGGCGTTCCCGGCGGCTCCGCGCTGCGCAAGCAGATCTTCGACGCGAAGAATGGCGCAGCGGTACTCGACGCCGTAGAACACTTCTTCGAGACGAAGCGGGAAGAAGTAGACGCTATACTCGTCTAAGAATGCAAACGCCCGCAAAGACGGCCAGATGGGCAAGATGCCTGGCTATCTCCGTTCTGGTCGGCCTGTCGATCGGCATCCTCACCATCGCCATCTCCAGCTTCTTCTTCTACCAGCACTACTCCAGCCAGTTCCCCGCCGACACACAAAACCTTCTGAGCGCATTGACCTCAGGCGTTCTGGTCGGCATCGGAGTCGGCGCAATCGCAGCAGTCGCCACCGCTGGCGTCTATCTTCTCTTCGGCACCCTCAGGGTCCAAGGCTAAACAGCTTGCCATTGATTGCTTGGAAGCTAATTCCCTTTGCAGCTTTAGACAAAGCCCCTCTCCTACCACAACCGAACGTCATCTCGACCGGAGCGAAGCGCAGTGGAGAAACCCCTGTATTTCGCTTTTAGGTTTACCACCCCCAAAAACAAAAGCCGTGGACTCATAAGAGTCCACGGCTTCGTTAGAGCAAATAACTACAGCTTGCCGAGTTCCACCAGCCGAACGCTGGCAATCGCCTCTACCTTACGCAAAGCCTCGACGGCAGCGTTGGCCGAAGCTGCGCTGGGAACGTCGATCTGCACCACCGCCAGCGCCTGTCCCTGCGGAACGCGGCTGGAGCGGCTGGAGCCGTTCGACCGGCCAAGAGCGAAGTTCGCAATATTGACCTGGTGTTCGCCAAGGATCGTGCCGATGCGGCCCACAACACCGGGAACATCGTGGTTGCGAATCGAAACCAGCGTTCCATTCAGGGGAGCCTCGATGTCGATGCCATCGTAGGTCAACAAGCGCGGCGAGGTTCCATGAAGAACCGTCGCCGATGCACTGGTTTCACCATCAGAGGAGTGCAGCACGAGCTTCAGCACGGAACCCGCGCCCCCCGTGGTGAACTCCTTCTTATCTTCCTGAATGCGAATGCCGCGCTCAGCAACCACCGAAGCTGCGTTGATGCGGTTGACGCCCTCTTCTTCAGCAAAGATGCCCGCGATAGCAGCGTTCCGAATAAGGTCGGTCTTACCCTGCGCGATGCGTCCCGTATAGGTGATCTGGATATTCTCCAGATTGCCCGGCGTAGCATGCGAGAGGAAGTGGCCAAGGCGCTCCGCCATCTCGATGTACGGCGCAACTTCGATGTACTCCTCGTGCGACAGGCTGGGCAGGTTGACCGCGTTCTGCACCACACCAAGCTTGAGGTAATCACGCACCTGCATCGCAAGCTGGATGCCGATGGCCTCCTGCGCCTCGTCGGTCGAACCGGCGATGTGTGGCGACAGAATGACGTTGTCAAGGTTGTGGAAGATCGACTCTTTGAGCGGCTCCTGATGGAAGACGTCAAGGGCAGCACCGGCAACGTGGCCGGACTTGATCGCATCGGCCAGCGCCTGTTCGACGATCAGCTCGCCGCGAGCGCAGTTAACGATGCGGACGCCCTTCTTCATGATGGCCAGCGAGGTCGCGTTGATCAGCCCCTCGGTCTGCGTAGTGAGACCGACGTGCAGCGTCAGATAATCGGACTCCTTGAAGATCTCGTCGATAGGAACCAGCGTCACATCGTTCTCGCGCGCGATCACCGGCGCGATGAACGGATCGTAGCCGATCAGGTTCATGCCGAACGCCTTGGCGCGACGTGCAACCTCAAGTCCGACGCGGCCCAGGCCGACAATGCCGAGCGTCTTGCCGCGAAGCTCCTGCCCCTGCAGCGACTTCTTCTCCCACTTGCCCTGGTGCATGGTCGCGTTGGCACGAGGCACGGAGCGGGCCATCGAGACCATCAAGCCAAGCGTCAGTTCGGCAACGGCGACGGCGTTGGCGCCCGGCGTGTTCATCACGACGATGCCGCGATGCGTGGCAGCCGGGGTGTCGATGTTGTCGACGCCGACACCGGCGCGGCCAATCACGCGCAGCTTCGGCGCGGACTCAAGCAGCTTGGCATCGACCTGAACGGCGGAGCGGACGACAAGCGCGTCAGCATCGGCAAGTTCGGCGGCGAGGCCGTTCTTAATCTGGTCAGGCGTGACAACATTCCAGCCTGGCTCCTGCTGGAAGACGGCAAGGGTGGCAGGCGAGACTTTTTCGGCGAGAACGATCTTCATGAGGCCTTTCTTTGTACGAGCTATAAGTCTTCCGGTTTGAGGCCGGTATGTTTGGCGATGCGAGCAAGCATCCTGGGGCCTATCTCTTCGCTATCGTGAAAGGCCCATGTAAAGTCCGGGTAGCCGGAGCGCTTGAGTTGCTGGTGTGAACTGCCTTTGACAATGTGATGTTCGACCCAGCCGATTCGTTGAAGTGCTTTCAAAACTTTTCTGGCTTTGGAGCTGGGCCACTGGCTCATGCGACTGCGAACTCGACCTGGCTCATGGTCTTATGTTCGCGTTCGATACGGTCTGCGATCACGCGCAGGGCCATGGCCTCAACATTCGATTCAGCATCGGTCTTCGAGGAGCCGTAAGCCATGACGCCGGGAAGATCTTCAATCTCTGCGATCCAGCGGCCATCTTCTTCCTGCTCAAAATCGATCTGATATTTCATGCCTGCTCCTGAAGCGCCACGTAAATATAGGGTATGACAACTTCCGTGTTCGCGAAAGATTCGGGAGCCCCCATCCGGACTTTCAGACGGGGGCTCTCGGAGTTATGGACTATTTTACGGTGGAGTCTTCGGCAAACGTCTTTTGCGCGGCAACAAGGCCGGTGCCGAAGGCAAGGTTCGAAAGCGGAAGCTTGGCTGCAATTGCTACCTGCTCGAGCGCACCAATAACCGCGATCGTGTCCATATAGTCGAAGAAGCCGATGTGAGCGATGCGGAAAAGCGACCCCTTCATCTCGCCCTGACCGTCGGTGACGATGATGGCGAACTTCGAGCGCAGGCCCTTCACGATCGTGCCGGAATCCGTACCCTCCGGAGCCATAATGGCAGTCGCAGCACCGGCCTCGCGGCCCTTCGGCGCGAAGAGCTTGAAGCCCATCGCGGTAGCAGCCGCGCGAGTCATGGCAGCGCAGGTCTGAGCGTTATCGACAAGCTTCTTACGGCCTTCGACAAGGTTGCCCTCAGCCTGTCCAGCAATATAGTCAAGCGCCGCGCCCATGGCTGCGATTAAGGCGACGGAAGGCGTATAAGCCGACTCACCCTTAGCTGCATTCTTGCGCTCCTTGCGGAGATCGAAGTAGTAGCGCGGGTTGTAGGTCGACTCCATGCGGTCCCACGCACGCGGGCTGACCGCGAGATACGAGAGCCCCGGAGGAATCATCAGCGCCTTCTGCGAGCCGCCGATCAGAACGTCGATGCCCCATGCATCCATGTCAATATGCGTGGTGCCAAGACCGGTGATGCCGTCGACAACAAACAGCGCCTCGGACTTCTCATCCTTCAGCAGCTTGCCGATGGCCTCGATATCGTGGCTCACGCCGGTCGAGGACTCAGTAGCCTGTACGAAAACAGCGCGGGTCTCAAGCTTCAGCGCGGCCTTGATCTGGTCGAGCGTAAAGGTGCTGCCATAAGGAGCCTCAACGACGTCGACATGGCAACCGAAGGCCTTGGTGATGCCGGTCCAGCGCTCGCCGAACTTTCCAGCAGTCAGCACGAGAACGCGATCACCCGGCGAGGTCAGGTTCGAGACGGAGGCTTCCATGGCTCCCGAGCCGGAGCTGGCGAGGATGAGCACATCGTTGGTGGTGCCGACGAACTCCTTGAGCTGCGAGAGGACGCGGGTGAAGAGGGCGCGGAACTCAGCGGTGCGATGGTGGATGTCTGCGGCAGCCATAGCAAACTGGGCGGCGGGAAGAAGAGGGGTCGGTCCAGGAGTGAAAAGGCGAGTTTTGCGGATCATGCTTATATTGTAGCGGCGGCCAGCCCGCTTGCGGGTTTTCTATAATGAAGTGTTTAGCGATTGAGGAGAGTGCGGCAATGAGTATCGGCGAAAAGATTCAGGCAGACATCATCACAGCCATGAAGGCCAAGGACGAGCACCGTTTGACGACGCTGCGCATGGTTAAGAGCGCTCTCAAGAATAAGGAGATCGACAAGCGCGAGGCCCTCACCGACGCCGAAGAGAGCCAGATCCTCACCACGCTGATCAAGCAGCGCAAGGACTCGGTCGAACAGTTCACCAAGGGCAATCGTCCCCAACTGGCCGAAAAAGAGCAGCTTGAGATCGCCATGATCGAAGCCTATCTGCCCAAGGCCGCCAGCGAGGACGACATCCGCGCCGTGGTGCAAGGCGCAATCTCGCACCTGACGCAGGATGGAAGCAAGCTCAGTCCGAAGGACATGGGAACCACAATGCGCGTCGTCCAGCAGCGGCTGCAAGCCAGCGGCGTCCGTGCCGACGGCAAGCTGGTCAGCGAGATCGTCAAGGCGGAACTGGCGAAGTAAAAGAGAAGCCGCTGCGCTCTCCGAAGCGATCATTAAAGTTCGTTAAAGTCGTCTGTCCATCCTGGGTATTGGCTTAATCGAGGAGATCACTTCAATGCGGGCCAACTGCGTTGTTCGAGAGAATCTGCACAAAGCACTGCTCTTCTTCGCAGCCGCTCTGCTCGTCTTCGCAACCCCGGTCGTCATCGCTCAACAAAGCGGTACAGGACAGCAAACTGCCTCGCCCATGTCACCCATGGCGGCGGACGCTCATCCATCCTTTGAAGTCGCAACAATCAAGCCTGCCGACCCCAGTGAAACCGGAAACTTCATCGTAGGCGGCCATCGCCTTGTCATCGAAGGCCAGACCGTTAACGATCTCATCTCCTTCGCCTACGCGGTCCATCGCAAGCAGATCGTAAACGGCCCGGCGTGGCTGGAGACCGAACGGTTCGACATCGACGGACAAGCCGATCAACCGGGCGTGGCAAATCTCCACCAGGTTCAGGAGATGCTGCAAAAGCTACTCCAAGACCGATTCGGCCTCAAGCTCCATCGTGAAAAGCGCGACCTCCCCATCTATGCGATCACGCTAGCCAAGGGAGGCCCAAAGCTCACGCCCAGCCCCAAGAACACTTACGGCCTACCGACACAGAGCGGTCACGGACAGGGCGGTCAACAGCAGAGGAAGTTCACCAACAACTCCATGTCAGACTTCGCCCTCGGCATGCAGAACTATATGGACAGACCGGTTATCGATGAAACAAACCTTCCCGGCAGATACGACTTCATCCTGAGATGGACCCCCGACAACGTACCCACCACCGAGCCGGGCGCGCCTCCCGGCATCTTCACCGCCATTCAGGAGGAACTGGGCCTGAAGCTCGAAGCCACAAAAGGCCCCGCCGACGTCCTCGTGATAGACCACATCGAGCGACCATCAGCAAACTAGAGTGCCATCTACCCACCTCAAACGCACGTCATCTCGACTGAAGTACTCGATCGAAGCAACTCAAACACACGTCATCTCGACTGAAGTACTCGATCGAAGCAACTCAAACACACGTCATCTCGACCGGAGCGAAGCGAAGTGGAGAGATCCCTGTATTTCGCCTTTGCACTCACCGTCGACGAGGCCACGTAAAAGCCGTCCCCGCCATAATCGTGCGCCCCTGCAAAGGCACACCCGGAATATCCTGATACCCCGTATTGCTCAGATTCAAAAGCCGCACATACGGGCGCAACCAGCCACTATTACGAGCCAGAGAAATATCCCACAACGGATAGGCTGTTTGAGTCGTCTTCTGAATAACTGCGACCTGCGTATGCGCCGTAAGCTGGTGAAAATCTCCCGTCCAGACAGCGATGGCGTTCTGCGCAGCATAGTTGAAGGCGTACTCAGAGATCAGCCCCTTCGGCGGCGAAGTGGCGCGCACACCCGTATAGCTGAGATCCAGATGCTCCGAGCCGGGAAGGCGCAGACGAAGCTGAGTCTCCGCCCCGTTGTAGTTGAAGTTGCCGACATTGGTAGCCTGCCACGGAGCGTCGAGCGAATACTTCGAGTAGTCGATGCCGTCCTTCTGATGAAGACTGAACCCCGTAGCCGTAAGCGTCAGACGCCCGTTCGCGGGCGTCCAGTCAACGCCCCCCTCATAGCTCCACGAAGACTCCGGCTTGAGGTTTGGATTACCGATATTGGTCGGATCGGAGTAGTAGAGGTCGACATAAGTCGGCAGCCGAAAGCCGTGTCCCGCCGAGGCTCGCAGCCGAACAGTGTGCGTCAGCGTAAATGCCGCTGCAGCATTCGGAGAAAAGATCGCATCCCCACCCGAGAAGATCTCTTCGCGCCCACCAAGCGAGAGCGAAAACCTCCCCAGCGAAGGCAGCGAGAGGTTCGCATACCCCGCCCCTTGATTGCGGGCATGGCGGCCCAGGTTCGTGCTCTGAATCGCATCGCCATTGGCTTCGAGTCCATAGGAGAGCGTGACATTCGCAGCAAGCTTGTCAGCGCGCCGCAACGCCGACTGCCACGCAGTATCGATGTGATTGTTCTCATAGATGCTGGGATCGTCGACGAAGAGGACGAACATATCCGTATGTCGGCGATAGGCAAAGCTCGCCGCAGTCCGTGTCCCCAACTGCTGCTCGATCGAGGCGAACCAGCCCTTCGTTCGCTCCCACGAGGGGTAAGCTCCATAAAACTGGTTGGCTCCGTAGGGGCGATCGCTGGCAGCGACAAGAATATCGGTCGTGCCCGGCTTGAGGTTCAGCCACGTCTCAGCAGAAATAGCGTTGCTGGCGTAGTTGCGGTCGGCGATGAAGCCGCCGGACGTATCCCTACTGGCGCTCAACTGAGCCGAGAACGGCTTGGTCGCGTAGTCGGCCCGAAACGACTGCTCAGTCGAAGAATAGTTCCCTCCCCCCGCCTTGGCCGTAAACGAGAATGGGCTTCCGGTAAGCGGCACAACAGGCTCGGTCGTGATGAGGTTCACCGCTCCCCCAATGGCGTCGGAGCCGTAAAAAGTCGAGCCCGAGCCATGCAGTATCTCGATGCGAGAGACCGCGTCGAGCGGTACAGGAATGTCGAGATTGAGATGGCCCGTCTCAGGATCGTCGATACGAAGGCCGTTGAGCAGAATAAGCGACTGCTCAAATGTAGTGCCTCGAATTGAAAGATCCGACTGCACACCTACAGGCGCGCGCGATTGCAGGTTGAGTGAGGAGTCGAGACTAAGGTAATCGACAACACTGTTGAACAGAAGCGGATACTGCCGTGTGTCGAGCGTCTGCACCGAGCGGTCGCTCTCCGACAGCGGAATGGGCTCTACCGTCGTCGTGACCGTAACGGATTGAGCAACAGGTTGAGCGGCAGGCGCAGGAGAAGCTTGTTGCGCAACGGCATCGAGACAAAGAAGTGCAGAGAGCCCGAAGAGGAAGAATTTTGTGTGGTTCAGCATGATCTGCTTCGATCATGCATCGAAATTCCGGCCTCGGGGAGGTAGTTTTGTTCGATAGTAAATAGTTTAGTCATTCAACTATTTAGTCTATAAACTATATTAGCTCTGGACTTCATTTATGAGAATCGAATCCTTCCTGAAACAAAGCCCTGTCTTTCAGATCAGCCGGGCCGCCCGCCGTCTGGATTCGCTACTCACCCGAATCCTTCGCAACGAGGAGATGACATTCCTTGAGGCATTGGTACTGGCGGCGATCTTCTTCGAGAAGAAGCGCGGCATCAAGCCGTCGGAGCTGGCGGAGACCTTTCACACCACGCGGGGCAATGTAAGTCATTGCATCTCTTCGCTTGAGGCCAAGGGGCTGATCCGGCGACGGATGGACCCCGAGGATGCACGGGCATTTCAACTGACCCTGCAGCCTGCCGGAAGGAAGCGTGCAGCCCGCGTCGTGGGGATTCTCGACAAGATGCAGAGTCAGTTCGAGGCAATCAGCCGCCCACATGACTTCGAAGCGATGCTGGCGCAAATACTCATCATTGAGTCGCTTTGCACAGGATTGGCGCAGTCGGCTGGTGAGCCCGAACAACGATCTGAAAGCGATTTGAAAAGCGCAGAAGAGTAAACGATCAGCTACTCGCGGATGATCTTGACGAAGATGCCGTCGGGCAGGGTCGCGCCGCCGAGCACGTGGATTACTCCGTCCTTGGTGAAGCCGCGCAGCATTGCGTCTGCCTTGGCGTAAGGATTGGGTGGGGCCTCGGCCTTCTGTGGATAGGGAGTCGCTTTGAGTGGTGCAGGAGCAGGGGTTCCGGGAGCGTGAGGCCGCTTCGTGCCCCGGTCCATAGCCTCGTTGGCGAGCCGGTCGGCGTCCTTGTTCTTGTGACGCAGGGCGTGACTGATCTCGAACTTCTCGAGTTTGGCGATGCGGCGCTTTGCCTCTTCATAAAGCGGCTTCAGGTCAGGGCTTTTGACCTGGTACTTCCCCTGAATCTGCTTGACCATCAGTTCCGAGTCCGAGACCACGCGGAGGCGGCGATGGTTGTTATCGAGGGCGAACTGGAGACATCCCAGCAGTCCGGAGTACTCTGCAAAATTGTTGGTGCGGATGCCGAGGAACTCGCTCAGTTCGGCCAGAACCATGCCGTTGGCGTCCTGAATGAGGGCTCCATAGCCGGCCGGGCCGGGGTTACCGCGGGCGCCGCCGTCGCAGTGGGCGGAGATCCAGTCGGTCTTCTCGGGAAAAAGGCTGCTTGAGGACATTTTGTGAGTTTACCGGATAGGGGTCGGGGCTTACGGTGGAGACGAAATGCAGGGATATCTCCACTACGGCGGCAAAAGCGCCGCCTTCGGGTCGAGATGATGTATTTTTGGGGCAGGAATTGAGCAAAACAGCAGATTTTTTCAATAAAAACGTTTCTCTGCTTACCTTTTGGGAAGTGGATGGGTCTATTGAAGCGAAATCGATTTCCTGACTCCGGGGTCAGACAGATGGGCATTGAAGCAATTGGGATAGATCCTCTTGGGCGGCGGCCAGGTCCGTTCGCTTTGGGATTGCGTGATGCCGCAGCGGTAGAATCATTGCCAGGGATGGCAAAAGCGGCCACACAATCCGGTGCCAGAAATGGCAAACTGACGCAGGCGCAGATCGAAGCGCGCGCGCAACAGCGTATCGAAGACGACGAGTTGATCCGCGAGGCCCAGCAAGGGCAGCGGACCGCCTTCGACGCCCTGGTGCGACGTTACGACCAGTCTGTGCTTCGACTGGCGCTGCATATGCTTGGCAATGAGCAGGATGCACAGGACGTTCACCAGGAGGCCTTTATCAAGGCGTACCGCCACCTGGGCAACTTCCGCTTCGAGTGCTCGTTTTACACGTGGCTGTACCGGATTGTTACGAACCTTTGCCTGGACCAGTTGCGCAGGCGAAAGAGCCGCCGGGAAGATCCGGCAACCGTGCTCGATTCGAGCGGCGGCGAGATGGACCTGATGGCGAATATCACCGACGACCGTTCGATGGCCAATCCGGCACGAGAGCTTGACCGGAAGGTGATGAGCCTGAGGATCGGCGAGGCGCTCGATAAGTTGACGCCGCGTGAACGAACCGTATTTGAGCTGAAGCACTACCAGGGGCTGAAGCTGCGGACGATTGGCGAGATGTTGAGCACGACCGAAGAGACGGCAAAGAACACGTTATTTCGGGCAACCCGCAAACTGCGGGCAAATCTTGCCGGAGTACGGTAGCAGTCCAATGAAAGAACGACGGGCAGATCTTATAGACCCGAGAACAGTAATAAATTTTTTGAGGCTGGTTGAGGTAGGGCGATGAAGTGCGAAACCGCAAAAGAGAACATCCTTCTGGCAAGCTACGGCGAGCTGCCCGATGAGTATGCGATTCCTCTGGAACAGCATCTGGATCAATGCGAAGACTGCCGAAGCGAACTCGACGCACTACGCGAACTCGATGAACATCTCGCACTGTATCCGGTCGTAGAGCCGTCACCGAACTTTCTGGCTCAGGCAAGGGTCAGGCTGGACGAAGAGCTGGACGCGATTCCTCCGCATGGAATCTTTACCCAGTTGCGTCGCGGCATGTTTGCATGGATCGGCCATGTGCAGAGCGCTCCCGCACTGGCTACGCTGCTGCTGGGAGTAGGTTTCCTGGCAGGCAACTTCACCTATCGCTATGAAGTGGCCCACGCGCCGAAGCCCAAGAGCCCGGTAACGCTGAGCAATCCCACGCAGGCGACGATTGCGAACGTGACCGGCATCGTGCAGACACCGAACTCCGAGCTGGTGCAGGTGAAGTACAACAAGGTAGTTCCCGAAACAATGGAAGGCTCGCTGGACTCGCCGGAGATTCGCCAGCTCCTGCTGGCAGGAGCGAATGCGGCAGCCAACAGTGGCGTGCGTGCCGACTCGGTTGCGCTGCTGGCGCATGAGTGCAATGCAGGCCACGAGTGCACCGGCGGGACTGATGGCCGGGGCATTCGCAGCGCTCTGCTGGTCTCCTTGCGCTACGACAAGAATGCGGGGGTACGGTTGAAGGCCCTCGAAGGCTTGCAGCGTTACATCGGACAGGACCAGCACGTGCGTGATGCTGTGCTCGAGGCGCTGATGCATGACTCCGACGCCGAGGTACGGACTACCGCGATCGGCATGCTTGAGCCGGTGCAGGCGGATTCGAGCGTGCGCGAGGTGCTGCGTACGGTCTCGACCCAGGACGAGAATCCTTATATCCGAACGGCCTCCTATCAGGCGCTGCAGGGCGCTGCAGACATTCAGTAGGCGATGAAACTAATGAAGATTCAACACCATGTACGAATGGTGACGCTGACCTCGGCGATGTTGCTGGTGTTGCCGGGATTTGCGTTTGCCCTTTCGCACACTGCGGCCAATACTGCCCTGCCTGTCTCGGCAAAGATCCACGGTGCTGCCAGGTCGGGTGCGCCGCCGCGCGTTCCCCAGGGATATCTGGGCATCGACCTGCGCGATGTGGGACAGGATGAGGTCTCGTCCCTGAAGCTGAGTGACACCCGCGGCGCAGAGATCGTACACGTCGATCACGACGGCCCCGCCGGCAAGCTGGGGCTACAGAGAAACGACGTCATCTTGCAAATGAACGGCGTCCAGATTCAGGATCAGGAGCAGTTGCGGCAGATGCTGCGCGAGATGCCCGCGGGCAAATCGGTGACCTTCGTGATCAGCAGAGACGGCCAGCAGCAGACGCTGACGACGCAGCTCGCCAACCGACAGGAGGTCGAGCGGCGGGCATGGGAGCAGCATCTCGTGGTGCCAGACCCCGGATCGGACTACGGGCCTCCGCCGCAGATGGGGAGCGGGTTTGTGCACTCTGACTCCGGCAACACCTCGCTGGGCAAGGGAGCGAAGGCGCATCGAGATTTCCTCGGGGCGACGACCGTTCTGAGCGCGTCGTTCACCGGCGCACAACTTGAGGTGATGGGGCCGCAGCTCGCCGAGTTCTTCGGAGTCGAAGGCAACGCCGGTCTGCTAGTACGCAGCGTCGAGGCCAATAGTCCCGCCGAAGACGCCGGCCTGCGCGCAGGCGATGTTGTCATGCAGGTAAACCAGGTTCCGGTGACGACCGCAAGCGAGTGGTCGAAGACGATCCATCAGAATCGGGGCAGGCCCGTCGCTCTGCTGGTGCTACGCGACAGGCACGAGCAGACCCTTACCATGACCCCAGACAGCAAGAAACGTTCGAGTGTGGCGTGGCCCTTTACCAGCACCAATTGCCCTCAGATCGCTGAGCTTTAACCCCGGTCCGGTCACGGCTACATACCCTTGTCGTCGACCGGTTCTATATACTTAGCAGTAAGTATGGAATCTCCCTCGACCCAAGGAACTGGCCGCCGTCCGATGACCGCAAAACGGCGATGGAAGGCCGTAACCCGCAAGCTGCGTGAGCTTGGCTCGATCGGTTCGGCGCTTGCCTCGACCGGGCACCCTTACATGGCGCATATCGTGCCCATGCGGCGTTGCAACCTGTCCTGCACCTACTGCAACGAGTTCGACGATGTCTCCGACCCTGTGCCGCTCGACGAGATGTTGCGGCGCATCGACCACCTTGGCCGCCTCGGCACCTCTGTCATCACTATCTCGGGCGGAGAGCCGCTGCTGCACCCCGACCTCGACCAGATCATTGCGCGCATCCGCAAGACCGGCGCCATCGCTGGAATGATCACCAACGGCTATCTGCTGATGCCTGATCGCATCGAGCGGCTGAACAAGGCCGGGCTCGACCACATGCAGATCTCCATCGACAACGTGATGCCGGACGCCGTCTCCAAAAAGAGCCTGAAGGTACTGGACAAGAAGCTCCAGATGCTGGCCGAACACGCCGACTTTCACGTCAACATCAACTCCGTCGTCGGCGGCGGAATCGCCAACCCGAACGACGCGCTGATCGTAAGCGAGCGGGCGCTGGGACTGGGCTTCAGCTCGACTATCGGCATCATTCACGACGGCAGCGGACAGTTGAAGCCGCTGGGCGAGGCCGAGCGCACCGTGTGGGACAAGGTCCGCAAGCTGACGCGGCGCAGCTACTCGCGCTTCAACCACTTTCAGGAAGCCATCGCCAACGGCAAGACCAACGACTGGCGTTGCCGTGCGGGCGGGCGCTATCTCTACATCTGCGAGTTTGGGCTGGTGCATTATTGCAGCCAGCAGCGCGGATATCCCGGCGTTCCTCTGGCGGGCTACACCACCACCGATGTGAAGCGCGAATTTCTCACAGAGAAGAGCTGCTCTCCCAACTGCACCATTAGCTGTGTGCACCAGGTAAGCTATATCGACCACTGGCGCGCGCCGCAGAAGACCACCATCACCCCGGGCGGTGCAGGACACGAGACCAACCCTGAGCTTGTGCAGATTCGCTAGGAGCCGGCTCGTTACCTGATATCGAAGACAAACAAAAATGCCGTCCTTCCTCGTGGAAAGACGGCATTTGATCTTTAGCCATGGTTGGCGACTGCTCGCCGAACCGGTCTAGCGTTGCGGCTTGGATGCGCGCCGCATCTTCGAGCTTGCCACTGCGGGCGTCTCCGCCAGAGCGGTATCGATCGTCTGATAAAGCTGGCTGACATCCGTCACCTGCACCCAGTGCCTTGGCGTGACCACAAAGATTGTGGGGGTCTGGGTCAGGCCGACGCGCTCGCCGAGCTGATAGTCCGTCTGCACCTCGCGGGAAAACTGGCCGGTGGGGTCGACAACAAAGGGCATCTCGCGCCCGTGGGTCTGGAAGAAGTGTCGCGAGAAGTTTTGCATATCTTCCTTGGAAGCGATGGAGTTCTGATTGGCAAAGACCGCGCGGCGATAATCTTCAGCCATCTGCGGAGAGATCTTGTCCTGTATGTAGCGGGCAATGACGGCCGCGTCCCGGCTCCAGATGTGCATGCTCAGGGGGAAGTCGTGGTGCAGCAGGGGAATCTTGTAGTGCTCGGCAGCAGCGCGGGTAATGGGGAAGGCGTGGGCGCAGGCCGGGCATTCCAGGTCTTCAAACTCGATGATGGCCACCCGCTCTCCGGCAGGGGGCTTCAGCATGGAAGTATCTTTAAAGGCCGTCCCTGTATTTGGCGGCATGGAAGTTTGTGCAAAGACGGGGGCACAAAGCGGAAGGGCGAGCAGGAGGCTGGCTGCGGACAGCGCGATGCGATTCATGGATATAAGACGCATAGGATTGTGTTAAGTATTTTAGCTGATCGAGTTTACCCTTCGAGAGATGGCCAGGAATTTGGGGTTCAGATTTCGCAACCGCAGGACGGTATAGGTAATCTAAACAAAGTAAGAGCTGAGAGGATATCTGAGTCGTTTTGCTTCCAATGCGAAGGTGTGTCTGCTGCTGGTACTCTGCGGCAGCCTAAGTGTAGCCGCGCACGCGCAGGGTTCGGCTGGAGATCTGCCCTCGGCGCCCACTCCTCACACGCTCACTACGAATTTTCCCGGCGGCGTCACCGTCGAGCAGGCCACGCCCTCGGCCCTGCCGTTAAGTCTCGACGACGCCATCGATCGTGGTGTGCAGCACAATCTGGAGATGGAGCTTGCGCGCCAGAACCAGCGGATCGTGCATGGCCAGGTTCTGACTGTCGCCAATAATCTTCTGCCCTCCGTCACCGCCGAAGCGTTTACCGAGACGCAGATGATCAATCTGGCAGCTCTGGGCTTCAAACCATCGCTGATAGCGAAGTTCGGTCTTGACCCGGCGACCTTTCCGACGATCATCAGGCTGGATACGACGGGCGCGCAGCTCAATCTGAACCAGCAGCTCTTCAATGTTCCGGCCTACTATCTTTATCGCTCCGCGCAGAAGGCTGAATCGGCAGCCTCGCTCACCACTCGCAACTCCGAGGGCACTGTTGTGCTGAAGGTGGGAACGCAGTACCTTCTGGCACTGGCGGATGCCTCGCAGATCGAGAACGCTCAGGCGCTCGAAAAGGCCGATGAGCTGGTCCTGCAACAGGCCACCGCATCGCACGACGCAGGCGTGGGAACTAATCTCGACGTGCTGCGCGCACGCGTGCAGCTACAGACGCAGCAGCAGACGGTCATCAACGCCGAAAATACCTTTGCCAAGGACAAGATCGCGCTCAACCGCCTGATCGGCCTGCCTGCGGAGCAGGAGCTGACGTTGACCGACAAGACGCCTTACTCCGAGTTTGCGGAGCTTCCGCTCGATCAGGCTAAGGCGCTTGCCTATACGCGACGTAAAGATCTGCTGAGTCTCCAGGCACAGATGGAGGTCGCACAGCGCGCGGAGAAAGCTGTGAAGTACGAGCGCCTGCCGACCCTCTCCTTCGACGGTCATTATGGAGTTCTGGGCGAGACCCACGGTCTCTATCACGGCATCTTTTCGGCAACGGGCAGCCTGAAGGTTCCCATCTTTCAGGAAGGGCAGCTTCGCGGAGAGCGTGAGGTTGCGGATGCGCAGGTCAGCGCTCTGCATCAGCAGATCACGTCGCTGCAAGTCACCATCGAGCAGCAGATTCGTTCGGCGATGCTCGATGTGCAGTCCTCCGCTCAGCTTGTAAAGGTAGCGCGCAGCAACGTCGATCTGGCCACGGAAGAGCTGCAACAGGCCAGCGACCGCTTCCAGGCCGGTGTCTCCGACAACCTTCCCGTCGTTCAGGCTGAAGCCGGACTGGCCGATGCACAGAGCAAGCTGGTGCAGACGCTCTATCAATACAACCAGTCGAAGTTGATGCTCGCCCGCAACACCGGTGTCGTCGAGACCCAGTACAAGGTCTATCTCGGACGCTGATTTGGAGCGTTTGCATTGTTAGAGCAATGCTAAAAAGCGGAATTTCCTGCGCGGATAAACCGATCGCTCGCTGCTTTTACTTCATGAAATGTGAAAACATACGGTATGTCTGAGGGTGGCAGTAATACAGCAATCACAGAGGCAGCCGCGGGAAGCGCCTTTCGCTCGCGTGATTTCCGCCTCTATCAGTCAGCACGCCTCATGGTCATTGTGGGAGCTGAGGCACAATCGGTTGCGGTAGCCTGGCAGGTCTACGCCATCACACACTCTGCGCTCGACCTTGGCCTCACCGGTCTTGCCCTCTTTTTTCCGGGATTATTTCTCGTACTGCCCGCCGGTCATGTCGCCGACAGGTTCGACCGGAGAAAGATCATCCTCCTCTGTTATGGCCTGCAGGCGCTTTGTACCGTCACCCTGCTCTGGCTCTCGCTGACGAAGACTTACATCTCGAATGGCCAGGTCTGGCCTATCTATGCGGTCCTCGTCGGCATTGGAGTGGGCCGCGCCTTTAGCGGCCCGGCATCGAGCGCCATGCTACCCAGCCTCGTTCCCAAAGACCACTTCGTCAATGCTGTCACCTGGGGAGCCACCATCTATCAGGCGGCAAACATGGCTGGACCCACCGTGGGCGGTCTGCTGTTCACGCTGCCGCTGACCGGCATGTTGCTGCGCTGGAACGGCGCCCCCATCGTCTATGCGCTGACCCTGGTCATGCTCATCGGCTTCCTCATTCTGGTGGGCATGATCCGGACCAAGATGGACGGCGCATCCAAAAAGGCCTTCAACGCTAAGACCGTACTCGCAGGACTTGAGTATGTCTGGAAGACCAAGCTGCTGCTGGGGTCGATCTCGCTCGATCTCTTCGCCGTGCTGCTTGGCGGAGCGGTTGCACTGTTGCCTATCTTCGCCACCGATATTCTGCACGCCGGCCCGCGCGGCCTCGGGCTGCTGCGCGCGATGCCCGCCGTGGGTGCTCTCTCCGTATCGCTGCTGATGGTGGTCAAGCCCATTCAACGCCGGGCGGGATGGCTCATGCTCGGCTGCGTCGGATTGTTCGGCGCGGCAACGATCGTCTTTGGCCTCTCGAAGAATATCTGGATCAGCCTGATTGCTCTTGTCATCGTCGGCGGCAGCGACATGGTCAGCGTTGTCATTCGAGGCAGCGTTCTGCAACTGGCTACGCCGCCCGAGATGCGCGGTCGCGTCAGCGCCGTCAACTGGCTCTTTATCGGCGCATCCAACGAGTTTGGCGAGTTCGAGAGCGGCCTCACGGCGCACTGGTGGGGAGCCGTCCGTGCCGTCGTCATCGGCGGCATCGGCACCATCGTCACGATGGCCGCAGCAGCAGCGTTCGTTCCTGCCCTTCGCCGCGCCGACGCTCTGACTGCGGAATCCCTGATGAACGCCGAACAGGAATTGAGTGTGGCCGAACCGGTCGATTAAATGAGAAAGTAGTGAGTGGCATCAGGAGGGGTAGCGAATGCAGAGTGGGGCAAAGGCAGCAATTGCAGGGACCATCATCTTGCTGGCGGCCGTCGGCGCACGTGTCGGCATGATCTACCACGAGCGTAACGCCCCCGCGAAGCTCCCGGCTGCAGCCGCAACCGAAAAACTCTCCGACGACGATCTCGTCTTCCTAAAGAAGAAGCGCCCCGATTCGATGGCCGACATCAAGACCCTCTACGGTACGACGGTCTGGGTCTCCGCCGGTGGCCAGTTGGACTACTACCCCTACGCCGCGCACCACGTCGCCTACGGTAAGAGCGCAGGCACACTGCTCGGAGCACAGGCGCTGCTCATCAAGGACGCAGTCGAGCAGGTCGCCCCCAAGAGCGCCACCTTCCGCATTCCCGGCGGCGACCGCCAGGTCTCACTCGTCTTTACCATGCCCCAGTCAACCGACCCGGCGAAGGAATATGCAGTCCCTGTAGGCTATCGGCAAGACGGCACGTACACCTTTTACACCGACGAGATCTTCTTCTACGACGATCCCCATCAGCTCTACCAACACTGGGGCCCGGAGATCTGGAAGGCCGTCGATGCGCATCAGGTCATCCTCGGCATGAACGAGCGCCAGGTCGAGCTCTCTCTCGGCCAGGTCAGCAAGAGCCTGAGCCAGGACTACGGCAACCGGATGGTCGTCTTCGCCAACCTCGGTCACCCTATGGCCGTCACCTTCGTCAAGAACAAGGTCACCGCCTTCCGCCAAGATCAGGGCTATTAACGGAAGACAGCGGTATAGCCTAATCTCGTGAAGTAACGTTTCAGTTGATTCCTTGCGTCGTTCTCTCCCTCTAAGCGAGGTATTCGATGATTCCCTTCGACGATGCGCACCGCGCCGTACACTATCCTCCCGACCGGCGTCTCCGTATCTGGATCCGGCCTTCTGCTCTCGTAATCCTGATCGTGCTTGTGCTGGTGCCGTTGCTCCTTGCCTGGACGCAGGCTGCGCTCTTCGGCATGCCCTATATCGCGCCGTCCTCCGCTTCGATCGAAGGCGCACTGAGCGGCCCGCACGGCTTTCCCGTCTGGATTCGCTGGACGCACTTCTTCAACATGTTCTTCCTCTTCATGCTGATGCGCAGCGGCTTGTCGATTCTGATGGACCACCCGCGCCTCTATCTGAATGACAACTGCACCCCCGGCAGCGAGTGGCTGCGCTTTACCCCGCTAAAGGTCCCCACCGATAAAGTCTGGACAGCCAAGCAGGACGCACGCTACCTCTCGCCCATCGTCTCCACACCGGGCTACCGGCACACCGTAGGCATCGCCCGTGCGTGGCACTTCATCACCGTCTACGGATTCGTATTCACCGGGTTCTTCTTCGTCTGCGGCCTGCTCACCAGCGACCAGTGGATGCGCCTCGTACCAACCTCCACCACCGTCTTCGTCGATGCGTGGAACACCTTCGTCCACTATGCCAACTTCCACTTCCCGCCCGAGCCGAACGGCTTCTACGGATATAATGCGCTGCAACAGCTCGCCTACTTCGCAACCGTCTTCGTCATGGCTCCGCTCTCCATCATGACCGGGATGGCCATGTCGCCGGCGCTGGTCAACCGCTGGCCACGCTACGCCAAGCTCTTCGGCGGACGCCAGTGCGCGCGCTCCATCCACTTTCTGATGCTCGTAGGCTTCGCCTGCTTCGTCGTCGTGCATGTCACGCTGATCGCGATGACCGGCCTGCGCCGCAACATGAACCACATCGTCCTCGGTGTAGACGACATGCAGTGGACAGGGCTCGTCCTCGGCCTCATCGGCATCGCCGTCGTCGTGCTCTCGTGGGTGGCGGCGCACTACATCTCGTGGTACTTCCCTCGCGGCCTGCAACACGCCGAGCGCACCATCACCGAACCGGTGCGGCTCATCACGCTCGACAGCCTCATTCCGCAGCAGACCTACACCCGCGACCAGATCTCGCCGCACTTCTGGCCCAACGGCAACATCCCGATCCGCGAGGACTGGAAGCAGATGGAGGCCAACGGCTTCAAAGACTTTCGCCTCAAGGTCGGCGGCCTCGTCGAAAATCCGGTGGAGCTCTCGCTCGACGACATGCGCGCCCTCGAGGAAGAAGAGACCATCACCATGCACCACTGCATTCAGGGCTGGTCCGGCATTGCCGAGTGGCGCGGCCTCTCGCTGCGCAAGCTCATCGAGCACGTCAAACCCAAGCCCGGAGCGCATGTGCTGGCCTTCTACTCCTTCGGCAACTCGCTCTATGGGGGCACTTATTACGACACGCAAAATATGGAAAACGCGATGAAGCCGCAGGCCATGCTCGCCTTCGACATGAACGGCGCGCCGCTGACCGGCGTCTACGGCGCGCCGCTGCGCCTGCGCGTCGAAAACCAGCTCGGCTACAAGATGGTCAAGTGGATCGAGCGGATCGAGTTCGTCGAATCGATCGAGCTGCTCGGCAAAGGCGAGGGCGGATCGAACGAGGACGACGAGTACTTCGATCTCATCCCCAACATCTAACCTGTCACGGTCCGCCGAGGTGAAGATTGCATCGTTCCCGGCATCAATCCTGGTTCGCAGAAGAAGAGCATCACGCAGCTCTCCATGTCGAAGAGTTCCTGCGCCGCATCCGCCTCGACTGGCTGCTCCGGCATCTGCCTCCGCGCCTTGTCTGGGCAGGCTATGTCTTCATCAATAGCTTCATCACCATCGCCATCCTCTCGCTGCTGGCAGGATTCACCGGCAGCCCCTTCGTCTTCCCCTCGCTCGGCCCCACAGCCTACCTCTTCTTCTTCGCACCCATGGGCAAGTCTTCGAGCCCACGCCACGCCATCCTCGGTCACGCCATCGGCCTCATCTGTGGATATGCCGCCTATGTTGTTATGGGGAGCCACGGCTTTGCTGTGACGTCGCTGGGTGAGGTCTCGTGGCGCGAGGTCATGGCCGCAGCGCTCTCGCTCGCAGCCACGGGAGCCATCATGGTGCTGCTCCGCGTCAGCCATCCCCCGGCAGGCGCAACCACGCTGATCGTCTCGCTCGGCATCCTCACCAAACCCGAGTACCTCGTCATCATCGAAGTCGCCGTCATCCTTCTGACCGCGCAGGCCTGGGCCATCAACCGCGTCGCCGGGCTCGACTATCCTCTCTGGGAGAAGAGCACGACCGACTCCGCAGCATAATGCCTGCGCCTTTAGCCCTGCATCTTCTCGACGGCCAGGCCCACCCGCAGCATGGTCCCCTCGTCGAAGTGCTTACCCATAATCTGTACACCGATCGGCAAACCGTCTTTCGTCTGCCCGCAGGGCACGCTCACCCCACAGATTCCCGCGAGGCTCGCCGCAACCGAGTAGATGTCCGCCAGATACATCGCCACTGGGTCGTCCGTTTTCTCTCCGAGTTTGAACGCCGGTGTGGGCGTCATCGGCCCGACGATCACGTCGACCTCGTTGAACGCGGTCAGAAAATCCCGCGTCAGCAGCGCTCGAACCTGCTGCGCCTTCTTGTAATAGGCGTCGTAGTATCCCGCCGAAAGCGCATACGTTCCCAGCAGAATGCGGCGCTTCACCTCAGGCCCAAATCCTTCATCGCGCGTCTTGCGGTACATCTCCGAGAGCGTCTTAGCCTCGGCGCTCCGCAGCCCGAACCTCACGCCATCGAAGCGCGACAGGTTCGACGAAGCCTCCGCCGTAGCGATCACGTAATAAGTCGGAATCGCGTACTTCGTGTGCGGCAGGCTCACCGGCTTGATCACGCACTTCTCCGCCTTGAGGCCATCGAGAACCTTCTCAATCGCGGCACGAATCTCCGGGTCCAGACCTTCGCCGAAGTACTCCGCGGGAACGCCGATCCGCAGACCTTCCACCGGCTTCTCCAGTGCGCCGACATAATCTCCGACAGGCCGATCCGACGAAGTAGCGTCCATCGCATCCTGTCCGGCAAGCACCTGCAGAACGGTCGCAGCGTCCTTCACATTGTTCGTAAATGGCCCAACGCGATCGAGTGAAGAGGCAAACGCAATCAACCCATAACGTGAAACGCGTCCATAGGTCGGCAACACACCCACGACTCCGCAAAACGCCGCAGGTTGCCGAATCGAGCCGCCTGTATCCGTCCCCAGCGTAGCCACGGCAAATCCAGCCGCAACCGCCGCCGCCGAGCCGCCGCTCGACCCGCCCGGAACACGGTCCAGAGCCCGGGGATTCAGCACCGGTCCATAAGCCGAGTTCTCATTCGAGCTGCCCATGGCAAACTCGTCGCAGTTCAACTTGCCCAGCAGAACTGCTCCCGCCGTCTCCAGCTTCGTCACCGCAGTAGCATCGTAGGGAGGCCGATATCCCTTCAGAATCAGCGAACCCGCCGTCGCCGGCGAGCCCTTCATCGTCAGCACATCCTTGATTCCTACCGGAACCCCGGCCAGAGCGGGAAGCTCTTCACCCTTCGCAGCCAAAGCATCGATCTTCGCTGCCTGAGCAAGCGCACGCTCCTTGCTCAAAGCAAGAAAGCTATTGATCCCTTTGCCTTTGTCTCCATCGTCGGCAGCAATCCGCGAGTAGTGCAGCTCCGCCATCGCCGTAGCTGTAGCCGACCCATTCGCTACACCAGCCCGCACTGTATCAATCGTAAAATCCATCACTCTATCTTTCTTTCTCTTTTGATATCTCGGAAGTCTTGGCGTTAGCGCTCAATCACCTTGGGAACCTTGAAGAACCGGCCATCCGTTTCGGGAGCAGCCGCCATCACCGCAGCGCGATCCAATGAGGGAACGACGACATCCTCGCGCAGCGTCTCGCCGCGCTCGTGCCGTTCTCCACCCAGCATCTCGCCCACCTGTGCCATCGGCAGAACGTCCTTCGTATCCAGCTCATTCAATTCGGCAATATGACCCAGAATTGCATTCAGATCTCGCTGCATGCGCGGCTCTTCCTCGGCAGTCAGCTCCAGATTCGCCAGCTCTGCCACCCGCCGAACATCCTCGATCGTTACCCCAGCCTGCTCACTCATCGCGCGTTATCCCTCTTCACCTTAAAGTGTATCCTGCTCACCTTCACGCCCGCGATGCGCCCCATCTGTCCGGCAAGCTGTCCCTGCATACTCATCATCTGCTGTAGCCACGCGCCCTCCTGCACCTCGATCGAGACCTCGCCGTCGACATATCCCACCACTGTTCCGCGCTCGGCCATGGCCTTACCGCAGGCCACCGGCCACGCCGCCGCCAGCTTGTCCTCAGGCCGCATCGCCTGCAAGCTCCGTCCCAGCGTTCCCCGCAGCAGATCCCGCATTCCCTCCATCACATCGTCTCCGCGATGCCGGGGGTCATCACACTGGCAGCCTCCGGTATCTTTTGCAGGATAAACTCGCGCATGCGCCGCAAAAATACCGGTGTAGCAAACTCTGCTGCCCATCGCTGCGTCTCCGCAGAGTCAAATCTCCCGGCGTCATCCGCAGCCTCAAATTGCAGGATTCCATCCATGACAGACGCTACCGTCTGCTCTGCAAAATAGATCCCTGTCGCCCGATCCTTGACCACATCCAATCCCCGAACCGTCTCCAACGATCCACCGGCCCCATACGCAACCACCGGACGTCCGCAGGCCTGCGCCTCCAGCGGAACCATGCCGAAGTCCTCATCGGCCGCAAACAGAAGCGCCCGGCACTTTGCATACTCCTGCCAAAGCGCCTCCGTGGTCATCTCCCCCAGAAAGCTGACATCTGCCGTGCCGGCAAGCTTTCTCAACCGGCTCTCCTCAGGCCCGGCACCGGCAATCCTCAGTTTTCTCCCTAGCCGCACACACGCCTCCATCATCAGCTCGGTGCGCTTGTACCCAACTAACCGTCCGGCACAAAGATAATGCTCTTCCGGCTGAGCCACGCACGCTCGATGGAGATCAATGGGAGGATGAATCACCACACTCTCCCGCCCATAGCAGCGTCGAATCCGGTCGGCCACGTACTCCGAGTTCGCAATAAAGTAACTCACCCTCTGCGCCGCACGCTCATCCCAGGCTCTTACCCGCCCCGCCGTGGCAGAAAATGCAGCGCGGGTCACGCTTCCCATCTGCGCCCGATAAGTCTCGTAACCGTCGTAGAGATACCGCATCGGCGAGTGGCAGTAGCAGAGATGCACTGCTCCCGCATCCACACGTACTCCCTTGACCGGACCTGAATCCGACGAGATCACCAGGTCGAATCCTCGCAGATCCAAACCTTCTGTAGCCATCGGATAAAGCGGCATCATATGCCGGTGATAGTTCCTGGCCAGCGGAATCCGTTGCAAAAACGAGGTATGCAGCCGTCGCTCCTGCAGCCCCTGCGGAATCCCGGGAGCGTCGGCCACCAGAGTGAAGATCTCCGCTTCCGGAAACAGCGAAGCGATGCACTCTGCCACGCGTTCGCCGCCGCCCCGCGTTACAAACCAATGATGAACAATGGCGACCCGCACCAGTCTTCCTAACTCTCCGCTGCGTTCTTTTTCAGAACGCGCCATCCTGGTTCACGACGGTAGAGAACGTCTTGAGTAAAATCACCGTGTCCTTCGACAGCGACCAGTTCCCCACATATTCGCAGTCCAGAGCCACCCGCTCGTCATAGGTCAGCGAGCTTCGCCCCGAGACCTGCCACAGTCCCGTCAACCCGGGCTTCACCTTGCAGTAGCAGCTAAAACAGCCGCCGTACTTCTCGACCTCAGCCGCCACAATCGGCCGGGGCCCTACCAAACTCATCTGGCCGGTCACAACGTTCCAAAGCTGCGGCAGCTCATCCAGGCTGTATCTCCTTAGAAATGAGCCAATCTTGGTAATTCGAGGATCGTTTCGCAGCTTGTGAGTCTTGTTCCACTCCGCACGGGCCTCGGGATGTTCCGCCAGATGCTGCTCGAGCACCTCGGCAGAGTTGACGCACATGGTTCGAAACTTCCACATCGAAAAGAACGCACCGTGCCGCCGAATCCGCCGGTGCGAGTAGAAGATCGGCCCCGGAGAGTTTAACGCCACCACTATCGCCACGATGCCAAGCACGAGCAGGCTCACCGGCAGCGACACCGCCACCAGGAACAGATCAACAGTCCGCTTGATCACACGGTAACGAAAGTACTCCGATGGCAGCTCCGTCTCCCACTGCAGTCGCCGCAACGGGGGTGCCATGACTTCCGAATACGAGTACGAATCTTCAATTACCGCAACCGGCGATTCGGGAGATTCAGCCTGCATTGCAATCCTATATCTGTGCAAACCATAAGCGACGCCATGCTCTGCGCCTGTAATCCGCACTGTTGTTTGCTTCTCTAAAGTTTGACGGATGTATGCCATCCTGCATCTCAACCAGCCTGCAGGCATCCGCAGCTCTGCTTCGTTTTCTGTCTCGCCGATTCTCTGCTTGCGCCTGTCTCTTGTTTGGACTGGTCGCTGCTCTATCGTCAACCCGGAAAAGGAGTTCAGCTACTTTATTTCGATTCAAACAGTTTACTAGCCCGATGCCCCACGGGAACAATCTCCCCTTATAGATTCGTTTTTTGTTCGTTCCATTTCGGTATCGAGTCTATTGTTGTCATCTCACGGTATCCTACTAGGATGCTCATTCTCAACACCACGCTCACAGATGTCAAACTGATTCAACCCAAGCGGTTTGGCGATAGTCGCGGCTGGTTCACTGAAATTTTCAATCAGAGCTCCTTCACCGAGGCCGGTCTGCCCTCCAGCTTCGTCCAGGACAACCAGTCCTTCTCCACGAAGGGTGTGTTGCGCGGGCTGCACTACCAGTTGGGCAAACCCCAGGGAAAGCTTGTCCGCGTGCTCTCGGGCCACATCTGGGATGTGGCCGTCGACCTGCGCCGCAACTCTCCTGATTTCGGCAAATGGGCCGGTTTTCACCTTAAACCCCTTACCGACGAGGGTGAGATCCAGTCGCTCTGGATCCCTGAAGGTTTCGCCCACGGCTTCCTCGTCCTCTCCGAGACCGCCGAAGTCCTCTATAAGACCACCAATCTTTACTACCCCCAGGGCGAGCGCTCCATCCTGTGGGACGACGCCACCCTTAATATTGCGTGGCCGCTGGAGGCCCTGAACGGCACTGCGCCTTCCGTCAGCGCCAAGGACGCGCAGGGTAAACTCTTCCTCGAAGCCGAGCTGCCGCCGGTATAGTCGAATCCGTGATGGAGAACGCCATTTTTTCAGAGACCACGTTTGTTCGATCATTCCGTCAGAGATCGACGAGCACCCAGCTCTCCATCATCGTCCTCACCGCTCTCGTCATTCGCCTTATTCTGGTCGCCTTCGTCTTTCGCCAAACCGTCGATCCGACCGACCACTTCGACGAGTTCGGCTGGGAGATGGGCTGGGTCGCCCGTTCCATCGCCCAGGGGCACGGCTTCAGCTCGCCTTTCTGGCCCGCGACCGGACCCACCGCCCTTGTTCCTCCTATCTTTCCTTATTTTGTAGCCGCCATCTTTCGCGTCTTCGGCGTCTACACTGCCGCATCGGCCATCGTTATCCTCTCCATTAACAGTCTCTTCTCGGCGCTCACCTGCATTCCGCTCTACTTCAGCACCCGGTACGCGCTGGACGAGCGCACGGCCGTCTTCGCCGCCTGGGCCTGGGTCTTCTATCCCTTTGCCATCTACTTCTCGGCGGCACGTGTGTGGGACTATGCCCTGACCGGCCTGCTGTTCACCACCTGCTTCTGTCTTGCCCAGCGCCTTCATCGCTGGCGGCGCATCCTCGGCTGGCTGGGATTCGGCCTCCTCTACGGCATCGCTGGCCTCTCCAACCCATCCGTCCTCTCCATGTTTCCGGTCTTTCTGATCCTCACGGTCATCGTCCTTCAACGCCGCAAAGAAAAGTGGCTGGCACACAGTCTCGTCGCCGCCCTCGGCGTAATCGCCGTCCTCACTCCCTGGACCGTCCGAAACTATCGCGCCCTTCATCTCATTACCCCTGTTCGCGACAACTTCTGGCTCGAGTGCTGGGCTGGCAACGACGGCAGCACCTTCGAGTCGAACGACCGCTGGGCGCATCCGGCCAGCAACCCCGCCGAGATGCATCGCTTCGAGTCGCTCGGCGAGGCCCGTTACCTTGCTGAAAAGCACACACTCGCCGTCAACTTCATCCGCCAGCATCCAGATCTCTTCCTCAAAAACTCTCTTCGCCGCGCGCTCTGCTTCTGGACGGCATACTGGAGCTTCAGCCGCGCCTATCTTGCAGATCAACCTACGCAGATACCGGACATGTTCTTCTCCATTGCCCTAACCTGCTTCATGCTCGTGGGAGCGCGAAGGTTATGGCGCGAAGACAGGACCGCAGCGCTTCCCTATATCATCCTCATGGCGCTTTTCCCCCTGACCTACTTCTTCACCCACGCCTCGCCTGACTATCGCCAGCCCATCGAGCCGGAGATCATCGCTCTGGTAAGCGCCGGGGTGCTCTCGTTGAAGTCAGCCAGATCGGCAAAAAAATCTGTCAAGCCCCCTCTGCCCTCAACGGTGTCCGATTAAATTCCATAAAGCAAACAAAACAAATTGTTTCCGCGACAGGGACATAAGCAGGGAAATCCTGCAAATCAGTTTCACCGAATTCGTTACACTGAAATAGCAGAGAAAAACCGATCAGGCCCAGCCGAAATGCTGGGCCTAAGTTATTTAGAAACAATGTTTTGGACCTATCTCTTGAAGAATGAAGACTTTACAAATTAAGTTCAATCAAATCAATACTTTGCATCAAAAGTACACCGGGGATATACCCCCTGAAAGAAACGCCTTCACTGTGATAAACCTGATGCGGGAACGGTCCGCTCCTTCAGCCGGTTCGCAAAAAGTATCTTCGCCACCCTTCAACAAATTGTGTCAGGAATTAGCCCTATGTCGTTTCACCGCCGCTCGCACCGGGACTTCGCAGCATCGATCCTTGCTCTCAGCACCCTTTTCGTCCTCGCCATAGGAGCGTCGATCGCACAACCTCCGGCACAGGAAAGCCAGCCTGCGGGCATGGGCGTCAACACCGGCGAAGCACACGCAGCTGTTCTTGACAGCGAGCATCGCCCCATCACGGCCGGCGGCTTCGTCAAAACCGGCCCTATCCTCTTTGAGGACATCGCAAAAAAGGCCGGTCTCACCTCGTGGACCCACATGATGGGAACGCCGGAGAAGAACTTCATCATTGAGACCAACGGCTCCGGCGTCGGGCTGCTGGACTACGACAACGACGGCTGGCTCGATATCTACCTGGTCAACGGCTCGACCTACGACGCGCTCTCGGGCAAGACGACTCCGCCTCATGCCGCCCTGTTTCACAACAACCACGACGGGACCTTTACCGACGTCGCCGCCAAGGCTGGAGTCACCAACGACCGCTGGGGCGTTGGCGTCGCTATCGCCGACTACGATAACGACGGCTGGCCCGACATCTATGTCAGCAACTTCGGCAAGAACCGGCTTTACCACAACAACCACGATGGGACCTTCACCGATGTAGCTGAAAAGGCAGGGGTTACCCTGGGCAACTGGTCGACCGGCGCAACCTGGGGCGACTACGACGGCGACGGCAGGCTCGACCTCTTCGTTCCCGGCTACATCCACTACGACATGGCGAACCAGCCCTCTTACGGCTGCCAGTTTCGCGGTGTGAAGGTCATGTGCGGCCCTCGCGGCCTCAAAGGTGAGCCCGACCACCTCTTCCATAACAACGGTGACGGCACCTTTACCGACGTAAGCGAAAAGGCCGGAGTCTCCGACAAGAACGGATATTACGGGCTTGCCTCCGCCTTCATTGATGTGAACAACGACGGCAAACTCGATCTGGTCGTCGCCAACGACTCCACGCCAAACTATCTCTATATCAATAAAGGTGACGGCACCTTTGAAGACGACAGCTATGCCTCAGGCTATGCCCTTAACGAGAACGGCCGTGAGACTGCCTCGATGGGCATCGCCATCGGCGACTATCGCAACAACGGCCTGCTCGACCTGTACAACACCACCTTCTCCGACGACTACAACCCTCTCTACCGTAACGACGGCGATGGAAACTTCACCGATGTCAGCTACCAGATGGGCATCGCCGAACCCACCATCCCCTTTCTGGGCTGGGGTGATGCCTTCCTCGACTTCGACAACGATGGCTGGAAGGACATCTTCATCGCCAATGGCCACGTCTATCCCCAGGTCGACCAGACCACCTGGGGCACGACATGGAAGCAGCGTCCTTTGCTCTTTCACAACATCGACGGCAAAAAGTTCGAGGTCGAGCCTGCGGTCGAAGGCACTGGTCTGGCCCAGTTGTATGTAAGCCGCGGCATGGCCGAAGGCGATCTGTTCAACGACGGCAAACTTGATGTTGTTATCAATGTCCTCGATGGACACCCCGCGTTGTTGCGCAACGTCTCTGCCGACCATCATCACTGGATCGAGTTCAAGCTGATCGGCGGTCCCAAGAGCCCGCGCGATGCCATCGGGGCCAAGATTTATGTGACGGCAAACGGGATGCGCCAGCGTGACGACATCTTCTCCGGCGGCAGCTTCGCCTCAACGCACGACCCGCGCGCGCACTTCGGTCTCGGCGATGCCACAAAGATCGATGCCATAGAGGTGAACTGGCCCGACGGCGCCAAAGAAAAATTCACTGTATCCAAAGTCGATCAGATTGTTACTCTCACTGAAGGCAAAGGAACGAAGATGTAGCGGGCAGGCTGGAAGCTGCCTTAGCAGGTTATGTATTTGGATAGAACAGGCGACCACAGGAACAACGGCGAAATACAGGGGTCTCTCCGCTGCGGCGGCAGAAACGCCGCCTTCGGTCGAGATGACGTTTTTATAGTTCTCCATTCGGTCGTGCGCCTGCTGTTCTTCTGGACGCTCTGCGGAGTTGTTGCTCTCTCCGCCAGCGCGCAGGACATTAATAATCTGGGGCATCAATCCTGGTCGACCGAAAATGGGCTGCCGCAGAACAGCGTCCATCAGATCTTTCAGTCGAGCGACGGTTACATCTGGATCGCCACCGAGGACGGCATCGCCCGTTTTGACGGCATCGACTTCAAGATCTTCAACCACGAGAACGTCCCCGCATTTACCAGCAGCGATACCTGCTGCATCGTCGAAGACGCTCATGGAGCGCTCTGGATCGGAACCTCCGATGGCCTTGTTCAATATGCCAAGAACGCCTTTCGTCATTACCCTCTTACCGATGTTGTCGTCTCTCTCGCAATCGGAGACGACGGCGATCTCGTCGTGCTGAGCGGCAATGGTCTGCTGCGCTTCGATGGAAAGAACCTTTCTCCGCTTGCGCTTCCCTCTTCGGCCACGCCGATTGCGCTCGCCAAGGCAGCTGACGGAGGGCTCTGGATTGCATCGACTGCGGGGGTCTTCGAGTATCGGCACGGAGACTTTCGCTCCGTACCGCTTCCAGGCATCGCAGCGGGAAGCATCGAAGCCATGGGCTCGCTGCCCGGCGGTATCTGGATACGCACCACGAGTCACATCACCCTGATTCAGAGCGGGCATCTGCGGACCCTTGAAGCTGGCCACGATCTCCCGGTGACTCGCATTCAGTCTGTGCTGGCCGACTCTCGCGGAGACCTCTGGATTGGGACGAATCAAGGTCTCTTTGTGCTGGACCTGCGGGATGGTAATAACAGTCCGCAACGCCAGTCGGCGCTGTCGACCAGCAGCATCCTCTCTACCTTTGAAGATCGCGAGGGAAATCTCTGGGTCGGGACCGAGACCAGCGGCCTCGACATTTTGCGCCGGCAGAACTTCCGAACGGTGCCGGAGCTCTCCGATCGGGTGATCACGGCCATCGTGCAGACATCGGACGGAGCGATGTGGGCAGGGACCAACGGCGATGGCCTGGACCGCTGGCAGGGAGGAAAGCTTCAACATTACTCCGTTCACAACGGCCTGCTCAGCGAGATCATCCTCGCACTGGCTCCCGGAGCCGATGGCAGCATCTGGGTTGGCACGCCTGATGGACTGAACCACATCGAAGCCGGCAAAGTTACGGCTTACACTTCCGCCGATGGCTTACCCGACGACCTGATTCGTTCGCTGCTGGTCGGCGGTGACGGCTCGCTGTGGATAGGGACGCGTCGCGGCCTCGCACACTGGGCGGACCAACGCTTCACGGTGTTTACCCAGGCCAATGGATTGAAGAGCAATCTGATCGGTGCTTTGCTACAGCCTCGCGCTTCTGATTCTTCGCATGACCTTTCTCACGATCTATCCCATAATCTATGGATCGGCACGCTGAACGGCCTGTCGCGGCTGCACGATGGCAGTATATCGACTTACACCACAAAAGACGGCCTTTCGGGAGACGTGATCACCTCGCTCAGCGAAGGCCAGCACGGCACACTCTGGATCGGCACAAAGGGCGATGGCTTGAGCAGCTACGCCAACGGCGTCTTCACCTCGCTGCATCGAAGCGACCTTCCGCAGACGATCGACTCTATTTTGAAAGACGATCATGGCAATCTCTGGCTAAGCTCGATCCACGGCATTACGCGCCTCTCTGCAGCCAGCCTCGTGGCCTGCGGTGCATCGCCCGAGTGTAATCCTCGGCCTATCTCCTATGGCCGCTCTGACGGCATGCCTACGGAAGAGGCATCCGCAACTGGACATCCGGCGGCGTGGAAGACCATCGAGGGCCAGCTCTGGTTTGCTACGCGTAAAGGTGTGGCTATCGCCGATCCCGATCATCTCTCGGAAAACCATATCCCGCCGCCGGTCGTCATCGAACGATTCATGCTCGACGACATGGAGCTTCCGCTCTCGGCGACAGAGCAGAGCATTCCGCCCGGACACAACAGTTTTGCCTTTCAGTATGCGGGCCTTAGCTACGCCGCGCCCGCGAAGGTGCGTTATCGCTATATGCTCGAGGGCTTCGATAAGCAGTGGACGCAGGCCGGATCGCGCCGCATTGCGTATTACACCAACCTGCCTGCCCGTCACTACCGCTTCCATGTGCAGGCGGCAAATAACGACGGCGTATGGAACGAAACCGGGGCATCACTTCGCTTCTATGTGAAGCCGCCCTTCTATCGCAGGCTATGGTTCCTTCTGCTGGTTGTTCTAGGCATCGCTGCCATCGTCGTCCTGCTCTATCGTCTTCGTCTTCGGCGGCTGCATCAGCAGTTTCAGGCAGTGCTGGCCGAGCGCAACCGCGTAGCCCGCGAGATTCATGACACGCTGGCACAGAGCTTCGTAGGGGTCTCGGTGCAGCTTGAGCTGACCGCACAGCTACTCGCCCACTCACAGATCGACGCAGCCGGCCAGCAGATCGACCGCACCCGCGAGTATGTGCGTGATGGCCTCGCTGAAGCGCGTCGAAGCATCTGGGACCTTCGCGCGGCGACCGCTCAGCACACGCTGCCTACGCGACTTACTCGGCTCGCCGAACGATCAAGCACCGAGAACCTCCCTATCCAACTCAACATCGGGGGCACCTACCGTCCGGTCGCCGCGGCGCTCGAAGACGAGATTCTTCGCATCGCGCAGGAGACCCTGAGCAATGTGGCCCGCCATGCAAATGCAAGCCGCGTCGCCATCGATCTGCGCTATCATTCAAATCGGCTGACATTGACCATTGCCGACAATGGCCGCGGCTTCGATGCGACCGACAACTCGCTGACCGCCAAGGGTCACTTCGGCCTGCAGGGAATGCGCGAGCGGGCAATGCAGATTCATGCTCAACTAGTGATAGAAAGCGCGCCGGGGCAAGGCACGACAGTGAAGCTGGAAGCTCCTATCCCCGCACAGAAAGGCACTGCAACCAATGGCTGAACCGATTCGCATTCTTGTAGTCGATGATCATCACGTCGTCCGACAGGGTCTCGTAGCGTTGCTGAACATCATGCCCGAGATTAAAGTCGTGGGCGAAGCCAGTGATGGGCTCGAGGCCATTGAGCTCTATCGCAGCCTGCGCCCCGATATCACGCTGATGGACCTCCAACTCCCCAAAATGACGGGCGTCGAGGCCATTCAGAAGATTCGCGAGGGCGATCCGAATGCGCGCTTTGTCGTTTTGACCACCTTCGATGGAGATGAGGACATCTTCCGCGCGCTGCAAGCCGGAGCTAAGGCTTATCTGCTGAAAGGCATGACGCTCGAGGAGCTGCTCTCGACCATTCAGGCCGTGCATAGCGGCAAGACGCGCATCTCGCCTGCGATTGCGGAGAAACTGGCCGAACGGATGAGCAGCCACGCGCTTACGGCACGCGAGCTGGGAGTGCTCGAACGCATCGTCGCCGGACGCGCCAATAAGGAGATCGCCTCTGATCTCGACATCAGCGAGGCGACGGTGAAATCGCATATCAACAATTTATTGAGCAAGCTGGGTGTCAGCGATCGTACGCATGCAGCCACCGTTGCCTTGCAACGCGGTATAGTACATCTCAAATGAAACGGCCCTTCATGAAGATCCTCGCCCTCGTCCTGCTTCTGCCCATGATGACTCCCCTGTTCGCGCAACCTAGGTCTTCCTGGCGTTCTGCAACATCGGCAGAACTTCAGAGTGTGCTGCCGGCGCGCGCGCAGGTTGAAAAAGAGCGTATTGAGACCGAGATGCGCACTGCCTCCGGCATCATCAACTCGCAGGGAAAGATCATCGCCGGGGTCGTTCTCATCACCGCCGGGTACTCGGCCGACGGAAAGTACTCTCACTATTTCCTGGTTCAGGCACCGATCACCATTGGGGACGTCGCTCTGCCTGCGGGCAACTACGTGCTGGGATGGCAGCGTGGTGAGGACAGCCTCGACGTCAAGTTTTATGACGCCGCGACCGGCGAAGAGAAAGGCACGGCAATCGCTCATCGCCTGCCGACGGGGTCACGTGTCGAATCGTTTCGCATCTGGCCTCCCTCGGACCACCAGATGATTCAGATTGGTCGCTTCGCTCTTTCGTATACCCCTGGCTCCTAGCAGCACAGGAGCCGGAATGCAGACCTCTGCCTGAATATTCGACACACCCGGTAGAACATTTGTTACCTTGGGTGGAGGTTTAATCCTTTATTTCCGGGTACGTTCATGGCAAAAGTGAAATCTGCGTTAAAGCGGTACTACCCAACTCCAGCCCTTGAAAAAGGCCTGGACATTCTGGAACTCTTCGCGAGCACGCCCTCGGGGCTTACGGTCAGCGAGGTTGCACGCAGGCTGAACCGCACCGTCTCTGAGATCTTTCGCATGTTGCTCTGCCTGGAGCAGCGGGGATATCTAGCGCAATCTGCAAATAAGGAACGCTATCAGCTCACGCTGCGGCTCTTTCGGCTGGGACAGGAGCATCCGCCGACGAAGCGGCTGGTCACCGATGCGCTACCTATCATGCATCAAGTGGCCCACGAACTTCGCCAGTCCTGCCATCTGGGTGTACTCGACGGAGGACACGTCGTTATCCTCGCCCAGGTCGATTCGCCGGAGTCTACCGGCTTCTATGTAAAGGTCGGCTCCAAGGTCGATCTGATGCATGCGGCAACCGGCCACGTCATCCTTGCGCATCAGGACGAAGATTCCTGCCAGCGAGCCATTGACGAGTGGTCGATGGAGACGAAGAAGAAAAAACCGGCTGACCTTGAAGAGCACCTCGCCAAAATTCGCGTGCGTGGATACGAGCGCCGCGCCAGCTACGAGGTAACCGGGGTCATCAATATCAGCTTCCCTATTCTGAATGCCCAGGGAAATGCAGTGGCAGGGCTCACTGTCCCCTACGTCAAGCGTATCGAGGACACCATCGGCATCCAGGAGATTATCGTCTCGCTGAGAAGGGCCAGCCAGCAGATCTCGGAGGCAATCGGAGCGCGGTCGCCGGTTGAAGAGGAAGAACAAAAGGCCGCGCAGAAGCGCGTGTCAAAGCCGAAAAATAAGGCCCTGCACGAGTAAGGCTTGGCAGGGCCTGGAGGTTGCAACTCTGGCTAAACTCCGGCGCGGGGCTTCTCCCTGCGCACGAAGTCGGTGTCCTGGATCGGCTCTGACTCGCACTCAAGCACGAGGGTGGTAACTGGCGAATCCGGTGCCTCCATCGGCAGCTCGACAAGATGTACGCGGTAGGGATCCTGCGTGAACTTCACACTTTGGCCGCCCTTGAGAAAGTGCGCGGATTTCACCTTGGTCTTCAGCCCCGAGATCGCAACATCTCTACCGGGCCAAAAGTGAACGTGCATAAACAGCGTATTTCCCGTGCGGGTAAAGCTGGCATAGGACGACCGGTGCGGCTGGCAGATATCGGATTGATAGATCGTCGCGCCATTCGTATCCATCCATTTGCCCACTTCATTCAAAACCTGAACTGACTCCTCCGGCACCGATCCATCCGGCTTCGGCCCGATATTGAGCAGATAGTTTCCGCCGCCGCTTGCGCATTTAATGAGGTTGCGAACGATCGTCTTCGACGACTTCCAGTCGTCGTCGGCGCGCTGATATCCCCAACTGTCGTTCAGCGTCATGCAGCTCTCCCACGCGCGACCGTTGGTCTCGGCGACGATCTTCTGTTCGGGAGTGGAGAAATCTCCTGTCAATTTGTTTCGGTTGTTCACGATGATGTCGGGCTGCAGCTCGAAGACCATCTTGTTCATGCGCTCCGACTCCCATCCCTGCGCATCCAGAGGCCAAGCAACGTCGTACCACAGCACATCGATCTTGCCGTAGTTGGTCAACAGCTCACGAATGAGGCCATGCGTATAGGCGACGAAGCGCTTACGGGCTGCCTCGTCGGTGGCGCACCGCGCACCATCAGGATGGTGCCAGTCCATCAACGAATAGTAGAAGCCAACATGCATGCCTTCGGCCCGGGCTGCCTCCACATACTCACGCACCAGATCGCGCTTCGGCCCCTGCTTCGTCGCACAGTAGTCCGTGAGCTTGGTGTCGAAGTTACAGAAGCCCTCGTGATGCTTGGTCGTCATTACCATGTACTTCATACCGGCAGCCTTGGCCAGCTTCGCCCATTCGCGGGCAAAACCAGGCTTGGGGTTGAACCGGGGAGCCAGCGCCTGATACTCGCCAATCGGAATAGCCTCGTTCTCCATCGCCCACTCGTGCCGCTCGTGAACGCTGTACAAGCCAAAGTGAATGAACATGCCAAACTTTGCCGCGTGCCACCACTGCATGCGTCGGATCTGGTCTGGCGTCGACGCCTGTGGAGCGGCATCCCCTTCTCCTGCCATGGGTTTCGCAGCAGCCTGCGCCGTCCCACTTACCGCCATTGCGGCAAGCGATGCCCCTGTGCCCAGCAACATATTCCGTCGGCTTATCTTGCAAGATTCCATCCGCACTCCCTGTTTTCTTCCGAGATAAACTCTCGAACCTGAAATTGTTCGCACTTGCTGCAATAAGGGTTTTATCGAGACGCGGAAACGATTGTCAAGAATAAAATGATTCTTTTATATGAAGAAGTAACTTGAGATAACGGATAGATATGGGCTTAACATTTTCATGTTCGGTCTCTGAATAAATAAAAAATGATTTTTGCATACAAAATATTGACAATGACGGATATGGTTTAAACGGAACGCGCAAATCATGCTCTCCATGCGCGACTTACTCACAACTTCTGCACGATGAACGGACCTAAAATGAATTTGAAAATCAATACTCTTCCCCGCATTCGTTGCCTTGCTCTCGCGCTCCCAACCATGGCACTGCTCTGTGCCTCATCAATTCAGGCACAGATCTACGTCTCTCCAAAAGGCAGCGACGCGGGCTTGGGAACGGTAGAACATCCAGTACAAACGCTCGTTCGCGCCCGCGATCTGGCACGCACGACGAAGCAATCGAAGATATTGTTGGCAGGCGGAACTTATCGCCTGACAAAGACGCTTGAGCTCTCAGAACAGGATTCTGGAGTGAGCTTTGCCGCAATCGGGGGGTCGCATCCCATCATCAGCGGGGCAGTGCAGATCACAGGGTGGAAGAAGGTCGATGCCAAGCGTAATCTGTGGCAAGCCCCTGCCCCTGCTGCTCTCACCGATAGCCGCCAGCTCTACGTCAACGGCGTTCGCACCCAACGTGCCAAAGGACCTGTGCCAGTTACGCTCGAGATGACGCCGACGGGATACATCGCCAGCGACGCAACCATGAGCCAGTGGAAGAACATCTCTGACATCGAATTTGTTTACACCGGGGGAAACTCTATCTGGAACCTTCCCTCCGAGGGCCTCGGGTCGTGGACGCAGCCTCGCTGTCCCATCGCATCCATCAAGGGAACAGTGATTACGATGGCGCAGCCCTGCTGGGACAACTCGACCAAGCGTGTCATGTTGCCTAGTGGAGTGCGCACGGCGAACCTTGTCGGGCCAATGAGCGTGGGCAAACAACCCTCGTATGTAGAAAATGCCTTCGAACTTTTGCAGACACCGGGCCAGTGGTACTTCGACCGCTCATCGTCGCTGATTTATTACATTCCTCGTCCGGGCGAAGACCTTGCGCGTGCCGATGTTGAAGTTCCGGTTCTTCAATTTCTGGTTGCGCTGAAGGGCACGGCATCACAGCCCATTCACGACGTAACCTTCTCAGGGATTCAGTTCTCTTATGCCACGTGGCTGGGACCCAATACTGGAACGGGCTTCTCGGAGATTCAGGCAAACTATCAGGTCACAGGGAAAGACGGATACTCCAAACAGGCGCTGTGCCATCTTGTTCCCGGCGGCGAGTGTCCTTATGCAAACTGGACGAAGGCGCCCGGCAACATCAGCGTTGCCTACGACCGCCACATCCAATTCCTGAACGATGTCTTTGCGCATCTCGGTGCGGCTGGACTGGACTTCGCCAGCGGCTCCCAGGATAACGTTGTTGAGGGCTCGATCTTTACGGATATCTCCGGCAACGGGCTTCAATTAGGCGGCGTCGAAGCTCCGCTTGCTCCCATCGCGGACTTCACCAGTCATAACCGGATCGACAACAATCTCTTTCGCAACGTAGGAGCGGAATATCGCGGAGGCATCGGCATCGTTGTCGGCTATGCGAGAGATACGGTCATCGCACATAACGAGATGGAGCAACTGCCTTATGCTGCCATCTCCATTGGTTGGGGCGGCTGGCCCGACAAGATAAAACTGCCGGGACAGGCCAATAATTCGGCCAATAACCTTATTGCAGACAACTCCATTCACGACTTCATGCTTGTCCTCTCAGACGGCGGCGGCATCTACACCCAGGGGCGCACGGGCAAGGATCTTACCGATGGCGAAAAGATTACCGGCAACGTGATTCGCGACCAGTACAGCTCCGGACATGGTATCTACGCCGACAATGGTTCAGCGATGATGACCATTCGCAACAACGTCGTCTTTCATACGGAGCATGACAACATTAATTCGCGCCACCGCGATTACTACGATGGGCAGCAAGGTGAAAACTTCAATCCGCTCGACATCAGCAATAACTGGTGGCAGCAAGGCGATGTCGATTCAGATAAGGAACAGGTACGCGTTCAAGGCAACCGCATTATCTACGCCCTCGCCGAGGCGCCTGCTGCTCTGCTGCACAATGCCGGATTGCAACCAAAGTTTCGCGGTCTTGAACAAAGGCAGTTTGCTGTGCCATCTGCTCCCGAGTCGCCAAGTCGCGTTGCCTCTTTCGGCGTCGATAGAGCCGCTTATGTTACCTGGAGTCCGTCGGTCTTCGAGGGCGGCTCGCCGGTGACCTCCTATACGGTCACCGCGTCCAATGGCAACAAGACAACCATCTCCGCAGCACAGTTTATGAAGATGACCTATATGAAGTTCAATGGCCTTACCAACGGGCAGTCCTACACCTTCACGGTCAGGGCGACCAACGCGCAAGGCACGAGCACTCCATCGCTTCCGTCGTATGCTGTAACAGCGACAGATCAGAAGATTGAGCTGCCCGGCCCTCCAGCCAAAGTCGAAGCCTTCATCGACCACGGTAATGCAAGCATCCACTTCCAGACTCCGGATTCCACCTTACCTAAGTCGCAGGAGCCGCCAATCATTGCCTACGTGGTCACCATTCACCCATCGGGCCGCAAGGTTTACTTCACGGGCAGAAACGTAATCGCACTTCAGGAATCGAAACACGTTACCTTCAGCGTGATCAACGGCCTCAAGCCAGGTGAGAACTACAGCTTTAGCGTCTCGGCCATCAACCCCGCGGGCGAAGGAAAGCCGGCAACCACGCAAGCGATCCCTGTATCCAAATAAATTACAGACAGTAAAAGCGGCGCGGAGAAATCTCCGCGCCGCTTTTGCTTGCTTGTTCGTTTAGTTAGAAGACCAGCTTCGCAGCAAACTGAAGCAAACGTTCCGTGCTTGCAGTGCCAGTGATCGTACCGAAGGCACCCTTCGCAGCGTTGATTGCAGTGCTAGGCGTGCCGAGAACAGTGTGGTTCAGCACATTGAATGCCTCTGCACGAAACTCGGCATGGAAGGAATCCCTGATGGGAAACTGCCGAAAGACCGAGAGATCGACGTTGTAGTATTTCTGGTCCTGTAGGTTATTTCGGCCGCTGTTTCCCTCACCGATCGTGGGGTCTTCGCTGACGACTCCTGTTTTGCTGACTGTAGCGTACGGCAGGCCATAGGCAGAGGTATTGAACCATGCTGCCGCAGTTGGATGCGCCAGATGCGGATCTCCCTGAACCAGCCCTCTTACATAGGTGTTGCCGTTGCCGGTGTTGGCAATGTCACCGGTAGCTCCGACTGTGAAATTCTGACCCGACCGGGCCAGAAAGATCGTGTTGAGCTGCCAGTTACCAAGAACATAATCGGCGATCCCGTTCCCGGTTGACCATTGTTTGTTCTTCCCTACAGGGAGAGCATAGTTGATGCTCGCCGAAAGCAATTGAGGAATATTGTAGGCAGCTACGCTTCTACTTCCGCGAATATTGTATGGATTTTGAAGTTCATTTCCTTCTACGCCGAAGTATCCCGACTGACCTTCGTCGATCGCCTTGCTCCACGTATAGGAGACGGTATAGGCCAGGCCATTGGTAAGGTTTTTGGCCAACGACGCCTGCAACCCATTGTAGGCACCTTTGCCGATCGATCGATCCCAGGATTTAACCGCAGGCATATAGCTGTAGAGCTGACCGTTCTGCTGTGGTCCTCTCGGGCCTTCCTGGTTGGCACGGCGCGAATCGTACATGGGATAGGGAGAAGGCATACCAGTGTTGTAGTAGCCACCAATATCGAGCCGGTGCGACTGCGAACCAACATAGTTCAACGAAAAGACCATGCTATTGCCGAACTGCTGCTGAATGCCGAAGTTGTACTGCTCGGAGTAGGGATTTTTCGTCAACGGATTTACGTAGTAGTTATTCGTACCCAGCACTAGCTTTCCAGTAGTTGGCGAGATGTAGTTGAACGGTGTAGGCGGCGGCAACGTCGCTGCTGTTGTGCCGAAGGGATTATGCGGATCGGTATAGGGCTGTCCTGAGGCATTGATCTGGCCTGTATCGAGTGTCGCCACATCGGGCCACGATCCCTGATAGTTCTGTGTCAATTGGATCGCAGCGGCCCAGTTGTCATAGAAGATTCCGAAAGAGCCACGAACGGCCATCTTGTCGTTCACGCGATACGCCAAGCCAAACCGTGGGCCCCAGTTATTGGTTGTGTCATGCATGATCTTCTTGTTCGAGCTGACAACGACATTCGCGGGCAACGGACCGGGCAGGCACGGTGCATGCAACCGTACGCTGCATAGCGGCGGTGCAACCTGCAGAATGTAGGTTCCGTTATTGAAGTCATAATCGCCCGTCTCAATGCTGCCCTGCTGCCCGACCGTGTCTTCTTTTCCATAAGCAGGGATGAAGGTACGGTCATAGCGCAGGCCGAAATTAAGCGTGAGACGCGAGGTGAACTTCCAACTGTCCTGACCATAGAAGCTCATGATCCCGCCGGGACGTTCGGTGATGTTGACGTTGCGCTTATTCGCATCGTTGGGATAGCCGAGCAGAAACGATGCCGACGCATCTCCTGCTGATGCCACCTTGGACACCGGATCGACGCCCGAAGTCTGCGCAGCGCCGAAGGTCTCGGTGCCGTTGCGAATCATTTCGCTGTAGTTGATCTGGTCCCAGCTACCGCCAAACTGAAGCTGATGCCTGCCTAGTGTCTTTGAGAGCGTCGCCTTGTATTGGTGAATGCTCGAAAGATTTGCTGCCGGGCTCGCATTTTCTCCACCGGAGAAGTATCCCGAGACATTCAGGTTTGCCATTTGTGTCTTTCCACCAACAAAGCCCGAGATCGACGGATCAAGGCCATAGATGGCAGTCACGTTCGGAATATCGAAGGTCGAGGCTGTATTTTGCTCGACGTGCGCTCGGCCATACTGCACCTGCAGGCTGGTCGTCGGGCTAAACATGTGTACCCAGCTCGCACCATATTGCTGTGAAGGAATCTGGGTCAAGCTCACAAGATGAAGTAGAGAGGACGGAGCGGTTGTGTCGATCTCCTGACCGGAATAACGAAAGAAGATGAAGTCTTTCGAGCCGATATTCTGATCGATGCGGCCGCTGTAGTTCCATTGCGTCGTTACGCTGGCTCCTACATTTTCGGCGTTGTGGGTGGTATCACCGGGAATGACGATCGGTGCAGGAAGCACTGCTTTCGCATAGGCAACAGCTGCCGGATCGACTTCCGATTTTCCGTTTGCGTCTACGAGTTGGTTATTAGGAAATGGCTGACCTGTGTGCGGATCGTAGAGCACTCCCTTGCCGTTCGGCTGTGCCAGCAGCGCGCTGTAGTCTCCATTCAGCTCCTCCGGCGTCGGCACGTTGAAATAAGAGTTCTGCGCCTTCGTATAGTGAAAGCCTTCGGCGGCAACGAAAAAGAAGGTTTTATCGTGGCCGTTATATAGCTTGGGAATCCACACCGGCCCACCCAGCGTTCCGCCAAATTGGTTTTGGTGATAGGGCGTCACAGACTTTTGGAAGTGGTTTCTCGCGTCGAAGGCATTGTTGCGAACATACTCCCAGGCCGATCCGTGGAACGCATTTGTCCCAGCCTTGGTCGCCACATTGATAACGCCGCCGCTTACCTGGCCAAACTGAGCGTCGTTGTGCGAGTTCACCTTAAACTCTTGAATCGAATCGATGATTGGAGCCACAGCATAGGTGTTGTACCATGCCTGCTGGTCGTTCATGCCGTCGACCATAAAGTAGTTTTCGCGATTCCCCTGACCATTGATTGAAGGAAAGGTGTAGGTAGAACCGGGAGTGACCGCGGTATTGCTGGCGCTGCTGTTTTGCCCAACGCTGATGGGCGTAACTCCTGGCGTCAAAGTCAGCAACTGAGTGAAGTTGCGGCCGTTCAGAGGCAGACTGTGTACCTGCTGCTGCGCGATCACCGAGCCAAGTTCCGCGGTAGAGCTTTCAACCGTGGCGCCCTCGGCCTCGACCGTCACCGAGGTATCCACACTGCCGACTGTGAGCACGCCTTCGAGAGTCAGGGTCTGGTTCACGCTCAGCTCAAACGCCGTAATCTTCTCTGACTGAAAGCCCTTCTCCGAGAACTCCATCGTGTAGCGCCCAGGCGGCACGTTCAGAAATGTGTAGTTGCCGGCGCCATTTGATACGGTCTGCCTCAGCGTATTGGTATCGACATTTTGCAGCTTAACCTGTGCGCCGGCGATATTGGCCCCCGTCGCGTCCTTCACCAAGCCAGTCACCGAGGCAGACGATTGCTGACCATACCCCACACTACTGAACATCAACACACAGAACACAATGACGCTGCTGAATACAGCCGCCTTGATGGCGATCTTACTACGCACTACGAACAAAATCTGCATCAAAAGATCTCCCTGTCGAGCCTTATAAGAATTGAAGGATGACCCGCGAATCCTATAAAGGATGCAAAGCAACTGTCAAGAAATTTTTCACTAATCGTTTTATTTTTTATTTAATGAAATCAATTCAACAATTTCAAGACGCACCAAGCTGTATATCTCCTAATGAATAAGGACGAGAATACATGCCAAAATTCAAGGAAATAACGAGTCTTACGATTGAGACACCGATAACCGCGCACGCTGGATCGGCTAATTGTTGCAACCAAGCCGTAATTGGGAAGAGCAGCCTCGAAAACCCGCGAGAGTACCGCGGTTACCTACCCTAACGCAATACTTTATCGAGGTAGATCTCCACCGCGTGAGCCCACAACGCCCCGTGCATCTTCAAACCCGCGTCGTTGAAGTGGACACCCTTCCCGTTGTTCTGCCGGTATTGCATCGTGAGGGTGTCGGTATCGGGTCCTTCTAATGCGATGCCGCTCTCCCACATGCTCCGCTGCGCAGCCCGAATCGGTGGACACTCGCGATCGGACGGCGAATGATAAGTAGCCTCCGCTACGAACCACGGCATATCCCAACCAGCCTGTTTTCGCGCGGCCAAGATCAAGCCTCGAAGCATCTTTTCATACACTGCGGCCGAGATATCGTGCCCCTCTGGCTGATGGGAGTCCGACTCCCCCTGATGCCACAACACTGCTCGAAATCCGTGCGCTCCAAGCTGATTCATCCGAGTCAGCATTCCATTAAAGAGGGTTCCATCGCTGACGAGCGTTCCGTCCTTACGCCGAATCACGTAGCTTTCCTTTGTCGGCATCACTTCAACCGGCTCGCCTGCAGGCAGCCACTGGCGCACACTGGTGGAACCATGGCCCACAGAAGCTACTCCAATCGGCACTCCATATTTGCGATATAGCTCATCGCCAAACGATGGAATGAAACTTCCTTTTGTGCTTCCATCCTGCACTCCAGGCTGAGGATCGTCAGCCAGTCTCCAACTCTCTCCACTGAAGGTCGAGACCATCTGCGTCTCAGTCTTTTGTCGCACTTCTCCGTAATTGGTTGAGTTCGACTGGCCTGCGATTACGAAGACCTCGCCCACGCCCACATGCGCGACTGAGACCTCAGCAGTCTCGTGTTTTCCCATCATCGCCTTGACATCGACCTCGTAGAAGCCACCCGCGACCTCTACCAGCTTTGCAGAAAAATCTCCTGTCTTTTTGTCGAAGGGGATATCTTTCCATCGTCCGGGGAGCGGGCCCAGCAATGATTTGCCTGCAATACGTACCTGCATGTGGTCGGTGGGCACAACCACATGCCCACTCACCACAATTGTTCCGCGTAGTCGACTCTGCCGTTGAAAGACCTGATAGTCCAAAGGTGACGACAGACGCACGACCGCGTCAGGCAGTGCAGGCGTACTGATCCCCTGGGCTGCAGCGGCGGCCTGGGCCACAAAGAACAGCATTGAACACCCCACCAGCTTCCAAGCTGCTTCAGGCCAGCTACCAAACGTTCCCATCACTCCCTCTCCATCACGATCAAGGCGCTTGCTCCAACTTATCGCGCCTTCGCTTCCTTGGCTCGTATCTTTGCTACACAGGGCGCATTGCGCATCTGCTCGTTCATGATCAGAAACGCTCCCAACCCATGCTCATCGTTCGTCTTGCGTGGGCGGTCCAAATAAAACTGGAGATCGCCAACGTTTGTCCCTATACAGATATTGGCGATTTCAACGCCACCGGCGGTGTTGCTTGAGATCTCACTCAACACACCACGATAACCTTTGCATGCTACCTTCTGATACTTTCTGGAGACATAGCCATGCTGCACTGCCTTTGAGATCGTGTACACATACATCGAAGACGCAGAGGTTTCCAGCCAATTGCCTGGCTGCTGCGGCTTATTTACGACGTTGTACCAAAGCCCGGTATGCGGGTCCTGATATCTGGCATAGGCCTGCACCAGTTGCCGCACCAGAGCAATCAGCTTCGGGCGATTGGGGTGATCCGCAGGCATCTTCTCGAGCACATCGACCAGCGCCATGCCATACCATCCGATTGATCGCGCCCAGAAGATAGAAGAGTGATGCGTCGCAGGGTCAGCCCACTTCTGCGTGCCCGACTCGTCGTATGCATGAAACAGCAGACCTGATGCCGGATCGTTCAAATGACTTGCGTAGAGCAGCAATTGCTTCGAAGCTTCGTCGTAGGCATACTTCTGCTGCCCAAAGTCATCTCCATAGTGCACCATGAATGGCAGCGCCATGTAAGTTCCATCCAGCCACAACTGATGCTGGCGCGTCGTTGCATGCCATAGGCCGCCATCGCTGGTTCGCGGATAGGTCGTCCTCAGCCGGTCCCATATCTCAGTTGCAGCCGCCTTGTACTTTGCCTCGCCCGTCTCGCGATAAAGCACCAGCATCAGATTGCCCGGAAGCATGTAGTCGAGTGCGTTGATCGGCTTGTCGATCTTTCCGTCGGCATCCACATGAGCATCGGCCCAGCTTTTGATGTACGCCAGGTAACGCGGATCATGGGTCCGCTCGTAGACCAGGTACTCTCCATAAAGATAGAGCGCCTGCGTATAGCCCCAATTGCCCAACGAGGTGGAGGCTGGATACTCGTTCATCGTTGTTTCGACGACAGCCCTGGAGAGATCGGCAGGTAGCTTTCTGCTCTTCAACGACGATTGCGTAGCATCCACCTGACCCCATGCAGAGGCAACAATACCTAGCACTGCTATCAGCAGCCAACCCCATCCGACACGCGCCAACACTTTTCTTCGATTCATTCGCTGCTCTCCCGAACTCACAACCTTATATCTGGAGAAGCATCGCAAATACAAATTTGCGCCGAACAACGAACAATATCAGCGGCAAAGAAAGTAGCCTACCTTACCAGCTCGCGATAGTCCTCGCGCACGGGCGTGAACACGTCCAGCACCTCGGAGGCCTCGAGCGCAGAGGCCTGGTGTTCGACGCCGCCATCAACGATGAAGCTGTCGCCTGTAAACACATCGAACTCTTCCCCTGCCACATTCACGTGCAGTGCACCTTTGACGACATAGACCAGTTGGTGGTGCGGATGACTATGTCTCTCTCCGACCCAGCCCTGTTCGAAATAGTGTCGAACCAGCATCAATGCATCGCTATGTGCCAGTACCTGCCGGATCATGCCCGGCTCGGGTGTAAAACTGCGCGCCTCGTTCGTTCTCATCAAACTCATTTATGACTTATCCTCAAGAAAATACAATGCAAAATTCACCTGTAAAGAGTATCCTTCTGCGCAGCTATGGTTGCCGCCCACCCAACCGATCTACGCAAGGCACTCAACGCGGACGAAATTACCCCTTACTTTCAGCCTATCGTAGAACTGCGTACCGGCGTCCTCACCGGCTTTGAGGCACTCGCGCGATGGCGGCATCCGATTCAAGGCCCGGTTTCCCCGGATATCTTTATTCCCCTTGCGGAAGAAAACGGCCTTATCGGCATACTGACTCGAAACCTGTTGCGCCGGGTCTTCACAGTCGCCACATCCATTCCCGAAGAACTTTCCATCTCGTTCAACATCTCTCCTCTTCAATTTGGCGACCGCTCCTTATCCCAGCAGATCAGCTCGGCGGCTAAACTCGCAGGCTTTTCCCTCAAGCGCTTGATCCTCGAGATTACGGAAAGCGCCCTGATCGGCAATATGGATCAGGCGCAGTCCATTGCTCAGGAACTGAAAGATCTCGGCGTATCGCTTGCGCTCGATGACTTTGGCACCGGTTATTCCAGTCTTCGCCATCTGCAGGCTTTGCCCTTCGACGAGCTGAAGATTGATGCCAGCTTCGTCCGCGAGATGTCGGATACGCGAGAGAGCAGAAAAATTGTCGCAGCCATCATCGGCCTCGGCCATAGCCTGAGCCTCACCACGGTTGCCGAGGGCGTCGAAACTACCGAACAGGCAGAGATGCTTCTGCGTCTGGGTTGCGATATCGGACAGGGATGGCTCTATGGGCCTCCAGTCCCTCCCAGCGATCTTGCGGCCTTCCTCTCGACACAGTCGTTGTCACCTTCGACCGGCATCTCCACAAAGACGAACGAGGGAGGCGCTCTGCTTAATCTCGAGGCCATGCCCACGCAGCGTCTCGCACAGTTGCAGGCCATCTACGAGGGAGCTCCCGTAGGCCTGTGCTTTCTCGATCGCAACTTGCGTTATGTCAATATCAACCGACAGCTCGCAGAGATGAATGGAGTTTCGATTGCACAGCACCTTGGCAGAACCGTAGCCGATGTAATTCCTGAGTTGTTTCCTGAGATCGAGCCATACCTGCGGCGCGTCCTTCAGGGTGAGACCTTCACTGATCTCGAAATTACTACTCCTCGCAAGGACGCCGAGGGTCACAACACTACCCTGCTGGTAGCCTATCTGCCAGTGCTCGACGAAGCCGATGAGGTTGTCGGTATCTCCGCCGCTATCATCGATATCACCAGCCGCAAGCGCATCGAGGAAGCACTTCGAGAGAGCGAAGAACACTTTCGCAGCTTTGTCGAACTCAATCCCCAGATTCCATGGACCAGCGATGCACAGGGCAGAATTCTCACCGCAGGGCCTCGTTGGGAGACGGCCACAGGATGGAAGCCGGAAGAGGCGCTCGATCAGGGATGGGTCAAGGCGCTCCACCCCGCCGATGTGATCCGCACCCTACGGCGATGGGCGGATTGCCTGCGAACCGGCGAGCCAATTGACGTTGAGTTTCGCATAGGGCGAGGTGACGGCGTCTGGCGCTGGATGCGTTCCCGCGCCGCGCCACGGAGAGATTCCGAGGGCAATATCGTTCGCTGGTATGGCACGGTCGAAGATATCGACGATCAGAAAAAAGCAGAGCGCTCGCTGCGTGAAAGTGAGGCACTGCTGCGAGCAGTATTTGATGCCGTTCCAGTGGGCCTCATTATCTCGGAGTCACCGAGCAACGGCATCATCATGTCCAATCCTCGCGCAGAGGCGATCTTTCAGCGAGGGATCCCACTTGGCTCAAAGATCGACAGCTATCGCAACACGAACCTGTTCCATCATGATGGGCGGCCCTTCGGGCCCGAAGAATATCTCTCGGAGCGCGCCGTCCGTAGCGGCGAGATCACAGAATCTGACGACATTCTCTATCGGCGTGATAATGGCTCCCATGTCTGGATCAAGGTCACAGCCGCTCCGGTCCATGGAAAAAACGGCGGCATCGCCGGAGTCGCGCTCTCTATTCAGGACATCGGCAAATCCACGCTGGAAAAACAGCGATTACTCGATCGGATCGCAGAGCTGGAACAGCAACTGAAGAATCGCTCCTGACCATCTGCAGAAAACGAGAGCCTTATATACGTATTGATTTTTAGTGCTTGACCAGCCACATCAGCCAGCTACCCAGAACTGTTCCCAATACAAACAGCACGAAGCAGAACGCGCCAAAGCGAATCATCATTCGCGGTTCCGTCCGTTGCGTAATACCGAAGACGATCGAGGCGAAGAGGGAGAACAGTAAAACAGCATCAAAGTGCGTAATCGTCACGAGGCCTTCCTTCCGGTCGCCAGCGAATGCGCATCCACCGCTGCAATCACATTCAACAACCCTGCCACTACGACGAACTTCGTCCCGTAGTCTGCCGAAACGGTTACTACGGCTGCAGCACCCAGATCGAAGATCTTTGCCACAACATAGAGCAGCCCGGTTCCCAGATCGCCTGCAAAGTTCAGGATATCCAGGAGATCGCCCGTATTTGGCGAGTAGATCTTACCCTGGAGCGCCAGGCCAATGCTGAACATCAGCACCAGGCTGACAAACAGCAGCAATCCCCGCACCCACTTGCCCAACATAAAGTGCCCGGCACCGGGAACCAGCCATCCGGCGATCAACACCAGAAGCGCCATCGAAGAAGACTTGCCAGCGGCGCGCGCTGGGACCTGTACAGTGTTCGCCATCTCAGTAGCCATCATAGCAGTTACACCCGTACCAGTTCGGTCTGTATCCGTCCCGTGACCTCGGCCCTGCCTGTCCGGGCCATCATATCCACCTCACTGCGTACCCCGAACTCACCGGGAAAGTAGATCCCCGGCTCAACCGAGAAGCAGGTATTTGGCAGGATCAGTCGCTCGTCATGCGTCTCGAGATTGTCCAGGTTCGCCCCGTTTCCATGCAGCACCGGGCCGATATTGTGCCCTGTCCTGTGGGTGAACCATTCTCCAAATCCGGCTTGTCGAATCACATTGCGCGCGGCATCGTCCGCCTCCCAACCAGCAATTGGCCTGCGTGCCGCAAACGCCTCTTGCACCTTCGCGATTGCGGCGTCACGAGCGTCGCGCACGGTCACAAAAATCTCCTGCTCTCGTTCGGTGGGCTCACGGTCCACCACTCCGGTCCACGTGATGTCGTAGAAACAAGCGTTGGCGCGCTCGAGCTTCGCCCATATGTCGATCAGCACAAAATCGCCCCGGCGGATCGGCTTTGAACTCGCAGGACTGGGATCATAGTGCGAATCGGCAGAATTCGCGCCTACACTTACGTTCGGCCCATGGTCCCACAGCAATCCCTCGCGCCCCATCGCCTCGCAGAAATACTCGACCATGGCAAACTCATCGGTTCCTCCTGAGCGCACCCGGCTGCCCATCTCTTTCCATCCGGCGTCCAGAATCGCATCGATCTTCTGCTGCGCTACGAAGTGTGTGGCAATCTGATCCTCAGTAAGGACTGCTTCAAACTGACTCACCAGATTGGCCGAGCTGACGATCTCTTTGCCCATGCCGCGCAGCAGTTCTACCGTGCCCGCGTCTACCAGCGAGATATACATAATGGCGTTTCGGGGGGAGTATTGCATCGCGATCCGGTTGCGGCCAGCCAACATCGCATCGAGTTGCTGCTCCAGTTCCTGCCACGAGGAGTAGGCCGCCTTCGACCCCGGGAGCGCATCCAGCTTCCCAGCCTCAATCCGATGCACCAGTTTCTTCGGCTCTCCCTCGGCCGGAATCAGGTAAAACCACCGCCGCGAGACCAATGACGTCTCACCCAATCCCAGAATCCTATATGCCAGAGGGTCCCGGTAGTGGTGGTCATAGAACAGCCATCCGTCCAATTTTTGGTCACGAAGTGCAGCCTGAATCGAAGCAAGGTTCATGCCCGCAATCTTAGCCGTCCGATGCACAAATATCCAAAGGCCGCGGCACAAGTCATGCGAATCACTCCTCGAAAAGCTGTCAAGTCCTGAATGGCCACTTTACCCAGGCATCTAAAACAAAATAAACAGCTTAGTCCGAAAACCAGAAGTGCGGATTAGTTCAGCTTGATTCAGTACACTATCCATAGAAGAGAAATAAACAAGGCTTCAGTTTTGAACTGGAGCCTAAGTCATTTAGAAACAAGACTTTGAAAATTAAGTCCTGAAGAATGAAGACTTTGCAACTAAAGTAGGGGGAGGGGGTACCCTCATCCCTATCAACAACTAGCTGTATTTGAGCCAGCGCAGAATCTCGGGGAGCGTCGGCTTTTTGCCGTACATCAGGATGCCAACGCGGTAAATCCGGCTTGCCACCCAGAGAATTGCATAGATCGTAACCAACATCAGCCCTATCGAGAGCGCGAGCTGCCATGACGGTACCGCCGTTATGGAGAGACGAAGATACATAATCAGCGGCGTCATGAATGGGATGAGCGAAAGAATCGTCGACAGAACAGAGTTCGGGTTCGAGACGATGATGCCCAGTGCAAAGAAGCAGCAAGCCAGCGGCATCACCAGAAACATATTGAGTTGCTGTAGCTCCTGCTCCGAGTTGGTCATCGCTCCCAAAGCGGCGGCAATGCTGGCATAGAGCATAAAGCCAAGCACAAAGAAGACGACAAAGAAGACGATCTGCATCGCGCTGAGCGAGATATGCACATGGCCGCCTGCCATCGACGACACCAACGATGTGCTGGTAAGCAGAATGGCGGCAATCAACCAGATAAATACCTGGGTCAACCCGACGGAACCCACTCCGAGCATCTTGCCGGCCATCATCTCTTCTGGCCGAATGGTGGCAAGCAGCACCTCGAAGACTCGCGAGGTCTTCTCTTCGATGATGGAACGCGCTACGTTCATGCCATACAGCATGATGACGAAGTACATCAGGAAAAACAGAACATAGATCGCAATAAAAGTTGACGTCGTGTCAGCGTTCTTCCCTGCTTGCGTCGTATCCACCTCAACCGGCTGCATCAGCGAGTTGACGTCCGCAGCCACCATGCCCTGGTGCGTAAGCCGCTCCCGCACCAGAACCGTTCGCAGCGCGGAGCTAATTGCGTTTTTGGTGGCGATGTCGCCTGCCGAGCGAGGCGTGTAGGTAAATTTGGGCCTGGCATTCGCCTCGGTTGCCGGCGTAATCCAGAGATAGCCGTCGAGACTCTTTTCTGCAAGCTCTCCGTCGAGAACGCTGTGAGTATCGCTGGCCGGAGGTGAGATGACATCGACCGTCATCCTGCTATCTTTGCCATCCTGCAACTCGGCCTGCAGATCCATAGCAAGCTGCTGATCGTGCGAGACCACAGCAATATGCGAGGTCGACTTTGCATGAGTGCTGGTAATCGCTTCGACGGCGATTCCCCCAATCATCAATAAAGGAAAAAGAACAGTGAAGAAGAGGAAGGCCTTGGTGCGGATGCGCTCAAGATACTCGCGCTTTGCGATCAGCCAGACGTTATGCATCGACCTTGCCTCCAACTTTTTCAATGAAAATCTCTTCAAGCGTCGGTTCCTTCACCTCGAAACGATTGATCCGAGTGCCGCGCTGAATGGCATCGGCGAGCAATGGCTGCGCGTCGGGAGCAATTCCGTCAGTCGTACGCAGCTTGATCTCGGCCCGTCCGCTGTAGGTCTTGGCTTCTTCGATAGAAGGGTGCTGAAGGAAACCAGTATCCCCTTCAAAGAGCATCTCGACCCGATTGCGTGGATACTTTGATTTGATATCGCGCATCGTGCCTGACAGGACGAGGTTGCCGTTGTGGATAAGCGAGATGGAATCGCAGAGCTTCTCAATCTGGTCCATGCGATGCGTCGAGAAGAGAATGGTCCGTCCTTGAGCGCGAAGATCAACCAGAGTGTCCTGCAAAATCGTAGCGTTGACAGGGTCGAGGCCGCTGAAGGGCTCATCCATAATGATGAGTTCAGGCTCGTGCAGCAACGTCGAGATAAACTGAATCTTCTGCTGCATTCCCTTGGAGAGTTCTTCGGTCTTTTTGTGGATGGAAGCCGATATGCCCAGTTTCTCGCACCATTCATGCGACCGGCGGCTGGCCGTCGAGGCGTCGAGGCCGTGAAGCTGGCCTAGAAAGATGAGCTGATCCATGACCTTCATCTTTTTGTAGAGGCCGCGTTCTTCGGGCAGGTAGCCGACGCGATGAAGATTCTTTCGTGTAAACGGCTGCCCGAAGAGGCTGATCGAGCCTGAATCGGGCACGGTAATGCCGATCATCATGCGGATGCTGGAGGTTTTTCCGGAGCCATTGGGACCAAGAAGACCGAACATGGTGCCGGGTTCGATGTTGAAGCTAATGTCGTTTACGGCGACTTTCGTGTCGTAGACCTTACGGACTTTCTGGAGCTCGACGATGGACATGGGTTCTCTTAATGTCAAGTTTAGCAGGGGTGATTGCGGCGGGCGGGCAGCTTCTTGGTAGCATCGCTTTGTGCTGGAACTCTCGACTCCAATTAAGTATGTGAAACGCGTAGGGGAACGCGTCGCCGATGCGCTGGCGAAACGAGGAGTGGAGACCGTCGAAGATCTGCTGTATCACCTGCCCTTTCGTTATGAGGACAGGCTCAATCCGCTGCCCATCGGCAGCCTGACGGCTGGAGCGATGGCCAGCGTAATTGGTGAAGTCCGCGGCACTGTGCTACTGCGGACACGCAACATGCCGCTATTTGAGATGACCGTCGGGCAGGGCCTGAGCACCGTAAAGTGCATGTGGTTTCACGGCGAATATCTGCGGGACAAGTTTCGCGTAGGACAGATGGTAGCGCTGTACGGCCGGGTCGAGGCGTCGCGGTCGACCGCCGGGCGATTCAAGATGATTCAGCCTCAGTTTGAGGTTCTGCCGACCAAGGATGGGCCGGAGGCAGAGTTCGTGCGGCTGGAGATGGGACGAATTGTCCCTGTCTACGAGTTTTTAGGCGGAACGACGGCGTGGGGCGCCAAGCTGACCTCGCGATGGCTGCGGCGGGTGTTGTGGGGAATCTTCGAGGAGTTGGAAGGGAATGCAGGCGCGGTTCCGGAGACATTACCGACAGCCTTGCTCGAGCGGCTGAAACTGCCGGGAAGAATGGAGGCGCTGCGGTCTATCCACTTTCCTGAGGCGGGAACACCGATGGTGGAACTGATGTCGGCGGCGACGCCAGGGCATCGGCGACTGATCTTTGAAGAGCTGTTTTATCTGGAGTTGGGGCTCGAGCTGAAGCGGCGCAGGATGCGCGAGCGCGAAGGCACAGCATTTGTAACCAATGTAAAAGTGCGCGAGGCGATCAAGCAGGTGTTGCCTTTTCATCCGACTACGGCACAGAAGCGTGTGCTGGGGGAGATTGCGAACGACATGCGCAAGGCTCAGCCGATGCGGCGTCTGTTGCAGGGCGATGTCGGCTCGGGCAAGACAATCGTGGCCATGCAAGCGGCCTTAGTGGCGATTGAAAACGGCTACCAGACGGCGCTGATGGCTCCGACAGAGATTCTGGCGACGCAACATTATCTGTCTGCTCGGAAGCTGCTGGGAGGTGTGCTCTCGCCACGAACCGGAAAATCTTATCGAATCACGCTGCTCACCGGCTCGCTCGATGAAGCGGCGAAGCGCGAGGCTCGCGGCAGAATTTTTCGCGGAGAGACCGACCTCGCAATCGGAACACATGCTCTGATCGAGGACAAAGTCGACTTTGAAAATCTCGGCCTCGTAATCGTCGATGAGCAGCATCGCTTTGGAGTGCAGCAGCGCTTTCGCCTGATGAAGAAGGACACCTCGCTCGATCCCGATGTGTTGGTGATGACGGCTACGCCTATTCCGCGGACGCTGGCGCTGACGTTGTATGGCGACCTCGACGCCAGCGTAATCGACGAGCTGCCCCCGGGACGGACTCCGATTGTGACACGGAGGACAACGGAGGAGCGAGCCGAGGATGTCTGGGGTTTTGTGCGGAAGCAGGTTGCGGCTGGACGACAAGCCTACATCGTCTACCCGGTGATCGAGGGAACGAAGGACGACCAGCCGGAGCTGGATTTTGCGCAGGACGAAGCCACACAAAGTGCTCAAACCGAGAAGCCGGCAAAGGCCGCGAAAAAAACACGAACACCTAAGACAGAAAAGTTGTTTGAGCCTAAGAAAGCTCTTCGCGCGGCCAGCGATATGTATGAAGAGCTGCGCAACGGAGCACTGGCCGGGCTACGTCTCGGGCTATTGCACGGAAGGCTGAACGCGGACGATAAAGAAGCGACAATGCAGCGGTTTCAGCGCGGCGATATCGATGTACTCATCGCCACAACCGTTATTGAAGTTGGCGTCGATGTTCCCAACGCTTCTGTCATGGTGATTGAACATGCAGAACGATTTGGCCTGGCGCAAATGCATCAGTTGCGCGGGCGCGTGGGACGCGGAGCGGCGAAGAGCTACTGCATCCTGATGACGGGTGGGAGAGTGAGCGAACAAGCCGAGGCCAGGCTGGATGCGATGGTGCGCACACAAAATGGGTTTGAACTAGCCGAGCTTGATCTGCAGCAACGCGGCCCGGGCGAGTTCTTCGGTACGCGGCAGGCTGGATTGCCGGAGTTTCGTGTAGCGAACCTGATGCGTGATCGTGTGTTGCTGGAGCTTGCCAAAGCCGAAGCTGCGCGATTCGCCGGGCAGCCTGATCCCGCGATTTCACGCGAAGAGACCGAGGCTGTGTGGGAGAGGCTGAAGCTGCAATGGCAGCGGCGATATGGGTTGGTCGAGGCCTGAACGCAAACTGCAAAGGCAACGGCAAATACAGAGGGTCTCTCCACTACGCAGCGCACGATGGCACTGTGCGCTGCTCCGGTCGAGATGACGTGGGGTAAGGGGCTCGCAATAACTAGGAAGCCACAGAGGTAAGCATTACGGCGTTTGCCGGTTGCAGGACGAACGCCTTCTTGGGGCCACGTTTGCGGGCTACTAGAACACGGATACGCTCGATCATCTCGGCGGCAGAGCACGCGCCCTTAGGCAGGAAGACGTCGGCTGAGCAGGCGCGATCGAAGGCGTTGACGGTGCCGGAGACGATCATTGCGGGCAAGCTTGGGTGAAGCTGCTTAGCGCGGCGTACAAGCTCATTGCCGTCCATCTGGGGCATCAGGAGATCGCAGAGAAGAAGATCGAGTGATCCGGGAGCCGACTGTTGAACAATGTCGAGCGCTTGTTGTGCGCCGGTTGCGGCGATGACGCGATAGCCGCGGGTTTCGAGCAAAAAAGTACGGACGGAAAGTACTTGTTCGTTGTCGTCAACACAGAGGATCGTCTTCTTAGGGCGCATGCGGTCTCACATTCTGCCGGACGCCACAGGTAGGTGGGCCGGCCGATGGGCCAGTCTGGAGTACCTGCTGGTTGGCAGGCGCTCCAGACTGGAGCGGTTGAACATTCCCCACGGTGCGGCGCATCGCCCGGAACTGACTCCGAAGCGTAAGAGGCCGGCTGCTCCGGAGGAGCGGCAGTGCGAGCGACAAAGCTCTCCTGTCCGCTCCACGAAGGAACAGTGCCACCAGTCTGGCAAACGATGCAGCCAAACCGCGGGGTGTGAGAGAGGCCGGTTGCGCAGGTTGCCACGCGACTCCTCGGACGCAGGAGATCGGTCTGTTGCGATTACAGTGAGGCCAGAGCCGGACGAACCGGATTGACCTCACTGCGTTGCAGGCAGCGATGGTGCGTGCGGGGGGAGGCGCGACTGCGGACAGTCGAAGCCTTCTCTCAACTCAAATTGTCAGAAAACCAGGCGAAAGCAATTTCGTTTCGCTAAGAAGGCATCCCACGTTGCATGCGATGACTTCGTTAACGCTTGCCAAGAGTAGGAAGGTTTGGCGCGTAACGCAACAGCGAAGTTTGAGCGAAGATAGGAGAGATTTGCGCTTGCGCATCCACCGCTCACTGCAAACCTGCATGAACACTGGGGATTTATGTTACAGTCCTGTTGAAATCTGGTGCATCACGGCAGGAAAAGGCGTCCCATTGCAACGGAAATGGTGCGTCCTCCGACGAACACTTCTGACACAACTTCTCCGTCGATTGTTGCACTCGTGTAAATGCGACTTGGGCGAAGCATCTCAACTCCCTGCTCGATGACCACCCTATGCCCGCTCGCAACGACACCGTGGCGCACAAGATATGCAATGGTACAGCCGGAGGCAGAACCGGTAGCAGGATCTTCTCCGTTGTAGAACTGCATGCGGGCGTGCCAGTCCGCGCCCGAACCTCCATCGGCGCGGGTGATGCAGTGAAAGAACTTCGCATCGCTGCGCTCGAGATAGGCACGCGCCTTTTGCATTGGAATCTCCAGTCGCTTTGCCACCTCCAGTGACTTCAAAGGCACAATGCAAAAAGCCATTCCGGTTGAGACCGTCTGAACAGGAAGATCCGGATCAAGATCTTCGACAGAGAGACCGAGCACTTCAGCAATTGTTACGCCATCGTGAATCTCTCCGAACGTTGGGTCGTTCTGCTTCATCGTGCCGAAGATACCCAACTCACCCTCCGCCGGAGAACTGAAGCGTACCGGAATAGGACCCACGCGAAGGTCGAGCGTGATCTGCTCTGAGCCGCGCAGAGTGGCATGGTTCTGGTAGAGCCAGCTTGCTGTGCCCAGAGTAGGATGCCCGGCAAACAGAAGCTCCTCGACGACCGTAAAGATGCGAACCTGGACACCGTGTACTCGCTCGACCTTCGGGTCACGCGGGAGAATGAAAGTGGTTTCAGAGAGATTCGTCTCGCGCGCAAGTGCCTGCATCTCGTCGTCGGAGAGACCGCGGGCATCGGTGAAGATGGCAAGCTGGTTCCCTTGAAGAGGACGCTCGGCGAAGACGTCTACAAGGGCATAGTTAAGCTCGCGGCTCGACGCTGTAACACGTGCAAATGATTGCATTGCGGGCAACTGGTTTGACATCGAAGCTCCCTGGTCGTATGTTTTTGGTAGACCGCAAATGGGCACAACAGTTCCATGCTAGCTTGGCTGGCAGCGGTACAAAAGATTTAGCGATGACGAGAATGCTCAACACGAACTCCACGCTTGACTGCTGTTGCTGTCGGCGAAGGTGGGCGTGCGCATAACCGAATCGTAGCGGACAGTTTACAGATTCGAGCAGCACGAAACCCACCCCAAAGAAACAAGCCGGGTGGGTTTTTTACTGGGTGCATAAGCATCAAGGCACATCCGGTAATTGTTCAGGGCCTGATATCTCTGTAGTCATTTGTTGGATAAAAATTCTCGAAAGAATATTTCAATAGAAAGAGGAAACAATGTCACTTCGCATTAACGATGAAGCTCCTAATTTCACTGCTGAGACTACGCAAGGCCCTATCAACTTTCACGAGTGGATCGGCGACAACTGGGTTATTTTGTTCTCCCATCCCAAGGACTTCACCCCTGTCTGCACCACCGAGCTGGGAACCATGGCCGGCCTCGAGGGCGAGTTTCAGAAACGTGGCGCCAAGATTATCGGTCTCAGCGTAGACCCCGTTGAAAATCATGCAAAGTGGGCCGTCGACATCGAAGAGACCCAGGGACACAAGGTGAACTACCCCATGATCGGCGACCCCGAGCTGAAGGTAGCCAAACTCTACAACATGTTGCCTGCCGATGCCGGCAACACCTCCGAGGGCCGCACCCCTGCCAACAACGCCGCGGTGCGTACCGTCTTCGTGATCGGTCCCGACAAGAAGATCAAGCTGATGCTGATCTATCCCATGAGCACTGGACGCAACTTCGACGAGATCATTCGCGTCCTCGATTCCATCCAGTTGACCTCGAAGCACAAGGTCTCCACGCCTGCCAACTGGAAGAATGGCGATACGGTCATCCTCGCCGGTACCGTATCCGACGAAGAAGGACAGAAGCTGTATCCCGATAGCTTCAAGAGAATCAACTCCTACATCCGCACGGTTGCCCAGCCTAAATAGCTGAATCACACGTTTGGTTTGTTGCGCTGTAAAAATCCGCCACGTAGCCCGGCTGCGTGGCGGTAAGCATTAAAGCGAAAGCGAGTATCGATGGCCGAATCACGCATCCCCCGCATCATGGAACCAGCACCGGACTTTGAAGCCAAGAGCACGCATGGGCTCATCCGGCTAAGCGATTACACATCGCGGGGCAAATGGGTGCTCCTCTTCTCACACCCGGCTGATTTCACGCCGGTGTGCTCGACGGAGTTCATTGAATTTGCGCGGAGCTACGATGACTTTGAGAAGATCAACGTACAGTTGATCGGCGTCTCGATCGATTCCGTGTTTTCGCACATCGCATGGGTGCGTGACCTGGAACAGATTGGCGGCGTCCAGGTGAAGTTTCCTGTAATAGCCGACCTCGATCAAAAAGTCTCGTCAGCCTATGGTCTGGTGCACGAGGCCGCAGCAGATACGGCAACGGTCCGAGCCGTGTTTGCCATCGACCCAAAGGGTACTGTTCGCGCGCTGATCTATTACCCGATGCAGCTCGGGCGAAATATCGACGAGCTATTCCGCATATTCCAGGCACTGCAGACTGCCGATGCGAACGGCGTCTCGTGTCCGGCAAACTGGCGTCCTGGCCAAGCGGTGATCGTCGCGGCTCCTGCAACGGTGGAGGATGCAGCTAAACGAACCAGTGGCGCCGGCAGCGGGTTGAATGTACAGAGCTGGTATCTCTCAAAGAAAGATCTACCCATCGCAAAGTAGTAAAAAATAGGTAAGATGAAGACAGGCATCTCGGTTCACTCTTTTTGGGCTTCTAACCCAAAAGAGAACAACCTGATCTCGTGTCGAGCCTGAAGTTCTGGCTGGCAGCGATGAGCACCGATGGCGAAGTGGCTAACGCGCTGGTCTGCAAAACCAGTATTCATGGGTTCAAATCCCATTCGGTGCTCCAACGATCCTTACTGGACCGATCTCTATACCTCACAGTTATCAGGATGATGTACTGCATTTGAAGAGCCGGAATGCTCTCGAGATGCGGAGACGTGTCTCGTGCGTGAAGATGTCGTAAATAGGGCCTGAAAAGATCGAAAGGCTGCTAATCTGGAACCGCAATCAGAGGAGATTGACGATGTTCAGGTTAGGTGCACGACAGCTTATCGCCAGCATTGCGCTATTAACGGGACTTGTACAGGCTGCGTCTGCCGCTGAAATTCTTATTGTCGATGCGAAATCTCAACCGGAGAGTTTGACTGTTGCACCGGGTGGGGTACTTTTCGTCGGCAGCGCCAGCACCCCGTTCGTCTATAAGGTTCACCCGGACTCAGCCACCGTCGAAAAGTTCGTTGATGCCAGCTCTGAAGGTGCCGGCACTTTCTTCTTCGGTATGCTCGCCGACGCCGCTACCAATACATTGTGGACCTGCCAACTGACTCCTTTGCCCGGGACAACAACGGTGAAGCGTCACACTGCCTTGAGGGGCTTTGATCTCTCCACTGGCGCCCAGAAGCTTCGCTGGAACCTACCTGGTGACAACAGTACCTGCAACGATTTCTCGGTTGGGCCGGACAAGGCTCTTTACATCACCGACACAGCCAACGGAAAAATCTACAGATTGCCAGCCGGTACTACGAGTGCCGAACTGTTTGTGGAAAGTCCCGCACTCGTCGGTGTTGATGGAATCACCTTTTTGAATGACACGCTATACGTGAACAATGTGATCTCGAACAACCTCTATCGTATTCCGGTAGACGCTGCCGGCAAGGCCGGGCGGCCTGTCGATATCTGGATGGATCAGCCCGTGAAAGGGCTGGATGGCATGCGAGCAGTCAACGGGAAGCTACTCCTTGCTGAAAATGGCAGTGGCAAGATCTCCGTGATTACTGTGAACGGCGATAAGGCCAGCGTCACCGTAATCAAGGAAGGACTCAAGACACCAACTGCAGTCGAACCCGCAGGCGATACGATTTGGATCGCCGAACGCGGCGCTGGCAAGGCGGTGTCGATTCCGATGCCGAAGTGGTAGAAGAAAATTTGGTGAACAAATTCTCCGATTCCACCGTGTCGTAGTGCCTGAGTCTGCCGACCACGTTAGAAAAGCGAATTGACGATCGCGCTCCAGAATGCTTCAATTGCTGTGTTTTAAATGTTTAAATTAATTGAAGCTGTCCCGAAAGGCTTTGGCCGGGAGCTTCAAGCACAGCATTACGGAGAACGCTCATCGATGCCATCAAGCATGCGAACCGCAATCATCTTTTCTTCTTTGATCCTTTCGACATTTCCGCTCTGCGCTGTCAACCGACTCGAGTCCGCTGGTGGGGCCATTCGAATCGAAGTCGACACAACGAACCCCGCTCAAAATGAGGTTGTATCCATCAAGGAAGACGGCGTCTGGGTTCCAGCTCTGCTGTCGACCGCATCGCCAACCAGAGTCATCTCTGAAGGGACCCCGGATGTTGTTCACTCCTGCACCATCAAAGAGATATCAGCCATTCCTAGCGGATTATTGTTGCGAGAGGACTGCTCCGTTGGCTCACTGGAAGAGAGGGTACTTCTTACCTCTGAACCGGACGTCCTTGCTGTAGAGGCAAGGTTCACGCCCAAAGCAAGCATAAAGATCCGCTCCGTTGAGGATCGTTATGACTTCGCGCCAGGAAGACGTGCATCGAGCTCTCTAACCTCGGGGCTCGTCGACTTCGTCTGGAGCCAGAACATTAAAAACGAGGCAGACGACATCGTTCCGAACTGGTCGTTTAAATCTCCCGCGGTCATGCTTCAACAAGGGAAGGTCTTCACCGCTCTCATGCCTGAGTTGAGCGACAGACACAGCGACCCACTTGCCCTCGATCTCGATGTAACCTCAGACAAGCTTCCCTGGCTCTCCTACGGCGCCGTGGCCTCTCAGCCATACGGGCACAGTTACTTCCGACGCTCTCCCGATGCCGGACCTCGCGTCGTTGCAGGAGAGATCGAGTATCGCTACTCCATCGTTGCGTCTGAGCAACCCTACAAGCTCGGCTATCGCAGAGTTGTGCGTCGTCTCTGGTCGCACGAGGGGCATAAAGAACTTCTGCAATCGAATGATCTGCAGCAAAACGTTACGCGACCGGAGTTGGTTACCTTCGATGATTGGCGAACAGATACCTGGGTACGCTATGCGAATACGGTGTATCGGGGATTCGATTGCGGTAATCAACGCTGCGGCACACTGGTCAGCAATCGAAATTCAGAGGGAGATTGGGGGAAGCCTGCTCCGGACGCCTGGTTTAATGCATGGTTTCAGACCCTGCGAAGTGCCTATGGCTGGTATCTCTATGGGCAGCGCAGCAATAACAAAGACATCGAAGAGAAGGCCGAGAGCATTCTGAATCTTGCGCTGAAGAGCCCACAGGATCATGGCGCCTTTCCTACCGTCTACATGCTGAATACGAAGCAGTGGATCCGGGATGACGGATGGGCTGGATATGCCGACGACTACCATACCTTTTGCATGTCATGGACGGCTTATTGGATGCTGCAATGGGGTAAAAATCTCACTCCAAACCGAGAGAAAGAGATTCTTGCATTTGTACGTCCCTATGGTGACTTCCTCGTCAAGCATCAGCTCTCCAGTGGGGTTATTCCTTCTTGGTATGACAGCAATCTTGAACCACGAAGCGAATTTCGCGACTTCAACGCGGAGACCGCTGCATCGGCGCTGCTGCTCGCATCACTCGGCGAGGCAACAGGAGATCACACCTATGCCAACGCAGCAGAGCAGGCAATGAACTTTATTACAAAAGAGGTGCTGCCCCGACAGCGCTGGTTCGATTTCGAGACGTTTAAATCCTGCGCTCGTAAACCTTTCGATTTCTATGATGCGTGGACAGCACAATATCCGCAAAATAATCTTGCGACCATTCAGGCAGCAAAGGCCTACCTTCAGCTGTATCAGGTGACAAAGAATCGTGAGTATCTCCAACAGGGAACGCAGGTACTGGACTATCTCTTGTTGACGCAGCAGGTGTGGAATAATCCGGCCTTCTCGCCAAAGGTCGTCGGTGGATTTACCACGCAAAACACCGATGCTGAATGGAGCGACGCTCGTCAGGGATACGCCGCAGTCTTGCTATGGGACTATTACAAAGCGACCGACAACCAAGAGTATCTGGAACGCGCTGTCGCCGCAGCCCGTTCCACCTTCGCGGTGGCGCCATGGGAGAACTGGGCGCACACCGGCTACCTCGACGAACAGGGAGCGCTTACAGGATTTCACTGGGGGCCTGGCAGCGCTCTGACCTCGGTTGAGATGATGTCACCCACACTGGGAGACGCATTCATCAACCTGAAAGAGAAGCAGGGCGTCGGCTTCAACGCTTGTTCGTTACGCAACATCACTGTGATCGGTCACTCGATCACATTTGATCTAGAGACTTTTCCGTCCTCGCGCTCGATCAAGCTTCGATTCTCAGGAGTCGATCCACACACCAAATACAAGATTACCTGGAACGGCAGCCACTCAAGCATGGTCGATGGCAGTACCTTAGCTCGGGATGGTTACGTCGTACAGCAATAAATCATCACTCGTGCGAACTGCTCTTTGATCAGAACTCCTCAAAGAAAGCGGCTCGCACGAGTGCTTTTCTTTTAATGAGTACTGCTTCCATTTCCAGGACCGCCCACCATCTGTAATGCAGGGATTCTCTGCTCTACAGGAGGCAGCGCAGGAAACGGCGCATGAGGCTCCGCCTGATACCAATAGGCGACCGAGTAGTAGTTATCGGAACGATGGTTTGCGTGACCATGCTCAATCGTTGCCTTGATGGATTTTGTGAAAGGAATGGGAGCATCGAAATGAAAACGGTAGACACTCGACCTTGCACCCGCCAGCTCCTCACCTACAACGGGCGCACCGTAGAGCTGATAGGAGAATGACTTGCCTCCGAAATCCCACGCGCCGAGAAAATAGTCTTCACTGCCGGTGCCGTTGATTGAAGGAAGCTTGGCTCCGTCGATAAAAAACATATCGTCGCCCTCGCCCCACCATCCGTCCTGATTCTGCAAGACGGACATCGTGACGCCAACATACTGACCGTGGCCCTTCGCATCGAGCCAGACATAATTATCTTTGCCGTCTAAATTCGCCTTGTTGTTTGTAAGTGGCACATAGTTATTCGGCCAGTCATTCGTCCATCCGTGATTGGGTTGTGCCTGCCGATACTGCGCATGGAAATATAGAGTGTCCTCCGGAAGCTGATGCGACTCCGTACGATAGTCGACGTTGTAATAAAGACTGTCGATCGGCTCCTTGCCTTCATTGGTCACTGTAATGCGAGCATGTTTTCGATAGGGCATTGGAAAGTAGCTATTCAATGCCTTGATACTGCCAACCGAGAGCATCTCCGATTGCCAGTTGTGATATGTCCCCAACCCAAGACCGAAGAAATCCCCAATGGGGGTCTCTACACTGGGGGTCGCTTCCCCGTCCCAGTAGATACGCAGAACAATCCGCTTGAGATGGTATGCTTCTCGGTCGTTAATCGTGAACCAGATATGCGAGATTGTGCCGGGGCCATCCGTATCTAAGACGGTATAGGTAGCGCCTGGGGCGACAGTACGAAAATCTGCATTGCCGCCGGAAGGATCGAAACTGGAGGCACGGTGCAAGGTATAGGTCTGTTGTTGCGTTATATCGGGCTGCCAATTTTGTGTTTGCGCCATAGCCATACAGCCGGCTGCTAATAGAAAAAGAGCAGCTATTTTCATCGTAATAACCTCATTAAAGTTGGAATGAATTTAGTCGATACCCAAATTGGTCTGCAGATGTTCAAGCGAGATATTGCTGGTTTCTGGGTAATAGAACAGAACCAGGAAAAAATCGATTACCATCATCGCGGCAAAAAATATAAACGGATATGCGCCGGAAGACATTGCCATCAGAGGAAACACCAACGAGATGGCAGCGTTGGTTACCCAGTGCGATGAACTACCCAGGCTCTGACCTTTAGAGCGGACCCGGGTCGGAAAGACCTCACTGATATAGACCCAGACCACCGCACCTTGAGACACCGCAAAGAAGGCGATGTAAATCATGAGGAGCCATACAAGCCAGTCGAGATGCCGGTGGGTAAGAAAGACATAGGAGACAGCGGACAGGCATAGCGCAAGCCCTGCAGTCCCAAAGAGCAAAAGCTTCTTGCGGCCAATCTTGTCGATCACTGACATTGCAAGCAATGTGGCCACAAGATTCGCAGCTCCGACAGCTACGGCCTGCAGATCGCCAGACACCTTCGAGGCCCCGGCCAGGGCAAAGATATCGTTCAAATAATAGAGGATGGCGTTGATACCCGATAACTGGCAGAACATCCCTACCGTAATGGCAAGAAACACCGGAAGCCGATACCGCTTGGAGAACAAGGGGTCGGAAGAAACGGATCGCTCCAAGTGGATAGAAGCAACGATCTCATCAAGATCTTCTTTCGGGTTTGGAATGCCAGTGAGGTTAAGCACATTTAATGCCTCTTCCAGCTTCATCTGCATAGCGAGCCAACGCGGGCTACGCGGAATACCAAACAAGGCAATCAGGAAAAGAATCGCGGGCACAGCAGAGATACCAAGCTGCCAGCGCCACTCATGCGCTCCCAGATGCATCGTGCCAATCAAAAAGTTAGAAACATAGGCGAGCAAAATTCCCACAACGATATTGACCTGAAAAAATCCGACCAGCCGTCCTCTCCATTCCGTGGGAGCAATCTCCGCGATATACATCGGCCCCAGCACGGACGAGCCGCCTATCCCAAGCCCTCCAATAAAGCGGAAGATGATGAGTGCAGGCCAATTCCAGGCAAGAGCGCATCCCAGCGCCGAGATGACATAAAAGACGGCCATCGCGCGAAGACTATCCCGGCGGCCAAATCGCTGGCCGGGGATGCCTGCAGTCATAGCGCCAATCACTGTACCCACCAGCGCGCTCGATACCGTTACTCCAAGGAGCGCAGGAGAAAGGTGGTAGACCTCTGTAAGCGCATGCGTCGTGCCAGAGATAACGGCCGTATCAAATCCAAATAACAGCCCGCCGAGTGCGCCTACGATAGTGCTTTTGATCACATGAGAATTGATTGTCATTTAAGCTCCGATACTTCGCTTGCCATCTTACGCAATGTGGGCAAGACATGCCCGATACATGCAGCAGGCGCATCCTGTGTGCCAAGGGAAAAATAAAGTTCGCGATAAAGAGAATAGAGTTTGTCGTACAGCGAGGCTTCACGCTCATCGGGCAGAAATAGCTTATGAGGCGGGCAGAGCGCGTCTTGGGCATCTTCGATTGAGGCATAGTCGCCGCTGGCAATAAAAGCAAAGATTGCCGATCCCAAGCTGGTTACATCACCCGAAGGCACAAGAACAGGCTTGTTCAGTACATTCGCGTAAACCTGATTCAGCACATCATTCTTTCGAGGAATGCCCCCGCCATTAATAATGCGCTTGACCGGGGTTCCTCCCTCTTCCATCCGTTCGAGGATGATGCGTGTATGAAATGCTGTTCCTTCAATCGCGGCGAAGAGCTCATCCTTCGCTGTGCTCATCAAAGTCCACCCAAAGGTGACACCACCAAGGTTCGGGTTCACCAGAACAGTGCGGTCACCGTTGTCCCACGACATTCGTAGAAGTCCAGTCTGTCCGGCACGGTAGCTGTCGAGCCCCTGCATGAGGGTAAGAACGTCCGAATCTGCCCGGCTGGCAATACTATCGAAGATGTCGCCAACCGCAGACAAGCCCGCTTCAATGCCAACAAATCCAGGCAACACCGAACCCGGTACGACTCCGCATACTCCCGGCACCAGCGTCTGCTGTTCGCTCACCCCAATGATGCAAGTCGAGGTGCCGATGACATTCACCACATCGCCAAGCCTAATGTTCGCGGCAATTGCATCCCAGTGCGCGTCCAGTGCCCCCACAGGGATCGGTATACCGGCACGCAAGCCAAGCCGTTCGGCCCATGGAACGCTCAGGTAGCCCGCAATGCGGTCTGAAGTCTGATAACACCCGCCAAGCTTCTCTCTTATTCCCTCCAAAAGCGGGTCGACCGATCTGAGAAATTCTGCCGATGGCAGACCGCCCCATCTCGCATTCCACATCCACTTGTGCCCCATCGCACATACACTGCGCGGCAGGTCGGCAACCGAGGTGAATCCACATAGCATTGCAACGACCATGTCGCAGTTTTCAAGGACAGTCGCAAATCGCTCGCGTTTTTCAGGATTATTTCTCAACCAATGCAACAGCTTGGAGAAGCCCCACTCCGACGAATAGGTTCCACCGCACCAATCAATGGCCTCAAGTCCTTGCGCGTGAGCAGCAGTTGTAATCTCCTGCGCCTCACGCCATGCCCGGTGATCGCACCACAGATAGTAGTCATCAAGCGGTTGCAGATCTTCTCCAACAGGAATGACGCTCGATCCTGTGGTATCGATCGCAAGCGCCTTCACTGCGTCGCCACTTACCTCACCTGCATCGAGCGCCTTCCGCATCGCACGTTCAAGAGCGTTCATCTGCGCCGCATGGCTCTGCGTAGCAAAGTTAGGGTCATGAACCGCTCGATCGAGCGGATACTCCGCGACTCCAGACGCCAGCCTTCCCTCTTCTTTATCAAAGAGCGATACGCGAACACTCAATGTTCCAAAATCAACACCCGCAACGATACCCACAACCTGCTCCTGATCAGAAGATCAATGCACTTTCATCTTCCTAATCGAAGCTGACGGCACCGCATAAATGGACCTTTACCCCGAGCTCATGAAACATCGCGGATTTCGCGGCTAATGCCTTACGAGCTGTCTTCGTATCGGGAGCATATGCAATGCTGACGTGATTCGCCCTATGCCGCGCCATAAATGAGTCGCGCGAAATGCCATTGAACACTGCGCTCACCATAGGCCATTGAATCGTCGTCTGCTGCCAACGGCGCATCGTCTCTTCATCGGGCAATCTAACCACCTCGCCAAGCCCAAGGTCCACGTGCAGCGCATTACCCTCAACAAATACTCGACTCCAGACAATCTTGCCCGGCCTGCCAACACCCTTCAAAGTTCCCCCGCCCAAAGGGAAATACATCGGAGGCTGCCGCTCGCTCGATGCTCCATGATAGCCACTGACAAAGTGGTTCGCCGGAGCAGCACCAGAAATCTGTAATACCCAAACAAAGTTATCGATGTCCTTACCTTGATAAGGCTCACCCCACCGCAGATCATGCAGTGTTGTAGAGGGATCCAGCTTAAGCGCATTCCAGCAGCGATTGGTGACCAGTGCATCCAGGCCAGCGCACTCGTCCACTTCGTTGAAGTGAGGCAGCGGCCCACCGGCATATAGCTCTTTGCCGGATTGCCTGTCATAGACAGGAGGCCGATCAGCATTATTAAGCAAGCCTTCTACGAGATCCGAAGCCGGAACCATGTCCTTGAGCCCTTGCTGATACTGAATACCAATCGCATCGCAACCAAACTCATCCGCCATACGCGCTGCTGCAATATACATCTTGCACTGCTCGTGAATCTGCGCATCGGTGAGTTCAGTCTTATCGTCTTTGCCAGTAACGAAGCGCACACCTTTCTCATCCAGCCATTGCCTTACTCCCTTTGCGTCATCGTCTGAGATGGTACGCATCCGCGCCACCAGTGCAGATTGACTGAGCCGCTCTTTAAACACTCCAGCAGCGTTAAGCAATTCATCGTCGATAATCGCGTTGTACATCCCCATGCATCCCTCATCGAAGACGCCAAGGATGGCCTTTCGTTTCTGAAGAGATTGCGCAAGCTCTTTGCCCAGATTCGCTGCATCGGCAGGTAACGCTGCGATGTCCAGATCGCGTACATGCGAAAGATCGTGCGTTACCCTTCCCTCTTTGATCCACTGCCTCATTCCGCGAAGGAAATAATCATCTGTAAAGTCTTCGCTCCAGAGCGAATTGAACTTCACGCCTGCCTTGATCAGAGAGCCATTGAGATTCAGCAGACCAACCAGTCCCGGCCATTGTCCTGACCAGTTCGCAACCGTCAAGATAGGGCCTCGATGGCTACGCATGCCCGGCAAAACATGATGGCTGTACTGCCATGCTGCTGTTGCAAATACGAGATTGGCATCGGGATCGATGCCGCTGAAGATATCCATCCCCATCCTCTGGCTCGAGATGAAGCCATGCCCTGCGCGAGTATCGACAGGAAAGGCTCGCTTCACCGTCACGCCTTCATCAGCAAAACATCTTGTCAGCTTGCGTTCTAACTCTTCCTGGGCCGGCCAACACACCTGGTTTGCAGATAGCCGCAAATCTCCGCTTGTAATTAGAACAACCTCTTTAATTGGCATACCTACCCGTGAAGCTGACATCGGCAAATCCTTTCATCATTTTGCATTTCTGTTTTTCGTCGATTCGAGATCATGGAAAGCTCCATGCCCTGCGCACATTAATGGTTATCGTCTACTTGCCTACTCCATCCTTTAATTCGGCTGAATTCTCTGCAATCTGGTTTCTGCCGCTAAGATAGTCAAGCTCCTTCTGCGCAACGCTTCGCTCCTGAGCATCCTGAGAAGTTGCTCTGTAAAGGTTGAGCGCATGGTCCATCTTCTCTTTATCCCCGTCCCCTCTGTACGCTTTTGCAAGCAGATAATAGGCGCTGGAGTTGTCTTTCACAACAGACACATAGTGCGTGAGCGCACTGATAGCGTCTCGATAATCGTTGCGTCTCAGATCGAGCTTTCCAAGCAGGCTATACGTCTCTAATGGAGGCCTGTCCATCTGAAGAGCGCTATTCAGCATCTTTCCTGCCCCCGCATCATCTCCCATCATCAACATAGCGCGCCCGGCATTCATATGCGCCGACGCAGAGCGTGGTTGAATTTCGATCTCCGCATTAAATTCTTTGAGCGCTTCCGGCAAGCTCCCGGCACGCACTAAATTACGCCCAATCGCCTCGTGTATCCCTGGCAAATCCGGCTTCAATCTCAATACAGTTCGATACTCCTGAATGGCCTTGCTGGGCTGTTGCGCCGCATCGAAGGCATCTGCCTGTATCTGATGGGCTCGATACGAGTCAGGCGCAATCTGCATGACATGCTCAAAGGCCTCGCGCGACTTTTGTTCTGCATTGTGGGCACGCAGGTAAAGAGCATCTTCCTCATCCGTCTTCTGTGGCGACATATCGCTCGGTCCTGTCGCTTTACCGCCCAACTCGATCACAAGCGCTCGCAACTCCTTGATGTCTGGACGGCGATCAAGAGCTGCTTCATAGATCTCAAGCGCCTTCTGGCGATCTCCACGCAACTGCAATTGCTCTCCAGCAAGCTGCTGAGCACGAGCGCCGTTTGGCGCGACTCGAAGCAGCTGAAGAGTCGCATCTTTTCCAATCTGCAGATAAGACTGGCCAAGCGCATACCAGGAGTCGACATCGTCAGGTGCAAGCTTGCAAGCTGCGTCAAACTCTTTTGCAGCAGCTTCATATCGAAGCTGTGCAACGTAGGCATATCCCAACCATGTATGCGCAACCGTATCCGAAGGATTGATCTGAACAGCCCTCTCCAGCTCCGGCACCGCGGCATCAGGATTTGCAAGCCGGTACCAGGCCAGCCCCGAGAAGAGATGCGGTGTAAATAGCTTTGGGTTAAGCATGATCGCTTGATGGAACACAGCAGTCGAACGCTCGAGATCATGATCGAAATACAAAGCCACTCCAAGATTGCTCAGAACTTCGGCGTTCTGAGGTAACAGTTTTGCCACACGTTCATATTCAGATACTGCCGTGTGAAAGTCGTTTTGCCGTTCTGCCTGCTGCGCTGCGCGAGCATGGGTGGCAATTTGGTCGGAGATAGTTTGTGCCATGACAGGCACAGCCATGCTTGCAAAAATAATTGATTTTGCAAGCATGGTCAGGGCCATCACTCTAGAACTCCAGTCTCATGCCGAATTGTATGATCCTTGGTGCATTCTGCTGAGCCGTCATCAACCCGAAGACTGTGTTCGAGTTTTGGAGACTGTTCGTACTCAGGTCTGGGGGAGCGCCATTGATGATGAATGTCTGCGCATTGCCGCCAGATGAAAAAATTGTACGGTTGAGTGCGTTGAAGAAGTTCGCCTGGAACAGGAGATCCATTCTGTCATAGATCATCGTTCGCTTGGTAAGCGACAAGTCCTCATTGATATAGGCCGGCATCCGCAACGATGAGAACAGATTCGGCGCGTCACCAAAATTCCCCGGTGCCGGAGTGGCAAATGCCGCCGGATTGATCAGGAACTGGCAAGGCGTGCGTCCCGAGGTCGCCAGAATCGGGCCTGAACACTTCTTACTATAAGCAGGGTTCTTCAGCGGCACTCCCGGAACAACGTCCGGACGGAAACTGAATCCATCGCTCGAATAGTAGGGATTGTTCGCGCCAAATGCATCGTACTCAATATGGATCGGACGTCCACTCTGATAGTGGTGAATCCCTGAGACCGACCATCCGCCCACAGCTCTGCCGACGACGCCTTTGTGATTGAGGAAGCGCTTGCCGGGCCCAACCGGAAGCTCATAGGTATAGCTGAGCGAAAGAACATGAGGGATATCGGAGCTGGTTACAGAACGCTGCGATTGAGGGTTGTAATAGTCCTGATAGAAAGAGCCCGCATAGATCGCATTCTCAGCTCCCGACGTAGCGCCATTGTTGGAATCTACGTCTCCAATCGTCTTTGAGAACGTATAGGAAAGCAGAAGCGTCAATCCGTTGGAATAGCGCTTTTGCAAGCTTGTCTGAAGTCCGTTGTACGATACGCTGCCGATCGGGTTCAAAGGATTGTCCACATCGCCATACTGCGGGAATGGCCGCAGAGACTGTCCTACTGTTGCACCCGCGCCGAACGTCTGGATGAAGCCAGCCCACGGAGTTTTAATTCCTGCCGCTACGGCCCTGGGGTCGTTGACGGGGAGAACCAAAAACTGGTTCAGTGGCAGGCCAGCCGTTGCCGCAGCACCGCTATATTGCGCTGCAACGGCCGGATCAACCTGGTTTGGCTTGGACCACACACCGAGATGGTAGGTGTGCATACCGACATATCCTATGCTGGCAACCATTCCTCCTGGCATCTCCTGTTGAACCTGCGTTGACCAATATATTTGAGTCGGCGGAGTTCCGGAGCTCGGACGAATCATCGGCGGATTGTCATTGCCGACAAGCGCCCCCGGATCCAGGTCCGGACCGTTGCTGATCGATGCTGCGGGGTACGGATTGTCCCAGTAGTAAGCAGGCGAGCCTACATAATCCTGCGGCCTGTTGACTGTAGCTAATCCGGCAAAGCCAGTGTTGTAGAGACCGCCACCGATTCCATTCTCTGCGTTGTCATTGCCGATAGGCCGGGTAATCGCGAAGCCTCCGCGAATTGCAGTCTTATGCGCCGCATCGGGAGAGTAGGCAAAGCCAAGCCGGGGCTGAAATCCGAGATAGTCGATATTGCCGATGCGGGTCTTTCCATTGCGTCCCGCGCCGTTGCCGTAATAGGTAAACGCACCAGGAAGTCCACCGGCTGCAGGGTTAGACAATGTCGGATTCATCGTAGAGACTTTTCCATTGATATCTGTCCGAGGAATCTGGAGATCGTAGCGCAGTCCAAGATTAAGCGTCAGATTCGGTGTTGCCTTCCAGTCATCCTGAGCATAAAGCCCTCCTTGCCACCAGCTATATGCCGCTTCTACCGGATAATCGAACCGCGAAAAATCGAGGCCGCCAAAGAGGAAGCTTGCGGCTGGTGCGCCCGTTCCGGCGGGAATGGAAACAGCTGTGTTCCCATTCACAAATCCTGTTCCGTTGAGGCCTGATTCGGTAGGCTCAAAGGTGAAGCTGCCACCCGGTAACCCACCTTCATCTCTTCTCAAACGCCTCAACTCGCCGCCAAAGGTTAGCGTATGTTCGCCGCGAACCAGCGTTACATTATCACTGACGATGTAGCGGTTTTCAGAGTCAGTCGACGCACTCGCAGAGCCAATACTGTTCTGTACCGTTCCAATTCCAATGTCAGGATATGGGCTGTCGCTCGCAAGCGGAGGCAGTCCCTGAATCCCCAGCGCGGCAAGTCCCGGTCCTGCCTGCAAAGGACCTGTGAACCCGGTATCTCGGATGAAGCCAACGTTCAGATTATTTACCAGCGTAGGCGAGTGCGTGTAGTTATAAGTGAATCGTATCTGCGTCGTCGGCGAATTGGTCGTCGATGAATCAAGCAGATTCAAACCGCCATTATTACTGTTGGAGTATCCACCGACAAAGACACTCCCGGCAAGAGCGTGCTTCTCTGAAAGATGCTCGTCGATCTTCACAACCAAGCGGTGCTCATCGATCTTCGAACTCTGAAGGCGGTGAAAATTGTTATTGATAGCGTCGTTGTCCGCCACGGGGAAGCTCTTCAGAATCGTCTGCGAGACTGTGCTCAAGCCAGGCAATCCGGCAGGGATGATATTACCCGGGAATGGATCGCGTACCTGATAACTACGGCCATCCTCCGGTCGTACGAATGTATGAACAGAGAGAGGATTATAGATTTGACCGCTGTAAATTGGGCGTCCCTCAGGGTCAAAGACAGGCTGGCCCGATGCGGAATCCACCAATTGCGGCCCCAGCGCCTGTGAAAAATTCCCTGCGCGAAATGCATTGGGAAATGTCGTCAGCGTGCCATTGTTAGAGCTGGGGCGGTATTTGAACCCGGTGTAATCGACAAAGAAAAATGTCTTATCGCGGCCGTTGTAGAGCTTGGGAATCCAGACTGGGCCACCGAACGTTCCACCGAACTCATTCTGTTTTAGCGGAGCCTTCTTCAACCCCAGGGCGTTCGTCACATAACCGGCAGCATTGAGAGCATCGTTCTGCAGATAATCGAACAGACTCCCGTGATAGGTATTCGTACCTGAATTGAACGCAAACGAGACGATGCCACTTGCCAGCCCATACTCTGCGCTTTGATTGTTGTTGATGATCTTGAACTGGCCGATTGCATCGATCGGTGGGTGATTGGCACCGATGTCGCCGCCAAGGTTCGTATTCATCACTGGAACGCCATCGATGTATACCTCGTTCGCATAGCTATTGGAGCCGCTGATGTGCAAGCGGTAATCCGGCGAAGGCCCCGGTGTTGAACCGCTAACGCCGGGCGTGAGCGTAACAAAGTTCAGCGGATTCCTCATGTCTCCGTTCAGCGACACAGGCAGGTCTTTGATCTCCTGCGGAGTAATTACGGTTCCGATATCCGAGGTCTGCGTCTCTACCGTGGCAGCATTTCCCGAAACGGTCACCGTCTGCTCTACCTGGCCAGGCTCCAGCGTCACAGTCACCCCAAACGTGCTTCCGACACCGACTGTAATGTGCTGCTGTACCGAGGTGTTGAACCCCTTGGCCGTCGAGTTCAGGGTGTAAACGCCTGCCGACAGGTTGAGAAAATTGAATTGCCCCGAGGAACCGGAGGTAGTCGTTACGACCACGCCGGTCGCTTCGTCTTTCAGCGTGATCTGGGCATCAGGAATACTCGCATGTTGCGTATCCTGAACCTCCCCTTTGATGGCGCCGCGATCCGCCTGCGCCCATGCCTTACTCGTCAAACCCAGGATGGTCATCAAAACCATAAAAACAACAACTGGCAGTGCTCTCCACGTCTTCATTGGCGCTCTCCTGAAAAAGGTCGATCCGAAGGAAATATTTAAACCTTTAAATTTCGAAGGTCATTTCAGCACGCAATGAAAACACCTGTCAAGATATTTTTTCAGTCGAATCGTAGATCAGATCGAAGTCTAGCGAATGGAATTACTTTCGCGGAGCGATGACCGCGGCTTTCGTGCCCGTGTCGACTCGCGAACCACAAGGGTAGGAACAATCCGGACAACAAATGGTTCATTCGTCAACTTGCCCTCAACCCTGTCCATCAGGATGGTTGCTGCCCGCGCGCCCATCTCGTAACCAGGCTGTACCACCGCGGTCAAATGAGGATGAAAAGAGCGGTCCACAGCGAGATCGTCGAACGTTGCCAGCGAGATATCTTCCGGGCAGCGCACGCCCAGCTCCTCAAATGCCTTCAGCACACCGACTGTCATCACGCCATTGCATACAAAGACCGCGGTGGGTTTTACGCGCCTCTTCAGCAATTCCTTTCCCAGCCGATAGCCCGATTCGTATCGAAAGTCTCCTTCAAGCACAAGGTTTCGATCGACCTCGATATCCGATTCGCGGAGCGCTTCCTCATAGCCTCGCAGCCTCTCAAGTCCCGTCTGCAACGACAGCGAGCCTGTAATAATCGCGATCTTCGAATGCCCCCCCTGTATCAGGTGCCGCACGCACTCGCGACCGCCGCGAACGTTATCTAAAAGAACCGCGTCGGTATTGATGCCGGCGACGGTTCTGTCCAGGCATACGACCGAGATACCTCCCTGCATAATGCTGCGAATGTGTCCAGAGTCCTTACCGGGCGCAGAGGCCAGTAGAATTCCATCGACGCGATAGGAGCGCAGCGCCGACATGATCCTTCGTTCACGGCCGATCTGCTCATCGGTATTAGCTGTCATCAGAAAGTAGCCGCGATCGAAGGCGGTATCCTCAGCTCCGCGAATGATCTCCGGAAAGAAGGGGTTTGTAATATCGGGCAACACCAGCGCGAGCATCCGAGTCTGCTTCACCTTCAGACTCCGTGCAATCTCGTTTGGCGAATAGTCCAGCTCGCGAATGGCCTTTTGGACACGGTCTTGCAACGCAGGACTTACGCGCCTTGTGCCTCTGATTACATTGGATACGGTTGCGATCGAGACTCGAGCATGTTTCGCTACTTCCACAATGGTGGGCATAAAATGTGAATCCAGCCTCAGTGACCAATTGGCGTATCTGGTTCTTCTACAGCTCTTTGTACACTCTTTATCCTATTCCGATTTTCCCCAAAACCGAGCATACAATCCATGGCAAATGAGCACTGCCCGCAGCTCTGGGGCTTAGCAATATCCAGCTCGCAATGCTCCATTAGCACAATAAATTCTTTAAAGGATTAAATTTAATGGCAAAATTACCCACAACCATTACAGCTTCCCTCTGATCTCATGAAAAATTATCTTCGCTTCTCTCGAATAACATCTGCGGCCTCATCACGCGTGCTGCTAAAGATCGTGATCCTGCTCATTACCTCGCTAGCTCTGTTCTCGAAAGCCCTTGCGCTTGAGCCTCCATCGGCGCAGGCACCAGTCGCAAATGCCGCAGATTCCCAGTGGATTCGCCCTCAAAAGCCAGGTGATCCTCTTATCTGGGGACGAAGAGACGGTATCGTATTCGGCCTGCCCTCCGCCGGAGGCCTGCTTGGCCCTCGCGGCCTGATCCGTGTCGGCGTCATCTCCCCTAAGACGGGAAAGCCCGAGTTGCTTAACTACATCGCAATTGAACCAGTCATACTCGGCCCCGGCACTCGCTTCAGCCGCATGGCCTTCAGTGAACTCGAGCCCAGCCGCATGGACCCCGGCTCGCGCGGCAAACGACTGTGGGTCGACCCCGGAACATCTGCTCCGAGCGATTCATACCGAGGCGAGCTGCACACCTTTCCCAACCATGACGGCCCTATTCAAAGGCTCTCCATACAGATCGATGTGGAACGGTTCACCGCAAACAACGCGCATGTCTACCTCATCGCATCGATCGACAGCGATCATCCCGACGAGCTTCGGCTCGCCGTTCATCAATACGACGATAGCCCCGCGCTGGAGGAACTCACCGTCACCGCAACCATGGGCAACTACGAGCGCCTGCGTCAGCTATGGCTCAAAGGCCGCATTGTGAACAGCCATGATTTATACGGCACCTACACCGCAGACGCATTCGTCGAGCACGAAAACTATCCGCTTGACGAGATGCTGCAGAACGCTGATGGCGATGCCATTGCACTCTGCACCTCTGACGAGACCGCGCCTTCAGAGGTTCCCGTCATCGGTGCCGAACACTGGCGCTATCGCCTTCCCAAGCTCACGCAGTACTGGAGAGTCCCTGCACACGACATCCAGCCTGACCTCCGCGTCCGAGTCAACGGCCGACGCGTCTATTGGGCATCGCACAATCCGCTTCCAGGCGGCGCAGCCTTCGAGAACTTCGAGGTTCGGCAGCGATATCTACCAGGCCAGGTCTTCATCTTCGGCGTGACCAGCAAAGCACCGTGGCAATTCGACCCTCCGATTCCCTACCTCTCTCCATCGCACCCTTGAAGCATCACAGCATCGGCTTCAAATCAGGCGAAACGATCAGCTTCGCCTCCGTTCGCGCCTGCACAGCAGCGACGTCGAAACCCTCAGCCACTTCAGTCAGCACCAGTCCTTCTTCTGTTACGCGAATCCAGCACAGCTCCGTCACAATATCATGGACGACTTGTTTGCCCGTCAGCGGCAGCGTACACATCTTCAGGATCTTCGGTGTCCCGTCCTTTGTCTGGTGCTCCATCGCCACCACTACACGCCGCGCGCCTGCAACCAGATCCATCGCCCCGCCCATCCCCTTCACCATCTTGCCGGGAATCGTCCAGTTCGCCAGATCGCCCTGCTCATCCACCTGCATCGCGCCCAGGACGCTCATGTCCATATGTCCGCCGCGAATCATGGCAAACGACTGTTCACTTCCAAAAAAGGAGCATCCTGCCAACTCCGTCACCGGCTGCTTGCCCGCATTCAGCAGATCAGGATCAGCACTCTCTCCCATCGGCGGAGGCCCAACTCCAAGCATCCCATTCTCCGACTGAAAGACGACATTGATTCCGGCAGGCACATACGCCGCGATCATCGTCGGCAGACCGATGCCAAGGTTGACGTAAAAGCCATCCTTGATCTCCCGCGCGATCCGTCGGGCAATGCGCTCCTTGCCGTTCATGCCGTGCCTCTCGCCTGAATGAACTTCGACTCGATCGGCTTCACATAAGCCGCGCCTACAACAACGCGGTCGACGTAGATGCCCGGCGTAACGATATGGTCGGGATCAAGCACACCCGGCTCAACCAACTCCTCTACTTCAACAATCGTAAGATCAGCAGCAGTCGCCATCACCGGGTTGAAGTTTCTCGCTGTCTTGCGATAGACCAGGTTTCCGTGGCGATCTCCTCGCCACGCCTTGATCAGCGCAACATCGGCGTGCAACGCCTCTTCCAGAACATAGTTCCGATCACCAATCGTGCGTGTCTCTTTACCCTCCGCCACAATCGTTCCTAGTCCTGTAGGCGTATAAAACGCTGGAATCCCCGCGCCGCCCGCGCGAATCCGCTCGGCCAGCGTCCCCTGCGGCACCAGCGTCAGATTCAGTTCTCCACGCAGTACCAGCGTCTCCAGCCTGCGATTCTCGCCGACGTAGCTGCCGATGTGCGACGCAATCATCCCCGCCTCCAGCATCAGTCCCATGCCAAAGCCATCGACACCCATATTGTTGCTGATCGTGTGTAGCCCGCTGATGCCCCGCCGCACCAACGCTGCAATAAGGTTCTCCGGAATCCCACACAGACCGAAGCCGCCCAGCATCACCATTGCACCACTGCCTATATCGGCGACAGCAGCATCGGCAGATGAGACAACCTTATCCATAGCCTCAACCCAAAACACCTCGTGCGCGGCAGACTCAATAGCCGCCGCGCACCGAGATTTACTTGGCCTGCGTGGTAAACGTAAACGTCGTAGTGCTATGCCGCGGTGCCCCCGGCTTCAACTCCGTGCTGGGAAAGTTCGCGTGATTGGGCGAATCCGGAAAGTGCTGCGTCTCCAGGCAAAGAGCGCCATTCTTGACGAAGGGCTTGCCACTTGGGCCGGAGATCGTCCCATCCAGAAAATTTCCGGTATAGAACTGCACGCCCGGCTCTGTCGTCGTCACCGTCAACACACGACCTGTCTCTGGATCATAGACACGCGCAGCCGTCTTCGTCTCTCCATTGGGTCCACGCAGCACCCAGTTGAAGTCGTAGCCGCCTGCACGCTTGAGCTGCTCATTGTCGTCATGAATGCGGGCTCCGATCGCCGTCGGCTTGCGGAAATCAAAAGGGGTCCCCTCGACCGGGGCAAGCTCGCCCGTCGGAATCAGACCTGCATCTACCGGCGTGTACTTGTCGGCGGGAATCGTTACGATATCGTGAAGAATCGTCCCATTGCCTTCACCCGAGAGATTGAAGTACGAGTGGTTCGTCAGATTCACCACCGTATCCTTGTCGGTCGACATGCTGTAGTCGATGCGCAGCGCGTTATGGTGCAGCGTGTAGCGCACATGCGCAGTCAGCGTCCCCGGAAATCCCTGATCGCCATCCTTGCTCACCAGCGTCATCTCAACGCCATCGGGAATCTCGCGCCCCTGCCACACCAGCGAGTCGAAGCCCACCGTGCCACCGTGCAGCATGTTGATACCGTGGTCATTCTTCGGAGCCTGATACGCTTTGCCGTCTACCTTGAAGCTGCCACCAGCAATGCGGTTGCCGTAGCGACCCACAATCGCACCGAAGTAGGTGTTCTTGTCCGACGTATAGCCTGCCAGCGTATCGTGTCCCAACACCACATCGGCCTTCTTGCCGTCTTTGTCCGGCGCCTCGAGCGAGACGATGCGCGCGCCGTACGTCATGATACGCACTTGCAACACGTCGCTCTTCAGCGTGTAGATGTCTACGGCCTTGCCGTCGGGTGTCGTTCCAAAAGCTGCCTTCGTCACTGCTCCATGTGCTGCCATTCCGGTTGTCATGGTAAGCAGAATAACCTTTGCCAGAGTCTTCGTCATTTCTTCCTCAGTTCTTTCGCCTTCAGCAAGTCTGTGGTGCGGTCCGATCTCATCTCGTTCAGCGCCCGGTTGCGCGCCTTTCAGCAACCACCGCCACTATACTGCAAGGCACCTGCGCCTACGAAACAGCGATAAGATGAGAGCGTCAACTCAATCCCACCAAGGATGGTTATGAACCTGAAACGCAGAACGCTCCTCCCGCTTGCCCTTCTCCTCTTTTGCCTTTGCTGCTTCAGCACCAACAGCGCCTCCGCCGCATCGCCCGACCACTGGGTCGGCACCTGGGCCACCGCTCCCATGGCCCAGGACAATCACGAAGTACGAGTCGCCGCTGACACCACCTATCGCGAGATCGTCCACGTCTCCATCGGCGGCCCCGCCGTCCGCGTCATCCTCACCAATGAGTTCGGCGTCGGTCCGCTCACCATCGGCGCTGGCAACGTCGCACTCAGCGCGGGCGGCAGCGACATCAACACCGCCGCCTCGGCCCCTCTCACCTTCAACGGACGGCCCTCCATCGTCATTCCTGCAGGCGCCTTAGTGGTCAGTGATCCGGTCAATCTGAAGCTTGCTCCCACTTCTGATCTCGCCGTCAGCGTCTTCATCCCCGCACAGCCCATTCAGCAGGTCTCAGCGCATGGCTTTGCGGACCAGACCAACTACACCGCCGCCGGCAACGTCGTCAGCGCGAAGTCTCTCGATGCCCCGCAGAAGATCTACTCCTGGCCCTTCCTCAAAGGCGTCGATGTCCGAGCCGATAGCAAAGCCGCAGCCATCGTAGCCTTCGGAGACAGCATCACCGACGGAGCGCACAGCACCCGCGACGCCAACGCTCGCTGGCCCGATGTCCTCGCCGCCCGCCTCCAGTCCAACAAGGACACCGTTGATCTTGGCGTGCTCAACGAAGGCATCGGCGGTAACCGAATCCTGCACGACGACACCGGCCCCAGCGCGCTCGCACGCTTCGACCGCGACGTTCTCGCTCAGGCTGGCGTCAAGTACCTCATCATTCTCGAAAGCATCAACGACATCGGCCACGCCCAGGACCCTCGCCGTCCCTACGACGTGGTCACCGCTGACGATCTGATCGCCGGTCTCAGCCAGCTCGCCACCCGCGCCCACACCCACGGCATCAAGGTCTTCGGTGCGACGCTCACCCCCTATGTCGGCGCTGGCTACTCGTCACCCGCTGGCGAAGCTATCCGCGAAGCCGTCAACCAGTGGATTCGGACCACCAACCAACTCGACGGCGTCATCGACTTCGACAAGGCCACAAGCGACCCCGCCCACCCCAACGTCTTTCTGCCTGCCGACGACTCCGGCGATCACCTTCACCCCAACGATACCGGCTATAAAGCGATGGGCAATTCGATTGACCTCAAAATCTTCAAAGATAAATAGCCGCAAACGCAGCAATGGCAGGAGCATCGCTCCTGCCATTGCTTTTTAAATCGAACCCAAACTACTTCAGTTCATAACCGGCGAAGAAGTAGCCAATCTCAAACGCCGCCGTATCCTCGGCGTCGGAGCCGTGGATCGCGTTCTCCCCAATCGAAGCTGCAAACTTCTTGCGGATCGTACCTTCCTCAGCCTGCGCCGGGTTGGTCGCGCCCATCAGCTTGCGCAAATCGGCAATGGCATTGTCCTTTTCGAGCACCATCGGAAAGATGGGGCCGCTGGACATGAACTCCGTCAGCTCACCAAAGAATGGGCGAGCCGCGTGAACGTGATAGAAACCCTCGGCCTGAGCCTTGGAGATAGACAAACGCTTGATAGAAACGATCTTGAAGCCCGCCTTTTCAATCTCGGCGAGAATGGCCGCGGCATGGCCCTTACGGACCGCGTCCGGCTTAATAATGCTGAATGTACGCTGTGACAACGGAGATCTCCTCTGTGAATGCTTATATATCCAGTGTAAAACAATCAGGTAAAGCCACACCCACAAGCCAAATGCCCGTCTAAGGTAAGACTGGAGCCTGCCGCATGCGTAAAACAGCCTGGATATGGTTCGCCGGTTTCGCCGCCTGGGTCATCGACGGCTTTGTCAGCATCCATTACCACAACTGGCTGCACGCCCGTCTGGCCTTCATCGTGGCCATGGTCTTCTTCGCAGCTGCCCTGTTCTACCGCAAGCAGCCTCGCTGAATCACGCGGCTGCCTGCCGGTTGAACTAAGCTTTACCCAGCACCCGGGCCATTGCCTCGCCGATCTCGGAGGGGGTCTTCACCACAGTAATTCCGGCATCGCTCATCGCCTGCATCTTGCTCGCAGCCGTACCTTCGCCGCCCGAAATAATCGCGCCCGCATGGCCCATGCGCCGTCCCGGAGGCGCCGTCTGGCCGGCGATAAAGCCAACCACCGGCTTCTTCACGTTCTTCTTGATAAAGTCCGCTGCCGCCTCTTCTGCCGAACCGCCGATCTCGCCTATCATGATGATCGCCTCGGTTTCGGGATCCTCATTCAGCAGTCGCAGCGCCTCAATGTGGGTCGTCCCGATGATCGGGTCGCCGCCGATACCAATCGCGGTGGACTGGCCGATGCCGCGAGTCGTCAACTGATAAACAGCCTCATAGGTCAGCGTTCCCGACTTCGAGACGATACCGACGTTGCCTTCCTTATGAATCCGGCCCGGCATAATGCCGACCTTTGCCTTGCCCGGCGAGATCACGCCCGGGCAGTTCGGCCCGATCAGGCGCGACTTCGACTCCTTCACAATCTCCCACGCCTTCACCATGTCCAGCGTCGGAATGCCCTCGGTAATGCAGATAACCAGCGGAATCTCCGCGTCCACGGCCTCGAGAATTCCATCGGCAGCAAACGGCGGCGGCACAAAGATCACCGTAGCATTCGCGCCCGTCTCCTTCACAGCCTCTTCCACGGTATTGAAGACCGGCCATCCCTCGTGGGTCGTTCCACCCTTGCCCGGCGTCACGCCGCCAACGACATTCGTTCCATACTCTGCACAGCCCTTGGCGTGGAAGGTGCCTTCACGCCCCGTAATTCCCTGCACAATCAGCCGCGTATTCTTATCGACCAGAACTGCCATTACTTACCACCTTTCGCAGCGGCCACTGCAAGATCAGCGGCTTCCTTCATCGTTGTTCCCACTTCAAACTTCAAACCCGACTCTTTGAGGATGCGGCGGCCTTCTTCAACGTTTGTGCCTTCGAGTCGCAGAATAATCGGCACCTGCACATTCAACTTCTTCGCCGCAGCAACAACCGCCGTAGCCAGCACATCCACGCGCAGAATTCCACCGAAGATATTGATAAAGATCGCCTTCACGTTCGGATCGCTCAGCAGAATGCCAAAGGCATTCTCAATCTGCTCCTGATTCGCGCCGCCGCCAACATCAAGGAAGTTCGCCGCAGCGCCGCCAGCGTGCTGAATAATGTCCATCGTAGCCATCGCCAAACCAGCACCGTTCACCATGCAGGCAATCGAACCATCCAGCTTGATGTAGTTCAACGCATATTTGCTGGCTTCAACCTCGAGAGGATCTTCCTCCGACAGGTCGCGCAGCTCCTTCAAATCCTTATGCCGGAACATCGCATTGTCGTCGAAGTTGATCTTGCAATCGAGCGCCAGCAGCTTGCCATCCTTGGTCGTAATAAAAGGATTGATCTCCATCAGCGTCGAGTCGGTATCGACAAAGGCCTTATAAAGACCGGTCATAAACGCGACCGCCTGGTTAATCTGTGTCGGCTGCAATCCCAGCTTGAACGCCAGCCGCCGCGCCTGATATGGCTGAAACCCTACCGCAGGCTCGATGTACTCCTTATAGATAGCGTCGGGCGTCTTCGCTGCAACCTCTTCAATCTCCATGCCGCCGGCCTGCGAGGCCATAAACACCACCTTCGCCGAAGCCCGGTCCAGCACCAGTCCGAGGTAAAGCTCGCGGTCAATCGCCGATCCCTCTTCGATCAGCAGACGCTGCACCTTCTGCCCCTGCGGCCCGGTCTGGTGCGTGACCAACTGCATCCCCAGAATCGCCTTCGCCGCGGCGTTCGCGTCTTCCAGCGACTTCACCACCTTCACGCCGCCGCCCTTGCCGCGTCCGCCTGCATGAATCTGGGCCTTGACCACCACCGCCGCATTACCGGCAGCAAACAGGCTCTTGGCAGCCGTATCGGCCTGCTCCAGCGTGGTCGCCATCTCCCCATTAGGGACAGGAACGTTGTACTTGCGAAGAATCTCTTTTGCCTGATACTCGTGAATTTTCATAGGTATTGTCGCGATCTGCCTGCCTCTGAAGTGTAGCGGACGCCAATAAGCCGTCGCAACCAAATCTCGCACAGCAGTGCGGTTATCGTCCCGAAACCTAACTCCTTTTACCTATTGTTTACGAAGCCGTCCGCCGCCCTCGTAAAGCACAAATTGTGCCATTGATCTAAGATGCCTTCGATGAGCAAATATAGTCCTAACCATGAACTAACTCGCCGCGACCTTCTCCGCCTCTCCACCGCCGGAGCAACCGCCCTCGCCGCCAACCTCGCCTTTCCGCATCTTGCCTCGGCAGCGCAGCCTCCAAACCAATCAGCTCCTAACGCGACAAGCGCAAATCTCTACGCTCAGCTTCTGCAAACCTGGTGCGATGGCCTGCTGGTCCATCAGGAAACCTCCATCCAAAGTCCCTCCCTCCATGGAGCACTTCTCTGCCCCGCCTGCGCGCTCATCCACGGACGCTGCGGCGACGCCGTCTACCCGCTGCTGCACATGGCTCACACCACCGGCAACGAAAAATATCTTCGTTCTGCACTGCTCGTACACGACTGGTCAGAGCGGCAGGTAAGCCGCGCCGACGGCAGCTGGATCAACGATGTCACTCTCAGCTCCTGGCAAGGAATCACCGTCTTCCACGCTATCTCACTCGCCGAAGCGCTCCACCACCACGGCTCCATCCTCGATACTGCTACCCGTCAGCGCTGGACCGATCGCCTTGCCCGCGCCGCAAAGTTCCTCGACGGCTTCATCACCATCGAAACCGGTAACATCAACTACCCCATCACTGCCTCTTTCTGCTTCGCTCTCTGCGCCGAGGTCCTGGGCGCCCCTCACTACCTGGATCGCGCCCGCACTCTCGCCCACACCGCACTCGACTACTTCACTCCCAATAACCTCCTCTTTGGCGAAGGCCATCCGCAAACCGGGCTCTCGCCAAAACACTGCCGCCCCGTAGACCTCGGCTATAACGTAGAAGAATCCCTTCCCTCCCTCGCCCAATACGCTCTGCTCGCCAACGACAAAGCCGTCCTCGACCAAACCATCTCCGCTCTTCGCACCCACATGGAGTTCATGCTTCCCGACGGAGCATGGGACAACAGTTGGGGCACCCGCAACTACAAGTGGAGCTGGTGGGGCAGCCGCACCAGCGATGGTTGCCACCCCGCTTACGTCCTGCTCGCCGCACACGAGCCGCGCTTCCTCGAAGTGGCCCATCGCAACCTCGAGCTCATGGCCGCCTGCACCCACAACGGGCTCCTCTACGGTGGCCCCGACTATTTCGAACACGGCGACCTCCCCTGCATCCATCACACCTTCACCCACGCCAAATCGCTGGCCACCGTACTCGATAGCGCCGCCAGGCTCGAACCCGCCCCACGCCTGTCGCTTCCGCGCGAAGAAGCCTACGGACTCAAGACCTATCCCGAGATCAACACCCATCTGGCCGCCATCGGCGACTGGCGGGCCACCGTCACCGGCTACGACTGGGAGTATGTCGAAGATGTTCAACCCGGCCATGGTGGTGCAGCAGGCGGAGGCCACGCATCCGGCGGTGCCCTGTCACTGCTCTACCACCGCGACCTCGGCCCTCTCCTCACCGCCAGCATGACCAAATACCAGATGATCGAAATCTCAAACCAGCAGGCATTCCGCGACTCGCCGCACATGCCGCTCACCCCGCGCATCGAGTACGCACCTCACGAAACCTACACCAGCCTCAGCGACTTCAACGCAACTCTCACCGCCACCAGCTCTCCCACCCAAATCGACATCGATGCCCGTGGACAGCTACTCACCGCCGCGCACCAGCCTGTCCCCGATAGCGGCCTGGATTACCACCTCGTCTACAACCTCACCGAATCCTCTATCCAAATCACTGCCGAAATCGCGCCGAGCACAATCTCTGCACCATCCCTACGCTTCATTCTCCCTGTCATCGCCGGTTCCGACGAAACCGTCACCCAGCCCAGCCCCCAAACCATCCGCATCACCAAGCCAAACGGAACCCTGATCATCTACACCGACGCTCCACAGGGCTTCGAGCCCGTCCCACAACAACGCACCTTCAACCTCGTTCCTGGCTTCGAGTGCGCCCCGCTCGCCATCACCATGCGTGCAGGCCAGCCCATTCACATCAAGATGGAGGCTGCCGCGAAAAAATAACAGTGCGTCACCTGCTACGCTTAACTCAATGCCCCCGCAATCTCATCTCAAGCAGATCGTCGAAGAGCGCCAGACGCTCAACCGCGAGGCCGCACGCGCGCTCATGCAGCAGATCCTCGCTGGCGAACTATCGGAGATCCAGCTCGCCGCCACACTCAGTGCTCTCGCCGCCCGAGGCGAAGTCCCCAGCGAGATCGCAGGTTTCGTCGATGTGATGCGCGCCGCCGCAACTCCCGTCCCGCTCGACCCAGCCGAGCGCGATCTGCTCGTCGACACCTGCGGCACCGGCGCCGATCTCAGCGGCACCTTCAACATCTCCACCGCCGCCGCCCTCGCCGCCGCCGCTGCCGGAGCCTCCGTCGCCAAACACGGCAATCGCGCCGTCACCTCCGAATGCGGTTCAGCTGACGTCCTCGAAGCCCTCGGAATTCCCGTCGGCCTCTCCCCAGCCGAGGGCGCAGCCGCTCTGCGTAAACATCGGTTCGCCTTCTTCCATGCGCCCGCTCTGCACCCAGCCATGAAGATTGTCATGCCCGTCCGCCGCGCTATCGGCATCCGCACGATCTTTCATCTCGTCGGCCCGCTCTCCAACCCTGCCGGAGCCTCCGCACAGGTCATGGGTGTCTACGCCGCGCATCTTGTCCCCGTCGTCGCCGATACCATGGCCCTGCTTGGCACCCGCCACGCCTTCGTCGTGCACGGAATCGCCGAAGCTTCCGACGGCACTCACACCGGTCTCGACGAGATCTCCATCTCCGGCCCCAGCCAGATCGCCGAAGTCCGCAACGGAACCGTCACGCTCAGCACCCTTACCCCCGAAGACCTCGGCCTCGAACGAGCCTCTATCGAAACCCTTCGCGGAGGCAACGCCGAAACCAACGCCGCCATTCTCGAAGCCATCTTCTCCGGCGAACGCAGCCCCCGCCGCGACATCGTTCTGCTCAACGCCGCCGCCGTCCTCGTAGCCTCCGACCTCGCAGACACCCTCACCGAAGGAATAGCCAAAGCAGCCCACGCCATCGACACCGGAGCCGTCAAAGCCTTACTCGCCAACCTCCGCACCTGATAAGCCTTCCACTTCGATACAATCCCGCATAGCTCAAAATGCAGGAGAACCCGCATCGAAGTTCTATTGCCATCGCAAAACGAGCAGAGCACCCCGGGCTGGCAGTTCGCCGTCACCTCCGGCATCCTCGGCTGGGTTCTCGACGCCTTCGACTTCTTCGTCGTCATCTTCCTGCTCGACGCTCTCGCCGCGCACTTTCACGTCGAAAAGAGCGCCATCGTCTGGACCATCTCCATCACACTGGCCATGCGTCCCGTCGGCGCTCTCATCTTCGGCGCACTCGCCGACCGTTACGGACGTAAAAAACCTCTCATCGCGTGCGTGGTCTACTTTTCAGCCGCCACTACCCTAAGCGCCTTCGCCCCCAACTACATCCTCTTCTTCGCTCTGCGTGCGCTTTACGGCATCGGCATGGGAGGCTACTGGGGTATCGGCGCGTCCTTTGCCATGGAGAACGCTCCTCGCGAGCGGCGCGGCATTCTCTCCGGCATGATGCAGGGAGGCTACCCCTTCGGCTATCTCCTCGCGTCCGTCGGCATGATGACCATCGCGCCGCACTTCGGATGGCGTGCCATGTTCATCGTTGGCTCCTTCGTAGCAGTCGCCATCGTCATCCTCACCGTCCTCTCGTCCGAATCCGAAGCCTGGAAGATGCACCGCATGGGCTCTATCGGCAGCATCTTCAAGACACTGCTGCAACACAAGCGCAGCTTCTTTTATCTATTGATGGTCATGGCCGTCATGACCTGCCTCTCGCACGGCACGCAGGACCTCTACCCCGACTTCCTCAAGACCCTGCCCAGCATCAAACACGCCCTTGTCCTCGGCGTCCAACCGCTCTACGGAATCCCCATCCTCTACAACATCGGGGCCATTGTCGGTGCACTCTTCTTCGGCCAGATCTCGGAGCGGATAGGCCGCCGCTACTCCATCATCGCGGCACTCGTAGTCTCATTGCTCTCCATCCCCGCATGGGCCTTCGGTGGTTCTATGGCCATCCTTGTGCTCGGCTCCTTCATGATGCAGGCAGGAGTACAGGGAGCATGGGGCGTCATCCCCGCGCACCTGAACGAGCTCTCTCCCGACTCAGTGCGCAGCCTCTTCCCCGGCGTCGTCTATCAGCTCGGTGTTCTCATCGCCTCACCAGCGGTCTCGTTCGAGTTCCTCCTGCGCGATCACTTCGGTTATCCCTGGGCGCTCACTCTTTTTGAAGGCGTAGTCATAGTTGCACTCATCTTCGTCTTCGCCTTCGGCCCCGAACAGCGAGGCCGCAGCTTCCGCCAGCAGTAGGTAACAGGCCATACCTGCGTACAATTGATCTCGTTTTGAAGGAGGCCATTTGGATAAGCAATCACTCCAACAGAGCATGTACGACATCCACGAAACCTCCTCAGCGCCCAAAATTGCTCTCGTCGGCTCTGTCGCTCTTTGGGTCGTGCTTTCATGGTGGCTTTTACTTGATGGCGGCCTCACGCAGCTCGGTGCACACCTCGGCCATATGTGGCTTGCCAGCAGCCTGCTTCGTCGCGATTGTCTCCTGGCAGCATTTTCTATATATTGCCTCCGGCTCTACTTCACCACCTTCGTCTTCCTCAAGCGGGGAGTCACCTGGAGCGGAGCCATCACAGTCAGCCTTTGGGTACTCTTCATTTTTGTGACCATGTGCATCGGTGGCGGTATCCATGCAGCTCCTTTCGGTACTGCGGCCATTCTGGGCATCCTTCTCTTTCTCTTCGGCTCGTGGATAAACTCCTGGTCGGAATATCAGCGGCATGTCTGGAAGCGGGATCCTGATAACAAAGGAAAGCTCTATACCCAAGGGCTCTTTCGCATCTCCATGCATCCGAACTACCTGGGCGATGTCATTCTGTTCTCTGGCATGTCGCTCATAACGGGCGCGTGGTTCACCGCTGCCATTCCCGTCATCATGCTCGCCGGGTTTGTCTTTGCAAACATTCCTATGCTCGACTCGCACCTGCACGACCACTATGGCGCAGCCTTCGACGACTATGCAAAACGGACCAGCAAGTTGATTCCCTTTATCTATTGATAGATCGGCTTATTACACTTCTTGATCGATCGTTTCAAACGTCAAATACTCCTCACCCTGACTTGGCAAGTACAATCCTCCCTAGCCAAAGGAGAGCCTCATGTCCTCATACCCACCACCATCCATCGCCTTCGATCCCACCATGATCACCACCGCCCTCGAGCTGCCCGGCTACCGCATCGTCTGCAACTTGGGGGTCGTTCGTGGCATCGTCGTGCGTTCGCGCTCGATCTTCGGCACCTTTGGCGCGGGCCTGCAGACCATCCTCGGCGGCAACATCACCCTGCTCTCTCAGCTCTGCGAAAAGACCCGTCAGGATGCCTTCGCCATGATGGCCCAGCACGCCGCCGAGCACGGAGCCAACGCCGTTATCAGCTTCCGCTACGACGCCAACGAGCTGATGCAGGGAGTCACCGAAGTTCTCGCCTACGGCACCGCCGTCATCGTAGAACGCACCAGCCAAGGATAGATACGGACGCAAAATCCACCGCCAATCCCGCTACCATAGCCCAATGACCACCGTCCCAGGCCGCATTGAAGTGATTACCGGCCCCATGTTCTCGGGCAAGTCCGAAGAGCTGATTCGCCGCCTGAAACGAGCCAGAATCGCCCGTCAGCGCGTCGCCTGCTACAAGCCCGACATCGATCTTCGTTATCACCGCACTGCCATCGCCAGCCACAGCTCCCAGACCCACGACGCCACCACCGTCGCCACCGTTGAAGAGCTGAAAGCCGCATTGTTTCCTCAACTTAACGAGGTCGACGTCATCGGGATCGACGAGGCCCAGTTCTTCGACACGCGCCTCATCCCGCTCTCGGTTGAACTCGTCCACCTCGGCAAGCGAGTCGTCATGGCGGGTCTCGACACCACCTTCAACGCCGAGCCCTTCGGCCCGATTCCCGCCCTGATGGCGATCGCCGACGAGGTCACCAAGCTCTCCGCCGTCTGCATGGTCTGCGGCCAACCAGCGATTCACACCCAGCGGCTAGGACAGAGCCAGGAGCTTGTAGTCGTCGGCGCCGCAGGCGTCTACGAAGCACGATGCCGCGCCCACTTTCAACCCTTCACCGACGAGCACAACTCCGAGCAGCTAGAGCTTCACGACTTGTAAGCTGCCGCATCAGTGCGCCTGGAACATCTCCATCACATCTTTCTGGAGCGCCATCTGACTTGACGGGCGGCTGTAGAACATATGACCGCCAGGATATTCCTTGACCTGCACGCGGTTGGGGTCGCCCATCATCGGCATCTGATCGACAGTCAGGATCGAACCCATGAACGGGCAGGAGAGATCATTCCAGCCATGGACGATCAGCACATGCATCTTCGGATCGTTGGCGACAGCCTCGCGCAACTGCTCGACTGAGCCTTTGCGCAGCTCGTCACCGCCGTCCCACAACCGATTTACGTTGCCGCTCAACGCCTCGTAGCGCGCATCCGTCTTCCAGCCAACGGTCTGGGTCACGAAGTTGACCATTGCTGTCGTCGTTGGAGCGATGATGCTTTCGAGAATGGGATCGTTGCTGCGCTGATCCGGATCGTTCGGGAACGGGTCCCATGCGGTGACGTTGGGATCATAGCGGCTGCCGAGTTTTCCTTCGGAGCGATAGACCTCGCGCAGATAAGCCTGCGTCTCCAGACGACCGCCGGAGCGCTTGACGAAGACCGGATCGAGGCCAGTGAGTTCGGTCACGTGCTGAATCATCTTTTCGGTCGCCTCAGGGTTGGAGCGGCCTTCCATCAGCGCGGCAGCGTAGTCGGAGCGCGTGTAGGCGATGACCGGAGCCATGGCTTCTGCGCTCAGCTTGTGCTCGCGCTCCATGTGGGCGGCGACGATTGAAGGCAGCGTCATCATCCACGGCAGCGGCGAGAGATCGCCGTTGTCTTCAACCGTCGGATTCAGATAGGGCGAGACCAGAACGACTCCATTGAGAGCCACGCCGAGCTGAGTCTGTAGATAATGCGTGACGCGCGGGCCGCGGAAACCGCCGTAGCTCTCGCCGACAAAGTATTTACGCGAATCGAGACGGCCGTTTTTGACCAGCCAGTCGTAGACCATTCTTGAGAGATATTGGATATCGGGAACGGTGCTGTAAAAAAGCTTTTTGGTCTGGTCCTCGGAGACGAGCGAGCGGCTGTAGCCGGTGCCGATGGGGTCGATGAAGACCAGATCGGTGAAGCCGAGCCAGGTTCCGGGATTATCGGTCAAAGTCGCCGGATCGGAGGGGCTGTCGCCCTCTGCGCCGAAGGCTACATGTTTGGGGCCGATGGCTCCGAGGTTAAGGTAGACCGATGATGCGCCGGGACCGCCGTTCATCGCGAAGGTGACGGGGCGGTCTTTTCCTTGGACCGTGTATGCGGTGTAGACGACCTCTCCGACCTTCTTGCCATCCTTATCGTTCACCGGCAGCGTTCCTACCGTGACGGTGTAATGTAGCGGCTTGCCGTCGAGCTGCATCGTCTGCTCGACGTGCGCGTCTGCGGGCAAGGGAGCCAGATCAGGCTTGGGCTCGGCTGCTTTAGCTGGCGCAGGCTTCGCATCGGGAACATCCTGCGCGTTTGCCATCGGCAGCAGGAACAGGGTTGAGGCAAACGCGAGACACACCGCAAATCGGGACACCGAGGAAACTCGTGACGAGGTCATCTAATTAAACATACATCCCAGACTTTTTATAAACATACACATCACAGGCTTTTAGTACCATCTATCGCACGGCTTAGAACGACGTTCTAAACTGTCAACATACAATTCCGGCATTCGCCGCAGGTCCACATCGCACCTCAGGAGACAGCACCATGCGCATGACCATTGGCCTACTGGCCTTAGCCACCGTTGCCGCCACACCTGCACTCGCCAAGCCCAGCAATAAGCTGGTTGTCCCCATTAAGACGAGCGCAGGTCAGGATGCCGGAACAGCTACCTTCCGACAACTGAAGGACGGCAAGCTCTCCATCAAGCTCAATCTCAAGAACCTTCCCTTTGGCGAACATGCCGTCCATATTCACGAGCACGCGGTCTGCAATGCGCCGGACTTCAAGAGCGCGGGAGGCCACTTCAACCCTGCTGGCAAGCAGCATGGGACGATGAACCCTGAGGGACATCACAACGGCGACCTGCCACAGAATGTCTCCATCGGCGAGGACCACATGGGCTCGATCAGCTTCAAGGTCGACGATCTCTCCATGACGCCGGGTGAGGCCAACAACATTCTTGCCGGAACGGCCATCGTGGTGCACGAGAAGGCAGATGACATGAAGACCGACCCGACTGGAAATGCCGGTAACCGGATCGCCTGCGGCGTGATCTCAGCGCCTACGCCCTAACCGGCAGCCAGTACCCGGGGCACCCCCCTGTACTTTTTCCGCAAAGTCTTCATTGCAAAGGGTTTAATTTCTAAAGTCTTGCATCGAAAGGAGTTAGGTCCAGCGACTATTGCTGAGCCTAACTCCTTTCTTTTCTATTTCTAGTTTAATAAATGGGGTGAAACTGATTTGCAGGCTCTCAAGGTTTATTTTCTGGGAAGCAAGATTCTTGTTTTGTAGTTGTTATGGGGAACGGTTCTGGATTTTTCTGCGTTCCAGGGCTTGACACTACTTAGACCGAGCGTTCAGCCCTCATCATTTTGAGGTGACAGAGGCAAAATACAGGGGGTCTCTCCACTCCGTAGCTGACATAAAGCCGTCCGCTGCTCTGGTCGAGATGACGTGGTTTTGAGTTTGGACAAGTTTAAGCAGCTGCTTCGCTGGAGCGAATTAGCTGGGGACAGCCGAGCTTACTGCTCCATGTAGTTTAAGTCGTGTCCCTGGTGCTTCTTCAGGCGGATCTCGCGATAGCATATTTCAGCTTTGTGTTGAACTACGGTGAATGCCTCTGCGTACAGGCATCCATGGGCGTTCTTCACATCGCGGTTCCAGCACCAGGCCGGCCAGCCGGACGCAAATCAACGCCCCGCGTACTTGCCCACTCCGGGCACGGAACCTCACATCCAAACACCTCGACGCCTGCGCCGCGAGGTACACTTCTTCCACCACTTAAGACGTCAGAGGCAATATTGGAGCGTACGCCCGAGCAGGAAGCCGCGCAGGAAGCTGTCGCCAGACTGGTACGCCAGTGCATGGCCGGCGACTCGCACGCCTGGCAACAGCTCGTAAGCTCGCAGCATCGCCGGATCTACGCCATCTGTTACCGCTTTACCGGTTCGAGCAGCGACGCCGAAGACCTGACGCAGGATGTCTTCCTTAAGCTCTACAAGAACCTCTCCAGCTTCGACACGCAAAAGGGCAGCTTCCAGACGTGGATTACGACGCTCGCCCGCAACCTGCTCGTCGACCACTTCCGGCGAACACGGCTGGACCGCGCCAGCGACTCGCTCGATGTAAGCTTCGACGGCGAGGACGGCAGCCCGACGATGGGCGACCGGCTGGCCGATAACCGCCCCTCGCAGGAGCAGCACGTTGCTTCGATGGAGATGAAAAGCCAGATACAGTGCGCCCTCAAGCAGCTTTCGCCCGAACTTCGCGAAGCCGTCATTTTGCGCGATCTGGAAGATATGGATTACAAGGAGATAGCACAGGTGCTTCGCATTCCCGAGGGAACGGTTAAAAGCCGCATCAGTCGCGGTCGCGGGGAACTTGCGAGGCTTTTGCAACGTATAGAAAGACAGTAGAAACAGTGGTTGAAAGACAGTAGAAGTAGTGGATTGAAAACAGGAAACGCGGTAGAAAGACAGGCAGTAAAAAGGCAAGCAGAACGGGCAACAGAAACAAGAGCAATACCGGAAGCAAGAAGTAACGGGATTGATAGAAAGGCAGGTGATGTAAGTGGCAGAGTTCAACCAATTCGGAAGCGCACAGCCTCCCCAGTCCGGGGAAGCCGGGCACTGCGCTCAATGCGAGGCGATGCTGGCCGACGCGCTTGACGGGACGCTCTCCCCGACAGAACAGGCGATGTTCGATCTGCATATGGCCTCCTGCCCCACTTGCAGCGCCATGTTGGCCGATGCCCGGCGTGGGGCCGCGTGGCTCGAGATGCTGCGGTCACCCCGGCCCGAACCCTCGGCGGCACTTTTGGAGCGTATTCTTGCCCAGACCTGCAACGCTCAGCCTGATGTCGGCACCTCCAACCAACTCCAACTCGTGTCCGACAAGCAGCGTGCCGGCCACGGTCTGTGGCAATCCAGCACTCTCCTTGGGCACTCCGGCCCGGTCCCGGCTGCGGCGCGATCTTCGGCAGGAGCAACGTACGCCCCGACCAACGTTCTTCCCTTCCGCAGCCGTCTACGCTCCATCGGGCAGACGCTGCTGCAGCCCAGGCTCGCAATGACCGCCGCGATGGCCTTCTTCTCCATCGCGCTTACGTTGAACATCACCGGGGTTCGCTTCAGCCAGCTTCGTGTCAGCGATCTTCGTCCTACCAGCATCAAGCGCAATCTCATTGATGCGAATGCTTCGGTGCATCGCTACTACGACAATCTGAAGGTCGTCTATGAACTCGAGTCGCGTGTGCGCGACCTGCAGCGCTCGAGCAACGACAACGACCAGTACAACCTGCCGTCGAGCCAGAGCGCTCCATCGGCCCAGCCCCAACAACCGGCCACACAGCAAGCACCGGCGCAGAAACCAGACTCCAAACAATCGCGCCCTAAACCCGGCCCCGGCTCCAGCCGTCGTGAGACCCAGAGCGGCAATGTGCAGTTTGCCGACTTCATGGAACGGCCAGCCCCTGTCCCCGCCACCCAGGTTTTTGTTGTCTTTACTCCCAGTGTTATGAAGTACCTGCAGGAAGGGGAACTTGTATGAACTGCGCAAACCATCCTGATCGTGAACGAGCTGCATTCTGCCAGAACTGCGGCAAGCCTCTGTGCCAGGAGTGCACCCGCGCTGTCGGCTCGAGCATCTTCTGCGAGCCCTGCCTGGTTACCAAACTATCTGGAGCAGGCACCCCCAATCCTGCTGGCGGTCCCGCTCCCGGAGCAAGTTATCCCGCCGACGGAACGATCCCGCCGCCACCTCCGCCGGACGAGCCTAATCCAGGTCTCGCCGCGCTGCTCGGCTTCATTCCCGGCGTGGGCGCGATGTACAACGGCCAATATGCCAAGGGCATCGTCCATCTGATCGTCTTTGCCGTGCTGGTGAGCCTCTCAGGTGAGAACGGCATCTTCGGCCTCTTCATCGCCGGTTGGGTCTTCTACCAGGTCATCGAAGCCCACCACACCGCTCAGGCACGCCGCGATGGTACGCCGCTGCCCAATCCCTTCGGCCTCAACGATCTGGGCGAACGTCTGGGCTTCGGCAAGGCATGGCCCAGCAGCACTGCCCAAGGAACAACGAATACGCAGTACACAGCCCCAGACACAACCGTTCCTCCCGCCGCAAACTACGTTCCACCGGCATCGGACTACCAGCCCTACACAACTCCACCCGCGGCGAATTGGAATACGCAGTGGGAGAACTATGTTCCGCCGGGAACACCTTTCGTCAGCCCGGTTACTCCCCCGGCAGCCCCCAATCCTCCTTATACCGATAACCGCTTCCCTAGCGGCGCGATCTGGTTGATTGGCCTGGGCGCACTGTTTCTTATCGGCAACTCCGGCCTGTTTCACGGCGATACGATGCGCTGGTTTCTGCCGATGCTCTTCATCGGGTTTGGAGTATGGCTATTCGTCCATAAGATGACGGAGTCCGGCCCGCTCGCCGACGACGGAACCGCCGTCTACAAGATTCGCTTCTTCCATGCGCTGCGCGGTGCAATCTGGATCATCCTGGTGGGCGTGCTCTTCCTGCTCGACAGCTCGCACATTCTTTCGTGGGGACGAAGCTGGCCGCTGTTCATCATCGTCGCCGGCGTCATGGCCGTACTGCAACGAGCGACCTTCAGTGCTGCCGCAGCCGCTCCGCCTTATCCACCTTATTCGGCTCCACCTCCCTCCAGCCCTGCCCCGACAACCAGCACATCGATCGTTCCCTCCAACACGCACGATGAGGAAGGGAAATAAGCCATGGCCACTAATCCTCCACCCTACCCGCCGCCCGGCCCTCCCTACGGCAATGACTGGAAGTATCAACGTCGCATCATGAAGGAGCAGGCCCGGGTGCAACGCGATGTGCTACGCGCCCAGGCTGCGGCGTATCGCTACCAGATGCGCGGTGCACGCCACGGTTCGATCGTCGGGCCACTGATCCTGATCGCGATTGGCGTTGTCTTCCTTCTGGTGCAGATGGGCCGTCTCGACGCCCGCCAGGTATGGGATTGGTACGGTCACTGGTGGCCGGTGGTGCTGATCGGCGCAGGCCTGGTGATGTTTCTTGAGTGGGCATTCGACCGCTACATCGCAGCCGATCCCTCCCATCCCGTCTATCGCCGGAGCATGGGAGGAGGAGTCTTCTCGCTGCTTCTGCTGCTGGTGATCGCCGGCGTTATCTTCAGCGGATTCCGGCATGGCAACGGAAGCTTCTACGAGCATAACTTCGGCATCAACCAGAACGACCTCGATCAGTTTCTCGGCGACAAGCACGAGAGCGATCAGACCGTCGTTCAGGCTCTTCCAGCCGGCAGCGGCTTCTCCATCGACAACCCTCGAGGCGATGTCATCGTCTCCGGGACCAGCGACGACAACCAGATCCATGTCGCCATCCACAAAGAGATCTATAGCCGCTCTGACTCCGACGCTACTCACAAGGCCGAGCAGCTCAATCCTCAGTTCAGCACTGGTGACAACACCGTTACGCTCAACATGCCTTCTCTTCCCGGTGGCCGCGGCGACCTGACGATCACAGTTCCCCCAACAGCAGTCATCAACGTCAATGCCAATCATGGCGACGTCCACGTCAGCGGCATCAAAGCCCCCGTAACCGTCACGGCAAACCACGGCGATGTCGAGCTGAGCGCCATCACCGGGCCTGTCACAGCGCGCATCAATAACAGCGACTCCTCCTTCTCAGCGCACAGCATCACCGGCCCGCTCATCATCGAAGGCCGCGGTCAGGACCTTACCCTCTCTGACCTGAGTGCGCCGGTCAAGATCAACGGCGACTTCTTCGGCACCACCCATCTTGAACACATTCGCGGTCAGATCATGTTTCACTCGACGCGCACCGACATGCAGCTCGGCCGCCTCGATGGCGAAGCCGATATCAGCAATAATGCTGACCTCTCTGCAAGCGAGGTCGTCGGACCGCTCACGCTTAGCACACGAAGCCGCAACATCACGCTCGACCGCATCGCCGGCGACATCTCCGTCAGCAACAGCAATGGCTTTGTGAACGTCACCAGCGCGCCACCGCTCGGAAACGTCACCATCGAGAACCGCAACGGAGACATCTCGCTCACTGTCCCCGAGCACTCCGGCTTTGTAGTCGACGCTCAGGCTACTGACGGCGATCTGGACAACGACTTCTCCTTCGCCACCCAGGGGACGGACACCCATAGAACCTTCAGTGGCACCGTCGGCAAGGGCGGCCCAACGCTTCGCCTCACCACCACCCACGGCGATATCTCGTTCAAAAAGACCTCTGTCCTGCCGCTACCGCCTGCTCCCCCCGCACCGCCGAAGCTGACGCTGATTGCACCGGATGCCAAGATCGCCATCGAAGGCGCCAGAGCTGAAGCAAAGGCAGCCGAGCGGATGGCCGCTCAAGAGGCAAAAGCAGCCAAAGCCCAGGCAAAGGAAGCTGCCGCCGAGGCAAAACGCGATGCGAAAGCACAATCCTCAAACGATAGCTCGCAGTAGTCAAGTCAACATCTTCATGCATGACGCGAATGCATGGAGATAGGTTCCTGTCATTGATCGGAGAGCCGATTTGGCCGCCAGGCCGACGCAGCAGCTATCCGCCTGGACGTTAAGTATCTGCGAATCGGAATGTCATAGAGCTCCATCACGACATATGCGACCCCCGAGAGAAGGAGCACGCCAGTCGTTACGATAAGAGCCAACTGCGCCGTCCCCGGCTTATGACTGTTGTAGTAATTCATAAATACCCAGATCGCGGCATAGTGCGTCATGTACAGCGGATACGAGATCTTCCCGGAGAATATGCAGATCGGCTCAGACCTCTTCGTAAGCAGAGCGCCAGCTCCCAGGCTGACTAGCAGAGGGAAATAAAACAAAATCACCAGCGCCTCTGCCAACACATTCCATTTGAAGTACGGCATCATGAATGCGGCCAGCAGCAACAGGGATAAGCTCGTAAAACCGAGCCTCGTCTTGATAATCCAGTTAGAACGATAGATAAGCAGGCCCGCTAAGAACGAATAAGCAACGCGGGCGCCTCCATCCCAGAAGGTTGGACCGCTCCACCCGCCACTTAACGATCCGGAGTGATAGCCGACCACGCAAAGAACAACCGCAGCGAGGGTAATCAACGTCAGCAACGAGCGTCGGCCGAGTCTGCAAAGGATAAAAGCATAGAAGATATTCGCGACATATTCCCAAAATAGCGACCACGCAGGAGCATTGAAGCTGAACAAATTAAAGCTACGCTCCGCCATCGCGGGGAAAGGGATAAGAAGGATCGAGGCGAGAAAGATGAGAGTAACTCTGCCTATGCTGTAGGCATGCTGAATACTCGTAAATGGATTGAAAAGAAACGCGAACAAGCCAAGAATCGACCCCAGAATCACCAAAGGGTGCAATCGGATCAGTCTTGATTTGAGAAATTCGATGATGCCGATCTTGCCTATCCGATCATCGTAGGCATATCCGATAACGAACCCGGAGAGACAGAAGAAGAAATCGACAGCAAGAAAGCCATGCCCGATGAAGTTCTTACTGTAGTCGCTGATGGCCATCTCCATGAAGTGGAAGGTGACCACCGACAAAGCCGCAATCCCTCTTAGTCCATCCAGAACATCAAAGTGCTGCTTGGTCTTCAGAATGTCAGCGCTTAGTTGGCTGGTTCCGGCCTTCGTCGTCTGCGTCGCTTCCCCCATTGGTTATTGCCTCTTAGTTGGCAGCGTGTGCCGCCGCGGAAGTGCGCTTAGTTGTCCTGGATCATAAATGAAAAGCCCCATCCTCGAAAGGATGGGGCTTCTGTATTATGCCGGCGATCACCTAATCTCCCACACACTTACGCGTGCAGTACCATCGGCCCAACGAGGCTTAACTTCCGTGTTCGGGATGGGAACGGGTGTGACCCTCGCGGTAAACTCACCGGCAAACTTGAGAATTTCGCTCTCGCGATCTTCCACAACTGAATAGATTGAGCAGACATTTACCAAAAACGTATTAGTTATATCTCGTATAACTACAAAGCTTGTATTGAATGACTCTTAGAACAGTGGACTTCACTGCGCAGAGTAAATTCTATGGACAAGCCGAACGGGCGATTAGTACTGGTAAGCTTCACACATTACTGCGCTTCCACATCCAGCCTATCAACCAGGTGGTCTTCCTGGGCCCTTCATTTCCCTTTTGGGTTGGGAGATCTCATCTTAGAGCGTGCTTCCCGCTTATATGCATTCAGCGGTTATCACAACCGAACTTCGCTACCCAGCCGTGCCATTGGCATGACAACTGGAACACAAGAGGTTCGTCCATCCCGGTCCTCTCGTACTAAGGACAGCCCTCTTCAAATCTCCTACGCCCACAGCAGATAGAGACCGAACTGTCTCGCGACGTTCTGAACCCAGCTCACGTACCACTTTAATCGGCGAACAGCCGAACCCTTGGAACCTTCTACAGCTCCAGGATGTGATGAGCCGACATCGAGGTGCCAAACCATTGCGTCGATATGAACTCTTGGCAATGATCAGCCTGTTATCCCCGGCGTACCTTTTATCCGTTGAGCGATGGCCCTTCCATACAGAACCACCGGATCACTAAGGCCTGCTTTCGCATCTGCTCGACTTGTAGGTCTCGCAGTTAACCACACTTATGCCTTTGCACTCGACGGTCGATTTCCAAACGACCTGAGTGTAGCTTCGCGCGCCTCCGTTACAATTTAGGAGGCGACCGCCCCAGTCAAACTACCCGTCTTACTATGTCCCTCTCCCGGATCACGGGAGCAGGTTAGAATCACAACACTCGCAGGGTGGTATCTCACCGTTGGCTCCACCGAACCCAAAAATCCGATATCAAAGCCTCCCACCTATCCTGCGCAGCAAGAGCCGTAACTCATAGTAAAAGTATAGTAAAGGTGCACGGGGTCTTTTCGTCTAGCTGCGGGTAACCGGCATCTTCACCGGTACTACAAGTTCGCCGAGCAACTCGTTAAGACAGTCGAACGATCGTTACTCCATTCGTGCAGGTCGGAACTTACCCGACAAGGAATTTCGCTACCTTAGGACCGTTATAGTTACGGCCGCCGTTCACCGGGGCTTCAGTTCAAAGCTTCGAGCTTGCGCCCTAACCTCTCCCTTTAACCTTCCGGCACCGGGCAGGAGTCAGCCCCTATACGTCGTTTTAGACTTTGCAGAGACCTGTGTTTTTGTTAAACAGTCGCCGTTCGCGTTTCACTGCGGCCCACCTAGGCTTGCACCCAGGGGGCGACCCTTCTCCCGAAGTTACGGGTCTAATTTGCCGAGTTCCTTAACAAGCTTTCACTCGAGCGCCTTTGGATATTCTCCTCGTCTACCTGTGTCGGTTTGTGGTACGGTTCCCAACCCCTCTCCTTAGAGGTTTTTCTTGGCAGCATGAAATCAGCAGCTTTCAGCCATACGGCTTACTGCTTTGCGCCTCACTGTTAAGTCTCTCCGGATTTGCCTAGAGAAACCAGCTTACGCGCATCGAACCCCATAGCCATAGGAGGTCCTGCTTATCCTTCTGCGTCACCCCATCGTATAACGAGGTATTGGGAGGTCCGGAATATTAACCGGATTTCCATCGCCTACGCCTTTCGGCCTCGGCTTAGGGACCGCCTAACCCTGAGCGGATTAACCTTCCTCAGGAAACCTTAGACTTTCGGCGTGAAGGGTTCTCACCTTCATTATCGCTACTTATGCCGGCAGGGTCTCTTCTCTAATGTCCACGTATCTTCCCAGTTACGCTTCATCCACGAGAGAATGCTCTCCTACCACGTCCTTACGGACATCCGCAGCTTCGGTATACAGTTTTAGCCCCGTTGTATTGTCGGCACCGGACCTCTTGACCAGTGAGCTATTACGCTTTCTTTAAAGGATGGCTGCTTCTAAGCCAACCTCCTGGCTGTCTGAGAGTTCCGACTTCCTTTCCCACTTAACTGTAATTTTGGGACCTTAGCTGGCGGTCTGGACTGTTTTCCTTTTGACTGTGAAGCTTAGCCCCCACAGTCTGACTGCCGGGCTGGTTGTAATTGGCATTCGAAGTTTGATTGGATTCAGTAAGCCGGAAAGCCCCCTAGTCCATCCATGTCTCTACCACCAATCCAAATCACCCGACGCTAGCCCTAAAGCTATTTCGGAGAGAACGAGCTATCACGGAATTTGATTAGCCTTTCACCCCTACCCTCAGCTCATCCGAGCTTTTTTCAACAAACACCGGTTCGGTCCTCCAATGGGTGTTACCCCATCTTCAACCTGGCCAAGGGTAGATCATCCCGCTTCGCGTCTATTCCTGCCAACTTATCGCCCTATTAAGACTCGCTTTCGCTGCGGCTCGCTCACGCTTAACCTTGCTGACAAGAATAACTAGCCGGCTCATTATGCAATAGGCACGCGGTCAGACATTCCCTTACGGGCATAGTCCTCCCACTGCTTGTAGGCACACGGTTTCAGGTACTTTTCACTCCCCTCAATGGGGTGCTTTTCGCCTTTCCCTCACGGTACTGGTTCACTATCGGTCAGAAACGAGTATTTAGCCTTACGGGATGGTCCCCGTGGATTCAAGCAGGGTTTCTCGTGCCCCGCCTTACTCAGGTACCTGCTTCGAGTCTGGATCAATTTCGCCTACGGGTCTGTCACCCTCTTTGGATCTCCTTTCCAGAAGATTCAGCTATCGACCAGATTGGTAACTCTACTGTTGCAGGCCCTACAACCCCCGATACACCTTGATGCAACGGGTTTGGGCTGTTCCGAGTTCGCTCGCCACTACTATCGGAATCGAGGTTTCTTTCTCCTCCTGGAGGTACTGAGATGGTTCACTTCCCTCCGTTCGCTTGTTCCTACCTATGAATTCAGTAGGACATACCATGGTTTTACCATGGTGGGTTTCCCCATTCGGAAATCTCCGGATCAACGCCTGTGTGCGGCTCCCCGAAGCTTATCGCAGCTTGCCACGTCCTTCATCGCCTGTTTCTGCCAAGGCATCCACCGTGCGCCCTTAGTAGCTTGACCATAGAATTTACTCGCACGCAGCAGAGTGAAAACCTCTGCAACATAGAGCGTTCTACGTTTGATATAGTCCACGCCTGTGTCGCACTCTCGTCATCTCAACTTGCGAGAATCAGATTGCTGACACGAAAAATTATTCTAAAGACACTCAATACTGATTGACAGCTTTCTTCGGAAACTACCCGAAGACATGCTGCTCAGCCTTGTAGTTATATTTACCCAATCTATTCAGTTGTCAAAAATCATAAGGCGAATCGTATTGCTACGTCATCGCATCGCGCCCTCAGGCGGCTTGAGCATTCCTGCTCAAGGTTCAAACTCCGTCTTGACGGAGTCTCAACCTCAAGCAGACATCGCTTGGTGAAACTCTAATCGAGTGATCATGGTGGAGCTGAACGGGATCGAACCGTTGACCCCCTGCTTGCAAAGCAGGTGCTCTCCCAACTGAGCTACAGCCCCATGACTACCAGTATAACCAGCAGTTTAGATAAAGATGGTGGGCCTGGGTAGATTCGAACTACCGACCTCACCCTTATCAGGGGTGCGCTCTAACCAACTGAGCTACAGGCCCGACTCTACAGCATCGAGCCCGAAGGCGTGATGCGCAGGCTGCTCTGTTGTTGACTCCTAAGAATCAAAAATCGAGCTCTCTCGAAAGGTTTCGAGGACACAGTTGAACGTGCATAGCAGCTACGCCGCTATTGACCATCGGTGTTGACAGATATCGAAAAAAAGAAGGTTTAGTTCAGGCTCATCTGCACTTGCCGAAGCTTATACAGATGGTGCTCGGCAACATCACTTCAACTCAGCTCGAAGGCTGCCTGCAATCGCAGGGCGTTGAAATGTGCCGAGGCGTTCTCTTTTAGAAAGGAGGTGATCCAGCCGCAGGTTCTCCTACGGCTACCTTGTTACGACTTCACCCCAATCATGAATCACACCTTGGGCGGCTGCTCCCTTGCGGTTAGCGTACCGACTTCTAGTGCAACCCACTTTCGTGATGTGACGGGCGGTGTGTACAAGGCCCGGGAACGTATTCACCGTGGCATGCTGATCCACGATTACTAGCGATTCCAGCTTCATGGAGTCGAGTTGCAGACTCCAATCCGAACTGAGGCCGACTTTTTCCGATTAGCTCCCCCTCGCGGGTTTGCAGCGGTTTGTATCGGCCATTGTAGCACGTGTGTAGCCCTGGACATAAAGGCCATGAGGACTTGACGTCATCCCCACCTTCCTCCCCGTTATCCGAGGCGGTTTCGACAGAGTGCTCAACTAAATGGTAGCAACTGTAGATAAGGGTTGCGCTCGTTGCGGGACTTAACCCAACATCTCACGACACGAGCTGACGACAGCCATGCAGCACCTATATAGCGGTCTATTGCTAGACGCCGACGTTTCTGCCGGATTCCACTACATTTCGAGCCCAGGTAAGGTTCTTCGCGTTGCGTCGAATTAAACCACATGCTCCACCGCTTGTGCGGGCCCCCGTCAATTCCTTTGAGTTTCAGCCTTGCGACCGTACTCCCCAGGCGGATTGCTTATCGCGTTAGCTTCGACACGGCAGGATTGGGTACCTGCCACATCAAGCAATCATCGTTTAGGGCTAGGACTACCAGGGTATCTAATCCTGTTTGCTCCCCTAGCTTTCGTGCCTCAGCGTCAGTAATGGTCCAGTGAGCCGCTTTCGCCACAGGTGTTCCTTCCGATATCTACGCATTTCACCGCTACACCGGAAATTCCACTCACCTCTCCCATACTCAAGCCCGGCAGTTTCTTATGCAGACTTTGGGTTGAGCCCAAAGATTTCACACAAGACTTGCCAAACCGCCTACGCACCCTTTACGCCCAATAAATCCGAACAACGCTTGCCCCCCTCGTATTACCGCGGCTGCTGGCACGAAGTTAGCCGGGGCTTCTTCTATAGGTACCGTCATTATCTTCCCTATCGAAAGGAGTTTACATCCCAAGGGATTTCATCCTCCACGCGGCGTTGCTGCGTCAGGGTTTCCCCCATTGCGCAAAATTCCCCACTGCTGCCTCCCGTAGGAGTCTGGACCGTGTTTCAGTTCCAGTGTGTCCGTGCGCCCTCTCAGGCCGGATACAGATCATCGTCTTGGTGGGCCATTACCCCGCCAACTAACTAATCTGCCGCGAACTCCTCTCCAAGCGCATTGCTGCTTTGACTCGTAAGTGTTATGCGGTATTAGCTAAGATTTCTCTCAGTTATTCCCCACTCGGAGGTAGATAATTCACGTGTTACTCACCCGTGCGCCACTTTACTCAGGTATTGCTACCCTTTCTCGTGCGACTTGCATGTGTTAGGCACGCCGCCAGCGTTGATTCTGAGCCAGGATCAAACTCTCGTTTAATCTTGGTTTGACTGCCGTCCATCGACAGGGGTCGGGACGGTTCAGTCGCCTTCGGATGCTCGAAAGATCCGAGGGATATAACTAGTGAGAATGACTAAACCAAATTTCGTATCATCTCACGACTGGCACGTTCAACTATGTTGTCAAAGATCCTGACTGCATCCACCTAAGCGGGCAGCTTTGGATCAAGGACGAAATCGGCAAAGCCAGATTCGTGTCCTCGAACTTGATGCGCTGTTTTCGTCTGTATTTGCTACTTACTCCGGCTTCGCTTGCTTCTTACTGGCTTTATTTCAACCGTTTAGCGTACCGTTCAGCAGCTCGTGACGTTTTAGCGAACTTTTTAAGTTTATCGAAGTTTTCATCGTCTGTCAACTTCTTTTTTCTAACTTTTTTCAGGCCGCTTGCTTGGCGCATTTGCCTGAAAATCATTGTTCGCACAGCACAGATATCTCAAAACATCGTGACGATCAAAACATGATCGCGGAGCACTTAGCTCCTGAACTTCATTCAATTGCAGTGGCTTGGGTTTGGTTACCGGCTGGCCGTTGGCTCATTGCCGATCAAACGCTTGGACTGCGCTCCGTCATCCCTTTACAATCTGCTCACTCACTTCAGAGCTAAGGTGCGAAGCTTTTACATCTACTTCTCTTACTGCCTATTCAGAGTACCGTGCTTTTCAATTCCTTGCAAGCACTGCGTTTCTGCGACTTCCTGAGATTAGCAGCGGTACCGGCTTCATGCAACCTTTCTGCCTGTTGAAAACTCTGCATTCCTGTAGAAAAGCTGTCCATCCCCTGTAAATACAGGGTTATTTTAATCTTTAAAACACCTGTTTTTCTTGCAGGCCCCTCGAAAAGGTCTGCTCAGGCTAGAATCCCCTTCATGGAACCCACAGAAATGCAGGAGTTCAGCAATCAACTCCACGAAGCCAATGAAGAGGGCGGCGAGTCGCTTACCCGTATCTCGCTATCCATCTCTATCCTTGCCGTCCTTGTTGCTATGGTCACCGTGCTTGGACACCGCAGCCATACCGAAGCCATTCTGATGCAGTCGCGCGTCGCTGATCAGTGGAATCTCTATCAAGCCAAAAAGATCCGCATGGATAATCTTTCAGTCACGGTAGATCTGCTCTCATTGCAGAGCTTCGCTAACGCCGCCGGCGCAGCCGCCAAGCAGCAGGAGTACAAAGCACACATCGAGAAGTGGAAGTCCGACTTGGCCGAAGAGCAGCAGAAGGCCCACGAGTACGAGCATGAGGTCCATCTCGCCGAGCGCCGTGCCAGTCATTATGATCTCGGAGAGGCACTGCTGCAGATTGCCGTCGTTCTCTCTTCCATCACACTCTTCACTCGCCGCCGATCTTACTTCTTTCTCGGCATCGGCATTGGAGCTGTCGGATTGGTTATCGCCTCGCTGGCTTTATTCGTGCACTAGCCAACCTTGTTCGCTCGCTAGCTGAAGCGGCTGACGTCCATCCCGAGCGCAAATTTCTCTCCATGCGTCTGCAGCTCCTCCCACGTCACCTCGCGCCGGGTATAGCCGGCCATGCGCCCCAGCATGCAACTCTGCGCGGTCTCCACACCTGCCGCAATCTGGTTGTGGAATTTCCCTGAGGTGATGCTTTCGATGAAGCTGCGATCTTTCTCGCGATCGGCGAACTCCAGGTTGTCCTTGAAGTCGCCGCTCGCGGAAAATTTGCCCGGCTCAGCCGAGGTGCCCTGACCATCCTGCCACGACCACGGCGACTTGCCGAGGATTCGTACCTGCCCGGCGTATGGAATATCCGCAGAACCCTCAGCTCCGAAGGCCCGCAGACCTGCCTCGAAGAAGCCATAGTCGCCAAACTGCGTTGAGGCGAAGCTCACGTGCACGTCATTGGGATAGGTGTAATCCACCTGGTAGTTGTCCCAACAGTCGCCTGCGTGCGTCAGGATATTCCTGCCTCCGGTCGCTGTGGCCTTCAGCGGATGCGCGCCCAGAACCCAGTTGCACAGGTCGATGATGTGGATGTTCTGCTCGACCAGAATGTCGCCTGAGAGCATCCTGTCCCACAGCCAGTTCCGCAGCCTCCACTCATCATGTGAAGCGCCCGCAGGCGCCGTCTTCTCCGTAGAGGCTGGCGCATAGTAGCTCGCAGAGATGGACGCTATCTTCCCCAACGCGCCGGCCTGCACCTTTTCGATCACCGCGGCAATCGGCGGAGCCTTACGCACTTGAAAACCTACATCGACGCTGAGCTTGCCCTCCACCCTCTTCGCAATCTCCAGCGCTTTCTTCGATTGAGCCACATCTACGCCGACCGGCTTCTCGCAATAGGCGTGCTTACCTGCGTTGACGACGCCTTCGAGGTGCTCGACGTGAAACCACGGTGGCGTCGAGATCTGCACCATGTCGATGTCTTTGGAGTGTGCAAGCTCCATAAAGGCATTGTGGCCATGAAACGTCAGCCTATCCTCGATGGCCGAATGACCGAGCCCTGCATTCAACTGGTCGAAGTGCTGCTTGCCCAACGCGAGCTTGTCGGGAAAGATGTCAGCAAGTGCCACTACACGCGCCGTCGTGTTTTTCGCGAACGAGCTGGCCACCGACGTTCCCCGGTTTCCGCAGCCAAGCAGCCCCATCCGCACAGCGGAGTTGGCTTCATAACCAAACGCCGTCTTCGACTTCAGTAGCAACAGGCCCGATGCCGCAGCTCCTGCCTTAACAAACTCCCTTCGATCCATCCCCTTCATGCGCTCTCCCTTTTCTGCTCGCAATCGTCAGCCAATCACATCAGCCAGAATCTTCTCTAAATACGTCTTTTCCTCGCGTACATCTGCAATCTGTTGTGGACCCGAGGTTTCGCGCTCAATCGTCACAGCGCCGTTGTAGCCCAAGTGGTGCAGCTTGGCGAACACCTTATGAAAGTCCACCAGTCCTGTACCAATCAGCACCTCTTCGCCGAGCTTGTTGGGATCAGTCGGCCATCGGCCATCCTTGGCATGGATGCTCTTCACATGCGGCCCCAGAATGTCGACCGCATCGACTGGATTCGCCTTGCCATAGAGAATCAGGTTGGCCGTATCGAGCCCGACGCCGAGATTTGGCAGCGCCACATCGCGCAGCATCCGCGACATTGTCGTCGGCGTCTCCTGCCCGGTCTCCATCAGGAAGTCCTGACCATTGCCAGCGCAGTGCTTTGCTACCTCGCGAATCGCAACGACTGCCTCCGCATAGAGCGGGTCGGCAGGGTCTTCGGGGATGAATCCACAGTGCGTCTGCACCTGTCCCACGCCCAGCAGCTTTGCAAAGTCTGAGACCTGGCGCAGCGCGTCCATCCGCACTGCACGCGTGGCTCGCGGAACTATCCCAATGGTCGACGGTCCCTGCATGAAATCCCACACCAGCTTGCCCGGCCCCACGACCTCCACTGTCGTCGCTCTCAGGCCATAGCGGTCCAGCAGACCGCGCATCTCGGTCGCCAGCTCAGGCGTGAATTTTCCAATATAGCCATCGAGTGAAAGAAAGCAGGTCGTCAGGCCCAGGTCATGCACCCGCTTGATCGTCTCCTCTGGCCCGTGAAACGGCGAGATCACCAGCCCCAGTTCCATCGTTCTGCCCACCCGCACCGGAGTTCCCCTCGCCGCAGGCGTCGCCTCGGCCACCCCAGATGCACCTGCCAGTGCAGCCCCAGCCGCTAAACCCAGAAAATCTCTCCGTCGCATCGATCCCCCTTGTTGAAGACATTCGCAACGCCGATGGGCGGCAAACGTCCAACGCGCCCACCTTACCAGAAGTGCATTGGGAATGACCAAATTGAGTGGAGAAAAGCAGACGTTTTTATCGAGCGAAGTGGCTGACCACAAGCGCAACAGGAAGCCCGACGAAGCAGATGTGGATCGCCAGCTGAACCAGGAACGCCTTTGCTGAAAACACTCGCTTGGGAGCCGCCGACAACGGAAGCACGATGCGGCTCATCACTACATGAACGGCAGCGCCGTAGACCGCTCCCCACACCCAAGGCGTCTCTACCAGAACCGGCCACACGCGACTCAGCGCGTAGTAGACAGCAGCGACCACGAATGCAATCACAAAGTGAAAGAGCAGGCCGACCGCAGCGATCTTCTTCCCCCCGCTGAATGCACGTGCACCCAATGCACCGCTGGCAATTCCCTGCCAGAGCCTCTCGAGCGAAAGGCCCTGCAGAGCGAACAGCGTCGATGTCGCTGTAATGTCTAACGTACCAGCCAACAAGCCGGCAATCGCAACCGTCCCGAGTCCTGTCAACGCATCCCTCGCTACCGATTTTTTTGAAATAGAAGTTGCGAGACCCCGGTATAGAAGGAGGCCTCGCGAAATAATTGGAGCCTACTGCGTGTGAGACTTATAGGCCCCAACCTTATACGTTCCCGGAGTCGTCCGCGCGGCAATACTAAGCCGGTTCCACGCATTGATCGTCGTAATGGCGATGCTGAGATCGGTCAGTTCTTTCTCATTGAACTGCTTACGCGTCTCTTCATACACTGCATCGGGAACATGGCCTTGCGTGATCAGCGTCAGCGCCTCGGTCCAGGCCAGCGCTGCCCGCTCGCGATCGCTGTACCATGGGCACTCCCGCCAGGCATCCAACGAGTACAGCCGCTGCTCCTCTTCGTCCAGCGCGCGCAGGTCCTTCCAGTGCATGTCAAGGCAGAACGCACAGCCGTTAATCTGCGATGCCCGCAGCTTGACCAGATGCAACAGACCTTCCTCGAGCCCACACCCGTGCAGATAAGATTCCAGCCCGCTCATCGCCCGATAAGCATCGGGTGCTGCCTTGAAGTAGTTAAAGCGCTGTTCCATGAACTAGAGATCTCCTTACAGGGATTTTTCAAATGTCCTTTGGATGAACGGAGAGAGAGCTGCGCTCCAAAGAAAACGCAGGAAACAATCCTCAGCGATCTTTCCCCATCGTCTCCAGCTTCTTCGCTAACTCAGGGGTGAATCGGAATGATTCCTGCCGCGTCTCCGCGCACTGGTTGTACACGGTAAGCAGGCTCCGGGGATCGTCCATCACGGCGAGAACACCCGCCTTGCCGCGCACTTCTTCGATCACATACAGCAGCTTTGCGCCGGTAGCGTGATATCCCTCGTTAAAGAAATCTGACAGCGCCGCCTGATACTCCTGCTCTGACAGCTTTCCATCCAGCAACTGCTGCAAGATCTGCTGCGACTCCGGCAGCAGCTTTGGCAGCCGCGCCAGATCAGCCTGAATGTGCCGTTGGCCTTCCAGCTCCTCCCAGCTTCCGTGCGCGTTGATCAGCAGTGTCGCACTTCCCTCCATCAATACATCCACAAGAAAATTCCATGCCTGTACCTGTCCGGCTTGTAGATGGAGCTGCTCGCGCTTTTTATCGAGAATACGGCCATAGCCGACGTGATGCGTCTCGTGGGCGAAGAACTCCACCATCTCCTGCTGCGTCATCGGGTCGGAGTGGTCCTTCGACCTCCAGAGATCGTCGAGCAGATCGATATAAATCCCTTGTTCGGAGGCCGCCGCACCTGCACGCCCGCCCATGACGAAGTACAACTTCGGCGACAGCTCTACTGGCTCTGGCAGATTCTTCTGGGCAAGGGGAATCACTCCGTCGAACCGCTGGTTGGCTTCTGCCTCCTCTAATCTTTTTTGCAAAAGATCAACGTGCTGCCTTGCCCAGATCAGGGATGGGGCCACGTCCTCGGTCAATCCTTGTACGCCCTTCTCTGCTCTCGCTCCTGCTTCAGACGGCTCTATGCGCGCAATTGCACCTTTGCACGCGGCGATAAGAACATCTCTGTACTGTGCCTTTATAATGCGGCGGGAGATATTCTGCTGGCCAATGATGAGCTGCGTACCCGGCATCGCGATCACCCGGTCGATAGTCTGTGCTGACGCGGACCCTACGCTGCATTGCCGCAAAAGTTTGAGCATTGCCTGAGCCTGTGTGGCATCCACATGAGTCATTGCGTAGCCGGGGGCGGCACTCGCAACGGCAACGCAAACCAGCACCGTTCTCACCAGCTGAATTCGCAGCATATTGATGGTACGGACGCTTCTCAGATTTAGTTCGAAGCCGCAGTAACTAGGGTTTCGCAATCACGCCCAGGTCCACCATGCCGTTCACGAAATACTGAACCGCCAGCGCCACCAGCAGCAGTCCCATGATGCGCACCAAAATCCTGATTCCGGTATCTCCCAGTGCTCGGGCCACCTTGTCGGAGTTGCCCAGTACGAGGTAGCAAATCGCTGCCGTAATGAAGATCGAAATCAGGATTGCCGCCATCTGCCACCGCGTCTGCGCCTGGCCTACCAGCACCATGACGCTGGTGATCGCACCCGGCCCGGCCAGCATGGGAATTCCCAACGGAACAATTCCGGCATCGTCCTTCGCTGCCGCCTCCGTCGTATCCTCGCTGGACTCCTGCGTCGGCGACCGCTTCGCCTCCAGCATGTCCAGTCCGATCAAAAGCAGGATAATGCCGCCCGCGATTTCGAACGCCGGCAGCGTAATCCCGAACATCCTGAAGATGTACTGTCCCGCAATCGCAAATGCCGACAGAAACACCAGAGCCGTCAGCGAAGCCTTCCAGGCCATCCTCCGACGCCGCTGTTTATTCGCCCCCGCCGTGACCGCCAGAAACGTCGGCAGCGCGGCAAATGGGTCTACGAGGAAGAAAATGGAGCTTAGCGCCAGCACGGAGAACCGCACGTACGCCGATCGCTCCAGCACCGCCAGGCTCATCGAATGGGCGTCAAGAATCACTCTTCATTCTCCCACGCCCCCGCCAACACACGGCTATAATTAAACATTCAGCCCTCAGGAGCGAATCGTATGGCCCTTCAGACCACCAACAATATCTGGCACAACGGCAATCTCATTCCATGGGACAAAGCCCAGATTCACGTCATGTCCCATGTCGTCCACTACGGGTCTTCGGTCTTCGAAGGCATCCGCTGTTATACGCAGCCCGGCAACGGCTCGGCTATGGGCACCGCCGGCGTCTTCCGCCTGCAGGAGCACATGCAGCGCCTGCTCGACTCCGCCAAGATCTATCGCATGCCCGTGCCCTATACCGTCGATCAGCTTTGCTCCGCCGTCGTCGATGTCGTCGAGGCCAATGGCATTGCCCCCTGCTACATCCGCCCCATCGCCTTCCGCGGCTATGGCGAGATCGGCGTCAATCCCCTCAAGTCTCCCGTCGAGGTCTACATCGCCAACTTCCCCTGGGGTAAATATGTTCCCGGCAACGAAGGCGCCGACGTCTGCGTCTCCAGTTGGAGCCGCCTCGCACCTAACACCATGCCTTCGCTGGCAAAGGCCGGCGCCAACTACATGAACTCGCAGCTCATCCGCATGGAGGCCGAGGTCAACGGCTACTCCGAGGGCATCGCACTCGACGTCAATGGCTACCTCTCCGAGGGCTCTGGCGAGAACCTCTTCATCGTGCGCGGCGGCGTTCTCTACACCACGCCTCTTGCCAACTCAGTGCTCAGCGGCATCACCCGCGCGTCGGTCATCACGCTGGCCAAGCAGCTCGGCATCGAAGTGGTCGAGCAGGCCCTGCCCCGCGAGATGCTCTACATCGCCGACGAAGCCTTCTTCACCGGCACCGCAGCTGAGGTCACACATCTGCGCTCGGTCGACCGCATCCTGGTGGGCGACGGCACCATGGGCCCCATTACCAGTGCGCTGCATGAAGAGTTCTTCGCCATCGTCAACGGGCTCAAGCCCGACCGCCACAACTGGCTCACCCCGGTCAACGTCAAGGTCGCCGAGCCTGTCGGCGCGTAGACTCCCTTACCGCTTCAATAAACTGGCCCTCCTTTTTTCGGGAGGGCCAGTTTATTGGCTCTGCATTACTCAGCAGCAGGCAATCGCCGGTTTCTAAGGAACCCGTCAATCGACCACGGTCCCGGGCCACCCAGAACAAGAGTTGCCAGACAAGCAAGGTATAGAAGATCGCACTCGTATCCTGGCGGCCCGAGCTTTGCCCCCGCAGCAGTCACAGCTATCAGCTTGATCGAGCTGAATCCATAGGGAAGATGCACGGTAAAGATGGCCACGATCAGAACGGCGGCCATCGGCAGGCTCGCCAGTGTTACAAAAGCACCTAGCAGAATTGCCAGGCCACCAAACAGTTCAATCAAAATCGTGGCCGACGCCATCAGGTGCGATGACGGCACGCCAAGCGCGTGCAGTATTGTGGCAAATGCCTCTGGGCCTTTAGTCAGCTTGGCCACTCCGTGCTCCATGAAGCCGTAGCCGACGATCAGACGCAGCGGCACCGTGGCCCACCTTCCGGAACCACCCCACCCGTACCTCGCTTCGCTCTTCATCTCGACATCCTCCAGTGAGCGCGACCGGACTGACGAACAGACAGATGCAGCACACCTTCACGAAGGATGGTCTGCTTTATAGGCTCACTGAATACGACGACTCAGTCACAAAAAGAGTTACAGGCGCTCGCAAGCGCCCGTAACGAAAAGAAGTGAAGATTGAAAGAGCAGGACCGAAGTCCTGCCGCAAAGGTCTAAGCCTTGTGAAGGCTCTTGGAGGGGTTTCGCAGGCCCAGCACGTGAAAATCTTTGAGGCCGCCCTTCAACACGTAGACCAGCTTATTGTTGCCGTTCGGGTCGGTCGGCATCAAAAAGAAGCCGTTCTGCAGCACAAAGTCGGAGTTGTTGCTGACGATCCCCTCGATCATCTCATTGTCGTTGAAATAGACACGCACCCAGAGGCCCTCAAGCACGGGGGCATGCCCATGAAAGTGGAGTGCCCGATGCTTCAGATCCCCCTCAAACGTCTTGACGAAAAAGACCGCTTTGGCGTCCTTGGTCGGCACCTCTTCGATCGTCTGCGAGTCCTGCAGACGCAGACGGATCGACTCGAGGGGAGACTCCTGCGTGCTATGCAGAAGTTCCTCCACCGATCCCAGATCATCTATTTCTGCAAAACCGCGCACCGCACGGTCTTCGTACCGGACCACGATCCGGTGTGTATTCGCTGCTTCTCCATCTCCTCGTTGTGCCACTAAGCCTGACTCCGTGGAGAGAGATCGTACTGCTTGATCTTGTAAAGCAACGCCTTGTAGCTGATCTGAAGGTCACTGGCCGCGGCCTTCCGGTTCCAACCCGTCCCCTCAAGCACACGGGCGATTGCCGTCGCCTCCGCGTCGCCTTTCAGGCCGCGCACCAAAGCCTTGAGTCCTGCTCCGCTCGATGCCTCCCCGGCAGTGCCGGAGGAGTTCTGCTCATTTCCGCTCGATGGGGAGAGCTCATCCAGGATTGCCTTCTCGTCTCCCAGAACCAGGTAGCGGTTGACGACGTTCTCCAGCTCGCGCAGATTGCCGGGCCACGCATGCTCGGTCAGCGTGTTCATCAGCCTTGGCGAGAAGGGAAGCTCATCACGCCCATACCGCTTTGCTCCCTTGCGCATAAAGTACTCGGAGAGCACAGGAATCTCCTCCCTGCGCTCACGCAGCGGGGGGATACTCAGGGTAAAGCCGTTCAGGCGATAGTACAGGTCCTCTCGAAACGTCTTCTGCGCCATCGCCTCTTTCATATTGATATTGGTTGCGGCGATTACACGCACATCGACCTTCATCGGAGCGCGGCTGCCCAAGCGCGAAAAAGTCCCATCCTGCAATACCTGCAATAACTTAGCCTGCAAGATCGCAGGCATCTCCCCGATCTCGTCGAGAAAGATCGTTCCGCCTGTGCAGACTTCAAACTTGCCCGGCTTCGTTTTGATAGCACCGGTAAATGCGCCCTGCTCGTAGCCGAAGAGCTCGCTCTCGAGCAGCTCGGCTGGGACCGCGGCGCAATTGACCTTGAGGAAGATATGTTGGCTGCGGGCCGACATCATGTGCGTGTAGAGCGCAAGAATCTCTTTTCCTGTGCCGCTCTCTCCAAGAATGAGCAGAGGAATATCGGCACGGGCCACCAGCGCGGCCTGTGACTCCAGATCGCGCATACGCTTGCTGGAGCGCACAAAGGAGTGCGTCTCGTTCAGAGGGATCTCGCGAGGCGTATCGGCCGTCGTCTTCCTATCGGCGGAGGCGAGATGCTCCTCGATCGTCGCTTCGACGTCGCAGCCGACAAACGGCTTCATCACGATAGCCTTAACACCCAACCTAATGACGGTCTCGATGTCGCGCAGCTCGGACGAGCCGGAGAGCACAATTACAGGGAGATGCGGCTTGCTGCAGCGAATCTGGGTCAGAAGCGGAAGCGGATCGCGATTGCTATGCAGCGCAAGCAGAAGAAGATCGGACTCCTCCTGGTGTTCGAGCCGGTCGAGCAGCATATGCTCTTCCGAGAACAGGCTCAGGGCGTACTTTCCTCCAAGCGTCGAACGGAGATAGTCAAGAACCGCCAGGTCCGGTTCCAGAATGAGAATCTGGGCCCGCGACTTCGCAGTGGACTTCGAGGCAGAGACCGGGTAAGACAGCGAAGTTGACATACCAAAAACCTCTTTTTGTCACAGACCCTGATCGAAACCAGAGCTTGCGATACTTCTGGGGCCGGATCTGCTGTCCGGATCATCCTTAACTGGAACCCAACTTGCTTTCAATCGATTCGTCAAAGGTGCTGACGACCTTGCTGCGCAGATTTTAGATCGTCACGAAACAATGACGATAGAAAAAATGTTAACAACTTTGCCGACAAAAGAGATAAAGGTTTTCCATTTCTCTTCCTCGAACAGGTCTAGCTTACTATGCAACTTATCGTCCGGAAGAGAAGAATATGCCATTTTTTTGCAGATTACTTTGGTAAACATTTTCACTGTAACCTGCCAAAAGCTGATGAATATGGGATTACATCGCCAATTCGGAGAGGTCTACTGCTCGAGTGCCTCAGTTTGCGACAGAAAGATCACCTCAGCTTCATCTCTTTGAGCCAATTGGTTATTGACGTGCAAGATAACAAGTATTGCATCACTGTGACTCCTGCACTTCGATAGGAAAATACTCTTGATTCACCATGCTGAATCCGTTGCTGCTCTGAACCTGCCGCCACTCGACATCATCTTCGGGAGGACTGCAGCCATGCAGGCCGTCCGAAATAAATTGGAACGGGTCGCAGAGACTGATGTCCCTGTCCTGATCCAGGGCGAAAGTGGTACAGGCAAAGAGGTTTGCGTTCGTCTGCTGCATGCTCTCTCCAAGCGTGCCAGTGGCTCTCTGGTTAAGGTAAGTTGTCCCGCGATTCCCCATTCACTGCTTGAAACCGAGCTGTTCGGATACGAAAAAGGCGCCTTTACCGGTGCCATGTCGACCAAACAGGGCCGGGTGGAACAGGCACACATGGGAACGCTGTTCCTCGACGAAGTTGGAAGCCTTGATCTCGCCGTTCAGGCCAAGCTCCTGCAAGTTCTTCAGGATGGGACGTTTACGCGGGTTGGGGGACATGATCCGCGCTCCATTACAACCCGGCTGGTCTCGGCTGCCAACTGCGATCTTCGCAATCAGGTAGAAGATGGGACATTCCGCCTCGACTTTCTCTTTAGAATCAATGCAGTAACGATCAACCTTCCGCCTCTGCGGCAACGCATTGCCGATCTGCCTGTTCTCATCGACTACTTTATCGAGCACTATGCAAAAGTTTTCCACCACGCACCGGAATTGCTCTCCAAGAGTGCCGTGCGATTGATGCAGAACTATCACTGGCCGGGAAATATCCGTCAGCTCGAGAACCTTATTCGGAGTTATGTCCTGATCGGGAGCGAAGATGCCCTGGTTGCAGAGCTGATGCCGGAGACTCCGCGCAGTGGAATCACTACGGAGATCGATCTGAGCGAACCGATATCGCTCAAGAACATTACCAAGAAGGCGACCCAAGACCTGGAGCGGCAGATCATCCTGAAGGTCTTGCAGGAGAACAGTTGGAACCGTCAAAAGACAGCTAAGTGGTTGCAAATCAGCTATCGGTCGCTGCTCTACAAGTTGAGCGAGGCGGGAATGCCGGAGGTTCCACCACGTCCGCTGCGGATTCCGGGGCTGGTGAAGAAGACCTCGGAGAGAACGCTGAAGCCGGCGCTTTCGTCTCGAAGCAGAATTTATTAAGGTATTTCTACTCAAAACCCCCGGCTTTGGCCGGGGTTTTGTTGTCTACCAGCTTTCAGGCAATCTCAGTATCTATTGAGCGCCCTGGCGGCGGATGATGGTCTTGACCGTCTCGAACATGATGAGCAGGTCAAGGCCGAGCGTCATGTGCTTGATGTAGTAGAGATCAAACTCCAACTTTTCGCGACTCTGTGCCAGCGTGGCTCCGTAGCCATATCGGACCTGCGCCCAGCCGGTGAGACCGGGGCGGATCATGTGGCGGAGATCGAAGTAAGGAATCTGTTCGGAGAGCCAGGGCACGAACTCGGGCCGCTCGGGGCGGGGCCCTACGAAGCCCATGTCACCGCGCAGAACGTTCCAGAGCTGGGGAACCTCGTCGAGCCGGGTCTTGCGCATGAACATGCCTACGCGGGTAACACGAGGATCGTTCTTGGTGGCCCACTTGGCGCCTGCGGCTTCGGCGTCGGTGCGCATGGTGCGGAATTTGTAGACGGAGAAGTTGCGGCCGCCCATGCCGACGCGCGTCTGTCGGAAAAAGATAGGGCCGGGCGACGACATGCGAACCAGCAGAACGACGAAGGGAAAGAACGGAAGAAAGAGAAGCAGACCGATGGCCGCGGTCAGGGTAGAGACGATACGGCGGGCGATCTGCTGTGAGGGCTTTACGCGAAAGCCTTCACTGTAGATAAAGTTGCTGGGACGCAGGCCATCGAGGTAGAGCTTGCCGGTCAACCGCTCCAGCAGCGCGCCGGCCTCTTCAATGACGACGCCGTTGAAGCGCAGCTTGAGCAGCTCACGCATCGGGAGAGTGCCGCGACGATCCTCGAGCGCGACCACTACCCGGTCGATGTGATGCTTCGAGCCGTCCATATCAGCCAAGGCAGCACCGAAGACCTGCTGCCTCTCTGCCTTGTCGTCAGTAAAACCGTCGCAGCCAACGACTTCCATTCCGGCGTCTTTGCGATTACGCAGAAGATTGACGACCATCTGGGCGCGTTCGCCCGCTCCGAGGACGTAGACCCTTTCACGAAAGGCATCCCTGCCGATGAGCCACTCATAGATACCGCGCCATACCACCAGCGCGATGGTCAGAAAGACAAGACCGAGCAGAAGAGCAGAGTGGGCAATGTCGACGGCAGGAAAAAGGTAGATGATGCCGGAGAGAAGGAAAGAGAGAAAGCCGAGGACGAGCAGGAGTCGGAAATAGATCTCCCAGCTTTCGGAGATGCGCTGTGGCTCGTAGAGATCGAAATAGTAGGAGATCAGAAGCGTAAGAATGATGAGGGCAGCGATCTTGACCCAACCGTATTCGAAGTTGAGGACGAGGTAGGTGTCCGGCCCGGCGATCAGGGCAGTCGCCAACAGGAAGCAACCACCAATAATCAACGCCTCGCACAACAGCAGAACAATGGTACGCGTCGGGTAGTACACGTTGAATAGGCGAATCATTGCTCTCTCTTACCAGTAATCTGCTGTAGACCGGGAACCATAGACGACGACATCAATATTCTCCATAGCTGATGCGCATCGGACGCTGCCATCATCCGAATACGATCAACCTTTGGCGAGTAACAACAACATAAGAGAGCATACCCCAACAGTTAGAGCTCTTTTTTTCATGCGCTTCCGTAACGGCCCGCAACGAAGATCCCAAGGCTCAGCCGTAAACGAAGTCGATTCGTCAATTTCCATTTAATTTACGGCAAGATAGAGATGACGGAATATCAATCTCCATCATTTTTCCGTATTGTCCCAAGTCCGTCACTCACTCGTTAGTGGAATCGTAGCCATAGTAGCTGCCGACCTGTGGAGCCTCATGCACCGCGTTGAGCACAAAACCGAGGACCTTCGCGGCCTTCAGCTCACTTTGCGCTCGTTGTGCAATGGGGAACTTGGTGACTCCACCACGGGCGACCAGCAGGACGCCATCGCAAGAGCGAGCGAGATTGACTGCGTCCGAGACCGGCAGAACCGGCGACGAGTCGACGATGATCCAGTCGAAGTAGGGAGATGCCTGGCGAATAAGATCGCCAAAGCGCGGACTGCCGGAGAGGTCCGCAGCCCTGTCTCCGCCATTGCCCCCAGCGATAAAGGTAAGGTTGGGCAGTGCGGGCTGCTTGACGGAGTCGGTGGACGGCATCTCCTGTGGGCGCTGCATTACTTCGACGAGACTGGCCTTCCCAGCTAGATAGTCGGCCAAACCGGGCTGCGATTCGCAACCGAGAATTTGGTGCATCGTATAGCGGCGCATGTCGCCGTCGATCAGCAGAACCTTGCTGTTTTTGTGACGCGCGAGGCTGAAGGCCAGGTTAACGGAGACGAAGCTCTTGCCCTCCTGGGGCAGACCGCTGCTGATGAGGATCGTCTTGAGCGGGCCGAGGTCGCGTAGCTCGAAGATACGCGAGCGCAGGCTGCGAAACTGCTCGACGGCAGGGCCGCGATGCAAAAGTGCCGGAAGCCGGGCAAAGACCGGGCTCCAGGGGCGACGTTCGATCTTATTGAGGTCGAGCGGCTCTTGCATGACGGCTGCGGCAGTCGGAGCAGCCGGGCGAGGACGCGCAGGCGCGGGGATGGCTGACTCATACTCTGCTTCGACGACAGCAGTCTGCGGGAGCGGCTCGAAGTTGACCGAAGGCGCCGGATTTGCCACTTGCTCCGGAGTGCGCGGCGTGCGGGTGCGATCTTCCTGGGAGCGCTCGGACTCTGCTTTTTGGAGTGCTTCGTAAATGCGACTCATCGATCTTGCCTTCCCGTGGGTTCACCATTAAAAACTGTGTTGAAGTTGGGAGCGTCGCCGGAGACGGTGAGCGGCGACGACATGCCCCCGCCGCCCATGGCCGCGGAGGAGATAAGAAATGGCTGCGTTTCAAGCTCAAGCTCTATCGCTACGCCTTCGACAATGGCTGGGGTGATCTCCCGGGCCTGTTCAACATAGCCTACGATCAGCGAGTGCTCGCACAGTAGGTTGATAATGCGCGGAATCCCGCGGCTGAAGCGATGGATCAGTCTCAGAGCCTCCTGCGTGAAGATAGGCCACGACGCACCGGCGATGCGCAGACGCTCGGCTACATAGGCGTGAGTCTGGCTCTCGCTGAGCGACTGGGTGCGGCACCACAAGGAGACTCGCTGACGAAGCTGGCGAACGCTGGGGTGGCGGAGCTTCTCTTCAAGCTCGGGCTGGCCGGAGAGGACGATCTGGAGCAGCTTCTCCGACGAGGTTTCAAGGTTGGTGAGCAGCCGAATCTCTTCGAGCAACTCCCAGGAGAGGTTCTGCGCCTCATCGACGACGACAACGCAGGTCTCTTCCATGCGGAAGCGTTCGATGAGCCAGCGATTAAGCTGGAGCAGCATTCCGGACTTGGTACGGGTCGCCGGGGTGATACCGAAGTCGGTGAGCACGAACTCGAGGAAGTCCAGCGTCTCGAGGCGCGGATTGAAGACGAACGAGGTGGACACACGGCGTCCGCTGAAAGAGCTGAGGGCCCGTCGCAGCAGCGTGGTCTTTCCGGTACCAACCTCGCCAGTGAGTACGGTGAAGCCCTTGCGCGCGGAGATACCATACTCCAGGCAGGCAAGCGCCTCCCGGGTATGCGGCATCATGTAGAGGAAGCGCGGGTCGGGACTGGTGCCGAAAGGATTGCTTTGCAGCTTGTAGAAGCTCTTATACATAATCAGCTACCTGTGTTCACGAGCGGCTTCGAGTCCGCTGCAAGCTCTGGCTGACGGCGGAACGGCCATCTGCGTTTGGACGGCACAGGTTGCTCCTCCTCGCCGGTGAAGCCGATGACAGCCAGCGTCGGCAGCTTGGTGAATGCCCAGATATCCCGCTCACTACGAACTGCGGTGTCACGATACTCGATGAGGCCCACAATCGCAAGACCGAGCACAAGCCCGCCGATAAAGCCGCCCAGTACGAAGACCAGCCGGTTGGGGAAGGTCGGAGCTTCAGGAAGGTTGGGCTCATCCATGACCTTGAAGTTCTCGCCCTGCTGCCGCTTCTCGAGATCTGTTCCCATCTTGGCAAGGTTCATCTTATTGAGGAGATCATCATAGAACTGTTGAGCAGTGGCATGGTCGCGGGTAATGTTCTTGAACTGCTCCTGCACCGCCGGAGTGGACTCGATACGTCCTTGATAGGCACGAATCTGGCTCTGAATCTGGGCCTGATCGCGCTTCTTCTGAATAATTCCCTGCTCGACGGCGCGAAGTTGAGCACGAAGCTGTTGCACGCTCAGAGAATCGTGGGTGCTGGGAGTGGAGATCGACGACGGCTTCGCAGGCTCGGGAGCTTTGGCCATCTGGGCGCGAAGCTCCTTGATCTTGCGTCGAACCGTAACCACATCGGGATAGTCGTCGGTGTAGCGGGCCGTCAGGTCGGCTTCCTGGCTGAGAAGCGAATCCAGTTCAGTCTGCTGCGCCTGCGGGGCTACAGCACCGCTAACGCTTGAGCTTTGAGCTGCGGTCTGCTGTGCCAGCATCGCCTCCTCGTAGCTCTTGTCCTGCTCCAGACGCGCGAGCGCCTGGGTGGCCGCATCCAACTGGGTGTTGAGGGTGGTCAACATATTCATGTTGGTCGCCTCTTCACCCGGAAGTCTGCCGGCGTACTGCTCCTGAAAGCGCGCCAGCTTGGAATCCTGGTCGTCGAGTTTGCTCTTGGCGTCAGCGAGCTGAGCCTGGAGGAAGGCGGTGGTGCCCTCGGCGGAAGCAGTACGATCGCTGAGATTTTCGCTGACGAAGAGCGAGGTGATCTCGCCGCAGACGAGCTGGGCCGTACGGGCATCACTCGCCTGATAGGAGATATAAAAACCTGGCATCCCCGACGAACCCGCCGATTGGATCGGCTTGATATCGATGTTCTTGCGGACGGCATCGATGCGGTCGTCCATCGACATCTTGCTGGTGCCGTACAGGTTGAAGCGCTCGATGATGGGTTGGATGCGGGAGCGACTGAGGATCTGCTCCTTCATCGAGGCGAGGCGGGCGCTGAGATCTTCGGTAACGACCGGCTTGACGTAGCTGTCGGGAACCTTCTGCTGCTCAACCAGGACGAGCGTCTGCGAGACGTAGCGGGGCTGGACGAGATGGCTGATCCCGTAGGTAAAGATGGGGAGGATAAGCGCCGGGATGACGATGATCCACCACCTGCGCTTGAGGATGGCGGTATAGTCTTCCAGACTGAGTGCGCGATGGCCAAGCATGATAACTCCTTAAAACTGACCGAGGCGGGTGGAGCGGGGAGAGAAGGTAATCCCGACGCCAAACGTCTGCGTAAGACCGCTGAAGGCATTCTGTAAAGCCAGCGAGCTGTCAATGGATTGATGTTGAACGTTATAGCTGGCGAATGCAGAGAGAGAATCCGACAATCTGCGCGATACCTGGGCACCACCGTAGGTCATATTGGAGGTTCCACCAAAGTAGAGAAAGTTAAGATTGGTGCCGGCAGCAGCTCCAGTCTGCACCAGACCTGAGGAATGAGTATAGTTTGCGCTGACCGAAGTCATCCAATCGCGTCCATAAGTCCGGCCGATCGAAGCCGAGACACTATCGGCCAGAGTGCCAGCCTGAACGCCTGAGCCGCCCTGGACGCCACGGGTGTAATTGAGGCCGCCTGTTACCTCGCGACGGGAATAGTTGAGACTGAGATCGGTAGCCACGGTAAGGTTCGAAGGCACCACAGCGCTGTTGGAGCTGCTAATCCACAAGGGGCCTGCGGAGGCGCTCATCGAGAGACTGCGGCTTAGAACGCGCTGGAATACGCCGTTGATGCCACGCGTCTGGATCGACAGATTGATTCCTGAACCGTAGCTCAGGGTGGAGTAGCTTACATTGCCACTGATCGTGTCGCGCACGTCGAGACGGTGATTCAGCCCAACCTCACCCATAACCTGCGAGTTGTCGAGGCCATTGCTGTTGGGAAAGCGGAGGATCGACCATGTGGCGCTTCCGCTTACCGAGGTGCGGCCGCTGAGGCGGCGTTCGACATCGCCGGTCAGGGCATTGCTGACGTTCGTAGCATTAGCAGTCAGAATTCCACCGGCAGGGCCGCTTGAGGGGCCAGAAGTCGGTTGCGAGCCGAGATCGCCGACACCGGGAATTCCGGAGAGGCCGGTGGTCGGGGACTCGGGCAGATAGCTCACAGAATCGGACACGCCAAAGTTCCATGCTCCCTTCACTAGCCCCTGCGAGATGGCGAAGTTCTGGTAAGGCGTCAGACTATTTTTGTAGAGATTTCCTAATAGAAGACCGCCTGCGTAGAGCATCCCGAACGGATGGGCGACGCTTCTCGAATTATAGGAAGCCGAACCGGACAGGGCGGTTGAATACCCTACGCCCGTATTGAGATCGCCGAACTGAAACTGCTCTGAGGCGCTCAGAGAATAGTGGAAGATACCGTCGACCGAGGGAAGCCCCGGACCGACACTCGGCGACATGGTGCTGGCCGGGGCCGCCTGGGCAAAGGCGACCGAGGCCGTGGCAGCAACGAGCGCCAGGCTAGCAACACAAATCTTGAGAGAACGGCTCATGGGACCACAATCGTGTCGCCAGGTTGAAGCGAAACGCCCTGTTTATCGTCGCCTTTCAGCGCCTTTTTATAGTCGTAGGGGATCTTCTTCTGGGTAGCTCCGGTGCCACGCAGAATATAGATGTGTTTGGAGTGAGCAAATGGCGACAGACCGCCGGCTGCGGCGATGGCCTGCAAGGGGGTCATGCCCGCGGTCATCGAGATGGCTCCGACATGTCCCACCTCGCCGATCATGAAGACCCTCTGGCTGTTGACGGCAAGAACGACGACCGAAACGATGGGGTCCTGAACGTATTTCTTAAGCCGCTGAGTGATATCGGCAGCGAGTTGCATGGGGGTCATGCCAGCAGCCTGCAGGTCGCCCAGAAGAACCAGCGAGATTCTGCCGTCGGGGCGCACGGGAACTGTGCCGGAGAGCGTGGGCTCCTTCCAGACCGTGATCTGAAGGGAGTCTTCGGGCCCGATAATATAGTGGGCAATATCGCTGGAGTCCGTTGTCGATGGCTTCTGCGTTGCATCCGACACGGTATTCTGCGCAGTGGCTGCGGCTGGAGATTGCGCTTGCTGGGCTACCGCAACAGCAGGCATCGCAGACGACATTGCCATGAGCAAAACAAGAGACCACTTCATCAGGTAACTCCCCCTATTCGAGCCGTTAACCGGCTTCTCCCATTTTGCCTCATCTGCTTGCTGGTGCAGCTTTTTTGTCCTGAACATCCAATCATGTCCCAATAGGGAACTCTGCGCCAGAGGAGTTAAATCAACTACCAGACGAGTTGGGTTACCCTCCCGATCGATGCACCCTCGATTTCGTTTTGTAAACCCTGCAATCATAGGAATCCTTTGCTTAGTACCCGGTTTTCAAGCACGAGGAATGCCAAACCGGAGAACGGGGCAGGGTTTTATCAGGTTTTATTAAACAGCTGCAATTTTTTGCCAGTTCTGCCGATAGTTGTCATGCCATCTCATTTGCTTATGGTCTATAGTTCCGAGAAGGAGCGCCGAGGCACCAATACGACTGCATTGGTGTGCAAATCGACAGCACTTGTAGGAAATGTTTTTCCTATCATTTGTCCGACCGTCTTCCACTTTGACGGTTATCGGAGTCCTTTCGACGGTAAACCGGTCGCATGACTGCGGCATGCAAATTGCATACAGGGGATATGTGAAGTATAACGTCTTACGAATGACAGGCAGCACTCAAGCCGAGTCCTACCCTCCTGAGCTGATCGCGGACCGGCAAGGCCGCGAGCCAAGCGGCTCGAACGCCGCGAACGGGACACAGAAATACGGCTGGCTACCTTATGCCATCATCGCCGCACTTCTGGTCGCAATCTACTACCATATTGCCGCCAAACTGGTTTACGACTGGTACACCATTCCCGACTACTCGCACGGTTTCCTGGTGCCGCTGTTTGCCGGGTACCTGATATGGGACAAGAGGGCAAAGCTAAGTACCATTCCGGTAGAGCCGACATGGCGCGGGTTCTCGCTGATCGTACTCGGGATTATCCTGCTGATTCTCGGCGTCTATGGGGTAGAGCTGTTTACCACCCGCATGTCCTTCCTTTTCCTGATGGCAGGACTGATATGGACGTTCTTCGGCAGCCGGATGCTGCGCGAGTTGCGGTTTCCCCTTTTGGTACTGATCCTCGCCATTCCGATTCCCGCCATTATCTTCAATCACATTACCTTTCCGCTGCAGCTTATGGCGTCGCACATTGCGAGCAACATTCTGCCGATGCTGGGTGTTCCGGTGCTGCAAGAGGGCAACGTCATTCAGTTGCCGGTGATGAAGCTGGAAGTAGCCGAGGCGTGCAGCGGCATCCGTTCGTTGATGAGCCTGTTTGCGCTGGCAGTCTTTTACGGCTATTTCCTTGAGCGCACTACATCGCGCCGGACGATTCTGGCGCTGGCCAGCATTCCCATTGCCGTCGCCGCCAATGTCGTCCGCATCGTCGGCACAGGCTTGTGCGTTCAATACTGGGACCCGGACAAGGCGCTTGGGTTCTTTCACGAGTTTTCCGGTTGGGTGATGTTCGTCATCTCACTCTGCTGCCTGTACCTGGTGCACCGGACTATGCAGCTCATTCGACCGACGACTGGGAAAAAAGCATGAAATCGCCGAAGTTCTGGACAGTCGTCCTTCTCCTCTTCGTTACCGCACTTATCCTGCACAGCCGTGGGGATAAAGATCGCGTACCGTTCAGCCAGCCTTTGAGCCAGATGCCGGAGACGATCGGCCAATGGACGGGCCAGGACCTGCCCATCGCAGACGATGTTCTCGCCATATTGGGAAAGGGTGACTTTCTCAATCGGGTCTACACCAGCTCGCTGCCCATCCAAATCGGCCAGGATTCAACGCCGGTTGGTTCTAATCTTCCGATCGGTCTGTTTATCGGCTACTTCCCCACCCAGCGTACGGGCCAGTCCATCCACTCGCCGCAGAACTGCCTGCCAGGTGCGGGCTGGACGTTCGATTCCCGCCGCTACATCACGATGCAGGATGTGAACGGTAAAAGCTATAGGGTCGGCGAGTACCAGATCAGCAATGGGGACACGAGACAGTTTGTCATTTACTGGTACCAGGCGCATGGGAGAAGCATTCCCAATGAGTATGTCGCCAGGGCTTACATGGTCGCCGACGCGATCCGCATGAACCGCACCGATGGAGCGCTGGTACGCGTCATCACACAGATTGCGCCGACAGAGACGGTTGCGGAGGCGCGGAAACGCGCACTTCGCTTTACTGCCTTAATGGCACCGATGCTGCCCCGATTCATCCCAAACTAGAGACGATATGGAACAAGAATTGCTCAGGGTATAAACAAGGGTCCAATACCATGCGACGGCAGGTATAGCACGCACTACAAGATAAAGTTTGTTTTGAACAAGGATCGAGGAAAGCGCAATGAAGAGATTACTGACTCCGGCAAGATATCGGGTTTTCGTGGTTTTGGGTCTGGCCGTAACACTGAGCCTCAATATGGGCTGCAAACGCGACCCCAATAAGCTGAAGCATCGGTATCTGGACAGCGGAAAGCGCTATGAAGACCAGGGCAAGCTAAAGGAAGCCGCAATCCAGTTCTCGAATGCGTTGAAGGTGGACCACAACTTCGGCGACGCGCACTATGAGCTGTCGAAGGTCTACCTGAAGCAGGGTGCGATGATGCAGGGCTATGCCGAGCTGATGCGTACCGTCGATCTGCAGCCGAACAACCTGAAGGCACGCATTGACCTGGGCAATCTGTTGCTCGCTGGTCATCAGCCGGACAAGGCCGCCGACCAGGCCAATGCGGTTCTCGCACTCGACAGCAAAAATGCCGATGCCTACGCTCTGCTCTCAAGCATTGCGGCGACGAAGGGCGACCGGGCCGAGGCTCTCAAGCAGATCAACCAGGCGCTTGCTCTCGATCCAAACCGTGCGGGCTTCCATGCCTCGCTCGGATTGCTCGAAAGCTCTGATCCGACCAGCGGCACTGCTGCTGAAGGCGAGCTTCGCAAGGCCGTCTCGCTTGACGGCAAGAATGTGACGGCGCACCTGGTGCTGGCGGCGCTGCTCGAAAAGAAGAACGATCTGGCAGGAGCTGAGACCGAGCTGAAGAATGCCATCGCCGCCGATCCGAAGAACATCATCGCGCGCGCGAGCCTCGCCAACTTCTATATCCGCCGGAACGATACGGGAAATGCAGAGGCGACATTGCATCAGGCGACCGAGGACCTGAACGATACGGGTACGGGCGCCGATCTGCTGGCTTCCTACTACTTGCGCACCGGTCAACTCGACAAAGCAAATGCCGCGTATGCCGACCTGGTATCGAAGCATCCGAAGAGCGCTCCGCTGAAGCTCGTCTATGCGCAGATTCTGCTGCGCAAGGGCGACATTCCGAAGGTGCGTGAGATCTCCGACGAGCTGAACAAGACGGACAGCAATCTTCCCGAGGTAGCTGTTCTAAAGAGCATGCTCCTCCTCAACGACAATAAGACGGACGAGGCGTTCGGCGTGTTGCAGAAGGCGGCCAAGGCCAATCCGGAGAACCTGCAGGTCAAGCTCTGGCTGGGCCGTGCGGCACTTGCAAAGGGCGACACCAATACAGCGCAGCAGAGCTTCCGCGATGCATCGCGCATCAATCCGAAGAGCCTGGAAGCGCAGAGCGGCCTGGCGCAGGTTTCGTTGCAGCTCCATGACTATACGACGCTGGCACAGGTGGCCGAGGCGAGCATCGCCATTGCACCGCAGTCGGCGATTCCCTACCTGTGGCGCGGTATGGCCGAGGGAAGCCAGAAGCTATGGGACAAGGCTGAGGCTGACTTCAACCAGGCCATCAAGCTTGATCCGAAGAACGCGGGAGCATATCTGGAGCTGGCCCAGCTTCGCCTGATCCAGAAGAAGGTTCCTGAAGCACAGAGCCTGCTGGAGCAGTCGCTGCAGAACAACCCCAACTCGGCACGAGCCCTGAGCCTGCTGGCCTCCACCTACATCTATCAGAAGCAGCCCGCAAAGGCGCTGAGCCGGGTACAGGAACAGATCGCCAAGTCTCCGCAAAACAGCGAGATGTATGACCTGCTGGCAGGGCTGCAGATGCAGTCGGGAGATGCCAATGGATCGCTCGCCTCGGCGCAGAAGGCAATGCAGATCAATCCGAAGGACCAGTCTGCCGTGATGGCCTATGCTCGTGCGCAGGTTGGTGTCGGCGATACACCGAAGGCGATTGCCACTTGGCAGCAGTGGACGAAGGACCATCCCAACGATGCTCAGGCGTTCACCGTGCTGGGTTCGTTGCAGGAGGCACAGGGCGATCGCAGCGGTGCTACCGATTCGTACAAGAAAGCGCTGTCGATCGAACCTGATCAAGCAGTCGCCTCGAACAACCTCGCCTACCTGATGACGGAGACGGGCGGCAATCTGGACGTCGCCCTGTCGCTGGCACAGACGGCACGCCGCCAGATGCCTAATTCACCCGATGCTGCCGACACGCTGGCGTGGGTCTACTACCAGAAGGGGAACTACGATTCAGCCCGCGATGTGCTGGAAGATACGGTCAAGACCTCCCCCGACAGCGCATCGATCCAATATCACCTGGGGATGATCTACAGCAAGCTCTCTGACAAGACGAACGCCGAGCTTCATCTGAAGAAGGCCGCTGCCCTGGCTCCAAATACGCAGACAGCGAAGGACGCAGAAAAGGAACTGGGCCTTATCGGTTGATAAGGCCCGGTCCACGGCGCGAAGCGATAGGAAGACTACTGAAGACGGCTAGCGGAAGCGAAAGACAAAACCGGTGCTGAAGCTAAGCAGCCTGGAAGCTGGGATACTTCCGGTGCCACCAATGGTCGAGCTGCTGGCAGTCTGAAGAGAGTTGAAGCCTACTTCGACGACACGGAAATCTACGTGCCGGTTGAGTGGGTAATCTGCTCCGCCGAAGACTCCATACTGAGCACGATTGATGCGCACGGTGCTGGTAGGTGGACGGGTCGTGCCGAGACCGACCGAGGCTTGGATATATGGCTTCAATGGGTTCTTGAAAGGCTGGGTCGCGACCCGAAGCCCCAGCATGAAACTGTTCAGCGATGCATTGTTGCCGTGCACGATGGAGTCGCGGACATCCACGCCGACCTCATTTTTACCCTGCTTATAGAAGTTGTAGTAGCCTCCCATATCCACACCGTAGAACATCCTGGAGGTGGTGTTTGCTCCAAGGAAAGCAAAGGGGCCTGTATCGGCCTGCGAGTTACTGACTCGAGTGGCAAGGGGGTTGAGATAGAGGCCGAACTGGGCCTGGGCCGCAACGGTCGTCAGAGACAGGCAGACGACGAAAGCAATAAACCGAAATTTCATGAATAAGTACCCTCGAAGCAAACGTACCTTATGAGTCTACCGAAACATTGCCATGAAGCGCGGGTGTGATGGCAGAAGCAGGCTCGTCGCAGAGTTGATTGCAGCGGTTCGCACCGGCGTTAAGCCAAAAGCCCCCGGATACAAGCCAGTTCCATGGCTGCTCCAGGGCTTATGGGAGATGCGGCTCGATGCGTCTAGTGGCAGTTCGAGTAGCGCGTGTTGTATCTGCCGCTTCCGGCTGCCTGGTTGATAAGCTCTGCGGTTTCGGCGATGGTATCGGTTGCGCCCACATTTGGGGTCGCTGTTCGAGGAACGGCGTAGCCCAGATTGGGGAGATAGGCAAACCGCGTCGGCATCTCGCAGACCGCGGATGGAACGCTCTGCACAGCGGTAATGGCGGTGCCGAGGGTCCATGAGGTGCGGTCAAACGGTATTGATCCGGAAGTTTTGATGTCGTTCTTGTCGAAGCCGGTCAGGTGGTTATCCAGAGGCAGACTTCCCTGGTAAGCAACGGCACTCGAATCCACGCTCCAGCCAGTGCCAGTGCCTCCCGTCGTAAGATCGCTTCCCCAATTCGAGGTCAGAAGGTTACCGCCACCAACTCCAATAAATGCAGAGTAGTTATTCCACTCGAAGTAAGGCTTGGCGACACTGTCCATCCATATAACGTTGTTATAGGCTTGAACGGTCTGAAACTGGGCCTGAGGAAAGTAAGTACCGTTTCCTCCCGTGGTATCGAACAAGGTCCAGACAGAAGAACATGTCGTGCAGGCTTTCTGGTAGAAGGTGTTGTTGTACCAGTAGAGCGAACCTTTTCGTGCAAGCTCGCCGCCAGCAGTATCCATCGAGAAGTGAATTGGTGCCGCGGAGGTGCTGTTCTGATAGATATTTCCGTAGACAAAGTGCGAGTTCCAAGCCTCCTGCTCGGCTGCAATGCGGTCGGCAGGATAGCTGTCCTTGCTATACAGCGCGTGGAAGGAGTTAGTTCCGCCACTTAGAAATCCTGTAAAAGACATGTAGGCTGGAGCATCCTTGACATCGACCAGATCCATCTCTCGCTGTGTGCCGTCACCGAGGTAGTTATAACGGATGATGTCGTTCAGGCCGCGCGACTTGATGTTGGCGCCTAGAGCTCCCTTAGTGTAGTTGTCGATGCGATTGAACTGCACAATATTGTTCCACGATTGTAGGTACATCTGATGATCCTGGTTCGAGCCGGCAATTCCGTTGTTATGGATATTGTTGCCCTCCCAAAGCACATTCACATCGGATGCTCCCCAGCCGGCGTTGCTGTTGAAGTCGCTCAGAACGCCGTTGCCGCAGCTTCCGATGTCGTTTCCAACAAATGTTACGTTCTGCGCCTCGCTGATATGAATGCATGCCGCAGAGCTCTGCCAGGCATGAGAAGAACCTGTCGGAGCGGTGTAGCTGGTTACGGGGTTTGCATCGCGGAACTGAATTCCTTCAACAACGATGTATTGTGCAGCTATAAACTTTGGCCAGTAGGCAAAGGCATCGGAGTTATGAAGAGTCAGAAGGCCATAACCTGCGATGTCCGTACTTGTATCAGGACGCCCGGTAGCCTTTGTTCCGTCGATAATTGGCAGGTGGCCTGAAGCATCGGGCACACCGCACAGGCGGAAGGGCTGCTCTGCCGTAGCAGGCTGCGATATCTCGACATACTCGTGATAGGTGGTTGGATTCAACCCAGTTTTATCTTCATTGTGTAACCGAACTGTCGACCCGGGAAGCATCGTCGGGAAAGGCACCGACGCCAGAGTCTTGAATGTCTGCGATGGCCCCACCTCGTAGACTGCACCCTGCATGGATGGATCTACCGAGCAATCAACAGGCTCGGTCAGATTTGGTGTAACGCGATACGGCATCTTGTGGCCGGTAACATAGAGAATTGCGGTCGCGCTCTTTCCTGTGTTCGCTACGCTTGTTGCGGTAAGCTCATAACGTCCTGGAACAGTTCCAACAAAGAGGGTGTCGCGAGAGGCGGAATCGGTTAATTTTCCGTCACCTCCCTTGGGCTGCGATGTAATTGCCCAATGTACATTCTGATTGACGGCACCAAGTACAAGGCTCTGTACATCGGCAGGCTGGTTGGCATAGAGCGCGCGATAGAACGGAACAACAGAGACTTCAACGGTCGGATTGCAAACATTAAAAGTGGCAGTCGCGACCTTGGCACCACTCTCAGCCAAGGCCGCTTCTATGGTGAATTGGGTCGACGAGCTTACGCCATACTGCGCGCTGGTCCCCGTGTAAGAACACGAAGACCCCGTTGCCGGTGCAGTCACATCAACCCATGGTCCAGTCGTCGAAGAGATCTGCGCCGAGCCTGATTTAACAGACCAGGTAATTTGGCTTGAGGTTGCATTGGTTGCCGTAGCAAAGACCCGCCGAGTCGAACCCGGGATCACATTGAACCCGTAGTTCGGCTGGCTGATCGTGATTGCTGCCGTCCCCGGGGACGAGCCCGTCACCGGAGGTGGCGAGCTCGTTACGGGTGGAGGTGTACTTGTCACCGGTGGCGGTGTGCCTGTTACAGGGGGCGGCGTGCCTGTTACCGGTGGAGGTGTAGTGCTGCTGGTACCGCTCACAGTAACGGCTACGGCGTTCGACGTTCCTGCACCGTAGTGTGAGTCGCCGGAATATACGGCGGTCACTGTGTAGTTTCCGGCAGCAAGAGATGAAAGTGACAAGGTGGCTGTGCCGGAATTACTCAAAGTGGCCGTACCAAGCGATGTCGATCCATTCATGAACGAGACCGTTCCGGTCGGCACCACACTGCCGCTCACAGCCAGCGTGGCCGAAAGCGTTACCGGCTGTCCCGCAGTAACAGTGCTCGACGGTACGGATAATGTTACTGTCGCGGGCTGGGAGGTTGGCGCAGTAGTGGTGCCTCCGGTTCCGGATCCATACTCAAATGCACCGATGGAAGGATTCGAAACAGGACGTGATGCATCGGCAAAGTCTGTAGCCATCCCAGTGATCGGTATACCTGCTCCGATTGCGGGACTACTTGCAGTCAGTGCCGGATTGATGTTGTCGTAATCCGTCTCCGCAACAAGTTTGGGGTTCGCGCACACTGCATTCGTCTCATAAGTGACATCCTGCGGACATGTTCCAAACGGAGCTGCACCCCGCACACCATACCAGAGGTTATGAGAGATCGAGCTTCCCTGATTCGCAAACGGATCGGTTACCGCAAACGGCGACTCGCCGAAGTACATACCGGCCGGAACAGGGTTATCTCCTGAGTCCGGATCATTAATCCCAAAGTTCAAATTATTGAGGAATACAACCTGGGTTGCGGTACTGCATGTCTGCCCTTCGACACATAAGAAAGCCCACATAGTCTGGCTGTATCCAACCGACGTATTATTCTCGATCGTCGAAGAACGGCCGTCTAAAAGCTGAATAGCTATAGAGATTGGACCTGCTCGGCAGAAGTCTCCCAATTGAGCGTTATACCCATTCGGATTCGGTGCAAATGGAGTGGAAAGTCGACGGCAATTTCCGTTGAACCAACTGTTCGTGAGCTTGATCGATCCGCCCGTCTTCAGTTGTTGGCCCATATTACCCTGCGCGCTCAGCCGAGTAATATTGACCACCGGATTTGTTGTTGGATCGTCTCCCATGTGAAGGCCATCAAACCCATCCTGCGTATTCCAATTGACGGAGATATCGGAGACATTCCAGGTGCTGTTACCTTCAGCAATCATGGTGAAACCATCGCCGTATCCTGAATGAGACTGGTCCGTACAGTCGGTGTAACCATTGCCTCCGATCGTGCCGCCGTTGGGCTTCACTTCAACGCAACCGTTCCAGTTAACGATCCAATGATTGATATTCACCGTGCCTACCGACTCACACGAATTTCCGCAGTTACCTGCATCTGAATCGAATCCGGCTCCGCCATTACCGTAGATGTAGATATCCGATAAGTTCATCACATCACTGGCTGATTGATTCATTTTGCCGCCGCTGACTGCCTCGTTCGAAAGTCCGTGAATCGAAAGGTCAGATACGGTTGAGTTAGAAGGACCCTGCCCAGTCAGATAGCTCAGCATCAAACCGTGTTTCACATAGTTATTGACGCCGTTCGAGCACACCTGATCGGCCGGAAGAAAACCAGTACCGCCCATTGAGCATTGATCAGGCTGTGTGAAGTCAAAGCATTCAACATCAACATAAGATGTGTTCTGAATACTTAGCATCCAGAAGTCGCCATTGAGTCCTATCCATTGTGTCGGATTTAAAGTTCCTGTATGACCAGCGGTATGACAACTCCCTGCGTTCTTTCCCAGAAACCTGGTTGGATTACCCGCAGTACCTGCCGGAAGGTTAGGAAGCACGCAATCAAGGTTGTCCGAGGCGCAAGCCAGCCACGATTGCCCGAGACCATTGAATCCTTGTCCAATGTAGTAAGGGCCAACATCTTCGAATTGGACTGTATCCCCTCCGGCAATTTTCCAGGCGAAGGGGGTTGTATCGACGTTATTTGTAACGAGGTAAAAAGGGTGGTTATAAGCACATGGCTGTGCAGTACCTGATCCGGAATACGCAGCGTTTACAAGACCTGTGCACTGTGTGGCCGTGCCACCATCGGTGCGGATATACCATGTTTTCGCATGTGCCGAGACACAGCTAAGAACAAGAAAAAGGGAAAGCAAAATTTTCTTCATTAAATCACCACGGGTGCTATGAGGTTCATTGAATTCTGGCCGCCCGCCTTGCACGTGTAGCGGAGAATTCTATTGAGGTCATGGGATCTTCGAGAGAAACACACCCGAGACTGCAGAAGCATTCCCATAGAAAAGAGTTCCACGCTATAGCACCTTGTCCTGAATAAAAAGGAGATCGAAATTTCAATGTGCTCTTCACTAATAAGAACGGTTTCCATTACAGATGGGAGAATAACTAGCAGCAACAATCCAAATTTAGGTAGTAACTCTCTTAGCTTTACATCCCACAGGGGCGTAGGGGTATTCCACGTTCGAGGTGCAAATACCTCTTTTGGGTCATATGGCGAACGCAGTATATGCGAGATATAAGCGGTAATTGCCCGAATAGGGTCCGAAGCCGTGTGTAAGTTCGCTGCACACTGCCTCTAGGAGCCCTGTTGAGTACAAGAAGAATTACAGATCGATCAAAAAATATAGCCATAACTGCCCAGGAACTATTCGATGGGGTCGAGTAGTTCAGTAAGGAGAAAACTAAGGCAGAAATAGCATAATGCTGTCCCGTTGCTCTACGTAGATGCGGAAACAAGCAGTTGGAGAATGTGATTTTTTTATATCACACAGAATTGCTGTGCGAAGAAGCGGATGAGAACAGTAACTATTCACCAGATAGTCGATGCAACAGCTAAATAGGGACAGTGCAATAGTTAGCAACATCGATTCGGCGAACCTTGAATTGCATTATTTTAAAAATCGATCTTAAGCGAGCATTGCAGCGAATCGTATTCGATAAAGAGATCAACGTTCACTGCATCTGCGCCAATCAGGAAGATCAGTCAGACAGGAGTTGCTCGTAGGCAGTCGCGGTCTGTTTCGCAATAGCACGCCACGACTCATCACCGAAGTTCATAGCCCGCACATTCTCCGCAAGTTCTGTCCGCAATTGAGGGTTGCTTACGAGCTTAATCAGCGCAGATGCAAGCCCGTCAGAATCCAGTGGGTCTACCAACAATGCATTCTCTCCGTCTCTCAATAACTCTCGAAAGACAGGAAGGTCGCTGGCAACAATGGTCTTACCCAGCGCGAGACCAGTGGCCAAAGCTCCACTAGTTGTTATCGCACGATAGGGGTAAACGACAATATCTGCTGCGCGATAGAGAGCGACTAGCTCCTGGGTCGAGATAAAACGGAAGTGGATTTTTACAGTCTTCAGGCCCAAATAACTTATCTGGCCACGTATCTGTTCCAGCAATTCAGGAGAACCTGTTCCGGCAATCACAAGACAGACAGCTTCATTCGCAACTTCAACTCTCTTCCAAGCTTCCAGTAATAGATCGATCCCTTTATAAGGGAAGATAATTCCCTGCCACAGAACAAGTGTCTTACCTAATCCGATTTCAAAATCTCGCAGTATGCCTTCCTCGCTCTTTTCCGGTAGATCATAAAAGAATGGGCCATGAGGAATAACAAAAATATTCTCCAGCGGAACAAGAAACTCTGTATTTAATCTAGTTTTAATATGATCCGAGTGGCAGATGATTCCATCAACCATGTGATACAGATTATGGAATGTATTTTTATGAGTTTCTGCTGTGTCGTGCGGGAGTAAGTCATGGACAGTTAAAATAATTTTGGCCCCACGTTTACGACAAAAGGTTAGAAACCAAAGATCTAGCGGCAATCGCCATTGCAGCATCGGCAGGTACTGCACATGAATTACATCAGGTAACAAAAATAGAAACCGGATTGATAGCGCGAGTAGATTCAGAAGCGCCTCAGCCAGCTTGAGAACCCTTCGCGGTAGCCGGGGCAAATTAAATCGACCCACAATATTAATTAATCCGGGATCTACTTTTATTCCACGTCTTGAGTAACAGTCGGGATCAAGATAATAAGTGATCGAACCTACAGTTAGATCAATGCCATCTTGCAGAAGAGCCCTCGAAAGATATGCCGTGTAGTACGGAACGATTGCCCATAGATCCATCATGAAGACAGTTGGACGACGATTACTCACCGCTCCACCCGCTTCAGGGTATCTGCATTTTTTGCGGCAAGAGAAATATCAATTCCTATTACTTCACTATAAATACGCATATAGTCTGTAGCCATCCGATCTGCTGAAAACTCGCTCTCGACACGTCTTCTCGCAGCAGCCCCCAAACGTCTTCGCAGTGCTTCATCCTGAAGCAATTTGATCATTGCCTTTGCCAGCAATTTCACATCTTCCGGAGGCACCAAAATTCCATTGGAATTGTCCTGAATTACATTTGGCACATAGCCAACCTTCGTTGCAACCAATGGGAGCTTGCTTGCCATGCCTTCCAGAATCGCCATAGGCAATCCTTCCTGTCGCGATGAGGAGGCCATAACATCCAATGATGCATAGATAGAAGGCATATCATCCCTGCGACCGATCAGAGATACGTTATCTCTAATGTCTAATTCATCGACAAGACGTACGAGAGTATCGCGCTCCGGTCCGTCGCCCACCATCACGAATTGAGTGTCCGGACAAACGGCCAAGACCTGCACGACAGCTCTAAGGAAGATGTCCGGACCTTTTTCACTAGAAAGTCTTGCAATCCAGCCAACAGTAAGCTTCCTTTTGTCCCTATTGAGCGAAGCTATAGGATCGTCAAATGGTCGGAGATCAATACCGTTACGAACGAAATGAATCTTGTCCTTACTAACTCCACTCTGCAGCAGCTTTTGTTGTATCTCATACGACACGGCTATAACTGCTGCAAACTTTCGAAGAACAAGTCGATCCATAACGCTATAGAGCATCGTAGCTAAACCATGGTTAAACCAGCTATGACAAGTGGAGATAAAAGGTATTGATCCTCGGCGAAGAGCGAGATAAACATAGACATCGGCTTTGTAGCCGTGTGCATGAACGACATCAGCACCTGTCTTCGCCGCCAGATTTCGGATACTTGCGATTACCGTCTTATCGATCTGGCCATTGCAGGGGATCAGGGTTGATTCCACATTTTCTCTGAGTGCGGTCTCGTGTAATTGGAAGTTAGGATTCGAGAAACTTGCAAATACACCAATGACACTTGAATGGTGGCTTTCATTGAGAGCCCGTGAGAGATTGAGAATCACAGCCTCAGCGCCGTACATTCCCCCACTGCTGATAATATGCAGTACTTTCATTCTCTGGTTGCCTCCGCAGCGTGGGCATCGGGCTCCTCACGATTCAATATGGCCCAGAGTTTTTCATACATACGATCGCCCATCAACGCCTGTGCAGCAGCCTTAACTTGATATAAACGCTCCAGGCGCGGCAATGCACTCTTGGATGGATTAAATAGATCTTCAATCCATGCGAGCTTCATATCTTTTCGAATATTCAAACGACCTATGGTCAGCCCGTGGCGCTCCGGTTCCGATCGAGGAATCGAAGTATAGATCTGCTTATATCCTGCCTCCTCACAAGCAGTGAGCACTCGGCGATTGTATCGCCCTCCCGGCAGAGACATAGCTGTAACAGGAGCACCTAATTTATCCTCTAATATCATCCGGGAATTATTCAGTTCAGCATGCAGCTCTTTTGCATTGCAATGTGTAAGAAGGGTATGGCTCCATCCATGTGCTCCAATCGCTTGACCGCTCGCATGGAGAGACCTTAATTCCTGCCAGCTCATGTAGCCGGGCTTATTTCCAGTCCAGCCGGCGGTTATAAAAAAATGCGCTTCAATACCTCTTTCTTGAAGAATAGGAAGTGCATATTCGAAGTTTGAGATATGGCCGTCGTCAAAGGTTACACAAGGATAGAGCTCTAGATCATTTCTGGCTCTCATCGCCACCATGAGATCAATGTGTTTTTTAAAATCTTCGACATCAATTACATACGAATACTCCGTCTGGGTAGGCCGTATTTCGTGATAAAGAAAATGGAGGCTGCGCAAGGGCCTTGTCCTTTGTTCCTTCGAGATTGATTTATTATCCAAAGCTGATTACGCTGATGCAGCATCCTTATTTCTGTTAAGAGTATCGTAATAATAGAGTTCTGAAATAATCACATCAATACGTCTTAACGGTGAATAGATTGAGTATGGCAAGTGATACGGCCCCCATCAATAACTCTGCCGACTTTGTGAGCGTTATCATTCCAGCCTATAACGCAGCTTCCTATATAAAAGAGACCATTGAATCAGTCTTCTCACAAACTTATCGCCATTTTGAAGTCATCGTAGTTAACGACGGCTCGCCGGACACCATCATATTAGAAAAAGTCCTGCAGCCTTACCTCGAATCGATCGTCTATCTCACGCAGGAGAACCGCGGCCTAAGCGGCGCGCGCAACACTGGCCTTCGTGCTGCAAAAGGCAATCTGATCTCGCTGCTCGACGCAGATGATATCTGGCTGCCGGATTACCTGGGGCAACAGGTTGCATTCCTACGCGACAATCCCGAAAGGGATCTGGTCTACTGCAACGCCGAATTCTTCGGCGAGGGCATCACGCCGGGCCAGTTTTACATGAATGCATGCCCCTCCGAAGGGGAGGCCGACGCTGCAGCGATCATTTCAAAGCGATGCACGGTCTTTGTATCCGTTACGGCACGCAAAGAGGCATTGCAGTCCATTGGATTTGATGAGTCGCTTCGGTCCTGCGAAGATCTCGACTGCTGGCTGCGTTTTGCCGCTGCAGGCTATCGCATTGGTTATCAGCGAAAGGTCCTTGCCCGATATCGCAGACATGCTGCAAGCCTCTCTGCCAATGCCGAGCGGATGCTCGGGTTCAATATTCAGGTGATGACGAACGCGCTTAGCTTATTTCCAGCCCAATCTAACGAAGCCGATCTTATCCATGAGGCAATCGAGAAGCGGAAGGCTGAACTGGATATAGTCAAAGGAAAGAAGGCGCTGAAGAGCAGGGAGATCGAAGCGGCAAAGGCTCACTTCCAAAATGCCAATCTGCATTACCACAGCGCTAAGAACTGGTGGCTTCTACAAGCTTTGAATGTAGCGCCAGTTTTAGTCGTATGGTTATTTCGGATGCGATCGATGGTGTCGATCAAACATCGGCAAAATAACGGATAGCTCAAGCATCACGCGGTAATATCTTTCACAACACTCTTCCAGCCATTAAAGTACCGACGGTATTGATTCACCCGGGGAAGAACTTTTGCCAATCGCATCAGCCGATTTGCGGGCAGCTCTGATCTCATCTTTAGCAGCGCCATTCTTCCTTCAATGTATTGAATATCCGGTTGGTATCTCGCATCCTGTTGCGAGACGAGGCGCTCGCGAAGCTCCGAAAGCTGTGGCTGCGATTCTATCCAATACTGCGCTGCCGACTGCTTCCATTTGCGTACCCGTTCTGCAAAGGATGGCACCGAGGCCCCCACCTGCTGAGTAGGATGAATGCGATAGCAAAAGAGCGGCTCGGAGACGAAGGCCAATCGGGAATAGACAGCCGTCGTACATGCGAACCAGGCGTCGAACCACCAGCTTGGAGGAACCGGAAGAATCTTTTCAAGTAGCCTAGCGTCAACCATCAGGGTGCAGCCATAGACCTTGGTCATAGCAAGCAGGATCGACAAAGTCTCTCCCTGCGCCAGCCTTGCCTGCTCCTGAGGTGTAAAACCACTTGTCTGCGATAATAGAGCGCCTGTTGGCTGCGACTGCCTGTCGACCAGCCGCGCATCCGAAAATACGCCTCCCAGGTTGTGGTCTTCTTCCATCGTTACTGACAGACGAGCTAATTTTTGCGGAAGCCAGATATCATCCTGATCACAAAAAGCGATTAAATCGCCGCAGCAAAGCCTACTGACGTTTTCAAAGTTCCTCGTAACTCCCTTTTTTGCAGATCCTATATTTTGAGGATTTTCAATGAGCCGTACCTCGAAAGGGGCCGTAGCTGCGAAGTCCTTGATGATAGCTACTGTTGTATCAGTAGAGCGGTCGTCACAAATAACTAGTTCGGACGGCAATCTGGTTTGGGCAGCAATACTTTGTAATTGCTCTGCCAGATATTTTTCACCGTTATATGTACACATCGCAACTGAGATACTTTTATTTTGCGCCATGACTCCTCTTCTGTATCTCTGCCACTTTTATTGCACCTAATAGGTGTTACTCCAGTTCACGATTGAGTATCTTCGCCGAAAACTCTATTCACATATCTTTCGGAGCCTGAATGTCCAACGATAATGCCGGGATTGCCTAAAACTACCCCGTTGACTGGAACATCAAAATAAACATAGGCTCCCGGGCCGATTAAGGCTCCGGACCCGATCGTGATCTTTCCCACGATGACCGCGTTCGCTCCGATCCACACCTTATCTCCAATGGTGGGAGCACCCTGCCGTGGGCCCGAGCTGGTGGAGCCGATCGTAACCCCCTGAGCGATGTTCACGTTCGACCCCAGAGTCGCATACGGGCTGATGACCACGCCACCAAAATGACCGATGTATAAACCATGGCCGATCGAGGTTGCAGGAGAAATATCGAATCCATACCTCATCCGATAGTGATGCAACATGATCCTGTTATAGACGTAGCCGAATATACCAAGCGATTTCTTTCGTGGGCTGTAGAACTTCACCTTACGCAGGTAATAAGTAAAGCGAAATCCTGGTTCATGAAGATATGCGGCCACCAGATCCCTGGCGCTTGCTTTGCCACGGTATCGGTACATATCTGCACACAACACGTTCCAGAGTTTCAGCGCCAATTTTGCTCCTCTTTCATCTTCTGTTCGTCGAGATTACTTCAGAAGGGCCAAGCCCACGGCAACCAACGATATCAGAAACGCCAGAATGGCCAGCACGAGCGGTTGTTTACTGGATTGGGGAGCTGGAATAGCTTCTGCCTCGGAGGGCCTTACTGCAATAGGTAGCGATACCTGCTGCACCGGCGGTTTCGATTCGAAGACAACAACTGCCAACGCATAGTCTTTCGTATGGCTCAAACTCACGGAACAAGGAATCTGATCCTCACCCGATTTGAAAGTCGGCACCCCGTCAGATGTATGAGCAATCTCCGTCTGTTGCCAGTCCACGCCAAGCCAGCGGCCATCTGCCTTTCTTAGAGCTTCTTTCGCACACCAGGTTGCAGCAAAGCTCTCGCGCGGAGCAGGCTGCAACAGCGCATAAGCGATCTCCTGCCGTGTGAAATGTTGCTGATAAAACTCGGCCTCCCAATAATCCGCCACCTCGGGTAGATCGGAAACTGATTGAATATCGACACCGACAGCAACATTCTGTCCTGTAACTTCACGCAAAATAGCCTGCTTGCCATTATTCGTGGGCAAAGAAGAGATGCTGGGACCTCCTACACCTTCGGTGCCTGCGAGCTTGCATAGCTCACCAAAGCTCTGAACGACGTATACGCCGGGATCGGAAAAGTTCAGCCGCGACCGCAACGCAGCATCCAGCCGTGCTCGCCCCAAAGAACTGGCCAGAACACTACCTGCAAAGACGGTCGAGTCCCCAATCTGATCTTCGGAGACCTGCATCAATTCGCTGACAATCGATCGAAGCTTCTCCGTCTCCGGCATTAGAGCCCCACCATGCAGATGTTGCAGAGATATCCGGGCGGAACCGCGGACTGTACCATATAAGACTTTTCATCGGGAAGATCGGCGCTGCCTCGTCCACAACGCGCACAGACGATCGCCTCAGGCTTAAGGGCATCCCTCATGACTGCCTTCTCATAGTGCAGCAGCCGATCCTTCAGGTCATTCAGGAACAAAGCGGCAGTGCGCCCCTCGCTAAGCTGGTGATCAAATCCAAGAGTCAGGGTATAAAAACCGTCCCTGCTGCCTGGGACAAACTGCTCGCCGCCAACTCCGAGAATTGCACTCTGGCCTTCGCTGATCAGCGGAGCAAAGCTGGAGACTCCAATGCCAGAGAGATCGCTGATCGTAAATGTTCCATCGGTGATCTGCACCGGTGTGAGCTTATCTTCCAGATAGTTAAGCACTAGCTCGCGCAGTTCAGCAGTGATCTCACGAAGGCTCTTCCGGTCGCAATCGCGCAGGACGACGACCTTCAGACCGCGGCCATCGTCGACTGCATAGCCAATGTTGACCTGGTCATAGCTCAACATCGTGCCCGAGCTGTGGGTAGCGTTGAAGCTGGGATACTTTCTCAGGAGACGCGCGCACTCATAAACCACCAGCGCGCCCACATTTCCGGCCAACGCCGGATCAGCCTCGAGCGCAGCCCGCAGACCGCGGGTCAGGCAGGTAACCGACACCGAACTCGGAATCGTATTCTTTGCTCCGCCGGCCAGGGATTTCGCCTCGCTCCTCTTCATGCGAGAGAGAGGTACCTCCGTCACAGGAAGCCGAGACAGGTTCTGTGGCTGGCATTCCGTCTCGCCTTCCGAGGATGTCTCTCTTATTCTTACCGGACTAGCCTTCACAGAGGACTTGCCATGCAGGAGCTCAAGAACATCGTCACCACGCACCAGAGAAATTCCAGCAAAGCGCTCCTCAGTGAGGTCATGCGCCTTCATCAACTCGCGCGCCTTATGAGAGACCTGCTGAACATAACCAGTCGAAGCCGTGAAGACCAGAGAATCCTTATGAGATGGGCGCACCTTCTCTGCTCGCGCTTGAGCCGCAACTGTAGTCTCCGCCACAACGGAACTGCTCTTTGCGCTCTGCGGAGGAGGAACCACGGAACTCTTCGGAGGGCTCGTCAGCAATGAACCTGCGGGCAAAGGTTCGGGGAGAATATGCCCGATGGGATCTGAGAGCGGAAGCTCTGCTTTTTCCGCGAAGCTCCAATGAAGATATCCGGAGTGCGATGCTAGCACTTCCACATTGGCCTTACTGGTTTCGATTTCGGCAATCAACGTACCGGCGTCAACCTTCTCGCCGTCTTTTACAAACCAGTGGGCAAGCACCACGACATCGTCGTTGACGTTGTCGCGCTCAAGCAGAATAGGTACTCCCGCATTCATCGATCTGCCCCCAGTACTAATGCTTCACGCACAATTCGCGCAGCATTAGGAAGCACTTCCAGCTCCAGCGGCTTCGCAGAAGGAATGTGCTGCGAATGCGAGTAGACTCTGCGAATACGCACATTGGGATCACGCTCGTAGATCTCCGCAAGCACCTCAGCAGTAAACCCGCAGAAGCCGTGCCCTTCTTCCACCAACAACAGTCTCCCGCTTTGCCGAACGATCGACAGGATCGCTTCTATCTGCAGAGGAAATATCTGAGTTGGGCAAAGAGCTTCTGCGATGATATCGTGCTCTAAAAACAACTGCCCAATCGCCTTCTCCACCTCTGACAACATTCCGCCCATGCACAAGATCACAAGGTCGGACGGTGTCTCTGTATGCAGGTAAGAGATGGGAAAGCGATGACTGCTATGAAACCACTTGTAGCCGTCGATGGCCTCAGAAGATGCCTTCTCGCCATACAGAACCTTGTTTTCGATCACCAGCGTTGGCCGGTCGATGTCTTTCATCAGCGAGCCGTAGATCAGGGCCGGATCGTAACGATTGTGGAGCGCAAGCACCTGCGTCCCCGGAACGCCTAGCAGATGCTTCTCCAACGACTGGCTGTGCGTAGGACCATAGCCGCGCTTACCGCCCATGGGCGTCCGCAGCACCAGCGGCACCGTTACTTGATTGGCGTACATATATTGAAACTTCGCTGCATGGTTAATCCATTGATCTGCGGCCAGCATGACGAAGTCGCCGAACATGATCTCCGTCACCGGATGCATGCCTCGCAGGGCCAGGCCATTGCTCACGCCTGTGATGGCAAGCTCGCTGATAGGCGTGTTCCGTACTCGTCCGGGGAAGATCTGGCTCAAATCCTTGGTGACTTTGAATGCACCACCGTAGGGGCCTTCGATGTCTTCTCCCAGCAATATCACCCGCTCGTCCTGCTCCATCGCAGAGCGCAGACCGGCATAGATTCGATTGACGACGCGATCTTTCTCCTCAATCAGCGTCTCACTCCATGTGGTTGCCGGTTCCGGAAGAGAAGTTTCCAGCTCAGACGAGAGAGGAGACTTCTCTGCCTGCGCTACGGCATCGTCGAGCATTTGCTCCAACTCCGCCGTCAGCGGCTCCATCACCTCGCGATGCGTCTCGCGTGCGCTGTGCAGTACATCCCTCTGCCAATACCCTTCCACCTCATCGCGGCTGCGATCATCGTCGGACTTGGAGTGCGCCATGAGGCGATAGGTGTCGATGCGGAAAAAGAGGGGCTGGCGGGTCTCGCGCACCTGCTCAACCGCTTTGCCGACCGATGCAATCAGCGACGTCGGCTCCCAGGTATTGCCATGCATCGTTGCGATGCCGAAGGCCTGTGGTCGTGCCAGAATATCTCCGCTCAAAGTCTGCTTCTGAGAAGTGCTCTGCGCGTAGAGGTTATTTTCGAGAATAACCAGCAGTGGCAAACCCCACATCGAAGCGATGTTCAGGGTCTCGTACACCGCACCTTCGCCGAGCGTCCCGTCTCCGATAAAGACAACGGTAATTGCATTGCCGTCCTCTATCTTCTGAGCGTAGGCAATGCCTGCCGAGACCGGCATAATGCCACCCTGAATGCCGTTGCTGAAGACATTAGAATCGCAGATATGCTGGCTTCCGCCGCGGCCTGCGCAGATTCCAGCCTCGCGGCCCATGATCTCGGCAAACAGTCCCTCAAAGTTTCCCGTCCGGGCAAGGTAGTGGCCATGGCAGCGATGATTGCTGAAGATGACATCGGCCGGCTGCAAGTGCTCAGCAACAGCAACGCCCGTCCATTCCTGGCCGATGCAGGTGTGCACAGTACCGAAGAGTCGCCCCTCTGAGAACAGCTTCAGAAGACGCTGTTCAAACAAGCGGATTCCCAGCGCTTTCCGGAGGAGTCGGATCTCCGGAATCGTTGAATTTGCCAAGGTTACGGGCTCAGTTGTAGAAGCTAAAGCCATCGCTTAAGACCACCAGAAACACTACACATATACTACATTCCATTCCGCAAAACACTTCCTCAAATTTGGCTTACAGGGTGGCTAAATCGTGGGATTCGCTCACCCGGCAAAAGGCCCTATGCTCCCCTCACAAGATCACATCACAGATAGAGGAAGCAAGCCGATTTCATCTTGATTTCATAGAGATTTAGCATTTTGCTTCGATCTTCCCTCTTGAAGACTACAATCAGCCCTTTGGCATTTGCGCCTTTGCCTGACGATACAATGAGAGAAAAAACAAGATGCAGAGCCCACCGCCAAGTGCAAATCGCTTTATCATCATGAGTTCCATCTAAAACTCTTCCTGCAAAAGGAGGAATCAGCAATAATGTCTTCAAAAATCGCGAGCTATGCTAACGGAAGGATTCCAACGGCCCCTCCCCATGACAAAGATCAGCATTGCCATCCCGGCCTATAACTCCGAACCCTGCCTCCGGGAAACACTGGAAAGCGCACTAGCACAAACATATCCGGCTCACGAAATTGTTGTAGTAGATGATGGGTCCAAGGATCGTACCGAGGACATTGCCCGCTCGTACGGAGATCGCATCCGCTATATCAAGCAGGAGAACACAGGCATAGCCGGAGCTAGAAATAGGGCTATCCAGGAAGCCACCGGCGACTGGATAGCCTTTCTCGACCACGACGATCTCATCCTCCCAGACAAGCTTGAAAAACAGGTGGCACTGATCGAAGCCAATCCAAACCTTGTGGTCGTGTACTCCACCTTCAAATATCTCTACACGGACGGCTCAACCAACAAGGTTCCGGTTTTCCCTGCAAAAGAGCTTTGGCCTGCAATCCGCTACAGGACGCCGATCCTCCCCTCAACATCGATCATCCGCCGATCCGCGATTCAGGAGATCGGAGGCTTCAGCACAGACCCTCGTCTGCGTATGATCGACGATTGGGACATGTGGTTTCGCATGGTTCGCCGCTACTCGTCCGATGCATTTCAGGAGATTCCCGAGAGCCTGACGCTGTATCGCTGGTGGGAGAACAATGCCAGCAAGAGCTTCATCCCCTTAGCAGCGAATGTTCTGGGGCTGCTCGATAGATCGCTATTGAACGATCTCTCAGGGATAACGAAAACGATCTGGAAGCGCAGGATTGAAGCCCGCGTCTATTACCGGCTGGCGCTTTCGATGCGCGAAGCGCAAAACGAGCGCTATTGGGAGTTTGCGGTCGAATCATTTTGCAAATGGCCGATGTGGGGAACCATAGTGCCGTTTGAACGCTATCGCGTCCTCGCTCATATGCTGTTGACGCGGCTACGCAACTTCCGCTTCGACCTACGCTATTGGTGGCCAAAACGTGACTGCCGCAATCTCATAGGCTGACCGATTGCCTAAGAGGAGACTTGTGTCCGAGCAAGCCGGGAGGCCTGCCATCGTCGGAAAACACTTCCCGCCTCGGACCGAAAGACGATCAGGACAACGATCACATAAACCGGCAGAGTGGCAAATACCTGTCCGAAAAAGATCGTTTTTGATGAGGCATGCCAATATTTGTCGGCGATCACGCACACAATGCCGAAGGGAACGGTGCACAGCGTAATCTTTGTCCACCCTTCCCATACATATTTCCGTATCGGAATACCAACCATCTTGCGAACATGCAAAGGCCAGAAGCAAAGATGAAAGAGGGCCATCGAAACCGTGGTGCCCCATGCAACTCCATAGATGCCGACAGTCTTTACCAGGATGATACTCAGCGTAAGGTTAGCGATCGCTTCGCCAATTGCCTGTTTAGCCACAGACTTGTGCTTCTCTGTTCCATACGCGATCTGCCCGGCCGTTGAATTTGCAATCGTAAAGAACTGGCTAACGATTAAAATCTGGAGGATAGTTCCCGATACTTCACTGTACTGGTGTCCCATCCACAAACCGATGAAAGTCTTGCCGCGCACCATCAATACGGCGCAGATCGGCAACACAAGCCCCAGCGCGGCTTGTGTGCCCCGCAAAAGCAGCTTCTGCAGATCATCCGATCTGCCCGATGCATCGAGACCACTTGCAAGCGGGATGAAGGTTGTTCCCATCGCCGAAGCCACCTGGCCTGAATATAGTGCCAGGCTTCCAGCAATGGAATAAAACGTCACCATTCCAACCGATAGAAACGCTCCAACAACTATATTGTCGGAGTAAAACACGATTTGCACGGCGATGATGATCAAGAACGTTGTAAAGCTATACGACCAAATCGCCCGCAGCATAGTCATGTCTGGCCGCGTGAACCTGACCCGGCATACCGGATAGATCTTCGCCGCTGCGCCCCACGTAGCGAGACCTGCCAGAGTGACAATGGTGAACTCCCAATATGCCAGCGCAATCAGGCCTCTCCCACTACGAAGAATCAGGATGACGCCGACCGCCCTGGCAAGCGTCTGCACCATCGTGATGGAGCTCAGAATATCGAACCGATTGATCGCCGAGAGCACGGCGCCGAAGACACCGGACGCAAGCGTAACCGCAACCCCCAAGGCGCAGAGAAGAACCGTGATCTGGCCTGCCCGTTGCATGTCGTGAGGAAGCTTGAACAGGTGCGGGAACACCAGCGCGAGGACGACGCTCAACACGGCAACGCCACCCGAGATCAGCAGCCTAAACCACAACGCGGCACCAATGGCGCTTCGCGCCTCATCGGTTTTGCCCTGAGTGTCTGCCTTGGATACGTACCGGATAATGGCGCTGCGTAAACCTAAATCCAAAAGCCCCAGATACGCTACGGTCGAAACCGCAAGTATCCAGACTCCATATGCGACTTCACCAAGACTATTGACGACAAACGGCGTCAGAAAAAAAGGCACGACCATGCTTACTGCCATAGCGGCCCAATTCATCATTACATTGAGTGCAAATCGTTTAGTGCTGGGCATGATATTCAGTGCACGAAACAACGATACTAACAGTGTTGTTCCTCAGATGCCCGCATATCGGCATCCGGCATTTTGCTCCCTGGTTAATTTCTGGGCCAAACACGACTCCTTCTGATACAGCGCATCAAGTATCATCAAGATGCGGCTCTCGTCTGGAACGGGCCTGGAATCGTGGCAAGTCAAAAGAGGAATCCTTGACTCCGGCAACCATTGGCGATCATCAAACGGCGAAGAGCCTTCATGAAACGAGCGTACGCCAGATTCACCGCTTTCACCGTTTCGATTCTGCAACTTACGGTCTATTGATCCGCTCCCGCTCCCTCATCATAATGCTTTACCTAGAGGGACAATGAAGCTTCTTTTCTGGCTCTGCTTCGCGGCCACGGTCTACACCTATGTGGGATACGCAATCTTTCTCTGGCTTTACGCCAGGTTGCGCCCGATGCCATTTTTAATGGCACCCATTGAGCCCAGCGTTTCCATCATCATCGCGGCACGCAACGAAGAGGCCAACCTGCCCGCTAAACTCGAGAACCTGAATCGCCTCGATTACCCGAAAGACCGTCTTCAGATCGTTATTGCCTCCGATGGATCGACCGATGGAACCGCTGACATTCTGCTCGCGCAGCCGTCCCAGGTTGTGGCCGTCATCTTGCCCCAATCAAATGGAAAGGCCGTCGCCCTGAATGAAGCAGTCAGACATGCCAGCGGCGAGATCCTGGTCTTTCTGGACGCACGGCAGAGCATCGAACACGATACCGTCTCTCATCTGGTCTCCTGCTTCGCCGATCCGGCAATAGGCGCGGCGAGCGGTGAGCTATTGCTCGATGCCGCGCTGGGTGCAAATACGGGCGATGCACTGGGGATCTACTGGAAGATTGAAAAGGTCGTGCGCAGGCTCGAGTCCGCTTCGGGCTCCGTCGTCGGAGTGACCGGGGCAATCTATGCGATGCGCCGCGAACTCTATGCAGAGATCCCCGCCGGAACCCTGCTCGATGATGTCTTCGTCCCGATGAATGTAGCCCGACTGGGCAGACGTGTCGTCTTTCAACCGCTGGCCATCGCTCGCGACCGCCTCTTCAGCGCAAAAGGCAAGGAGTTTTCACGAAAAGTCCGCACGCTTACCGGCAACTACCAACTGTTACGGCTCGCCCCGTGGCTGCTCTCCCCGGCAAATCCCCTGCTCTTCCGCCTGATCAGCCATAAACTTCTGCGTCTTTTGGTTCCCTTATTCCTAATTGGCATGCTGGCCACTTCGGCACTGACTACCGGGTTCTTCTATAAAGCAATCTTCTGGCTTCAGGTTGCGTTCTATTTGCTCGCCATCTTTGGAATGGCGAGTCCATCTTTCAGGAGGTTCAAGCCTGCCTCTATCTCCAGTACCTTTGTCATGCTCAATGCGGCTGCGGCGATGGCGTTCTACAATTTCATAGTGGGCAAAAATAAGGTATGGACCCGATAGCCGCCATTCCGTTCACCGTGCTGCTTCACCGGCTACGCTCCAGGGAGACTGTGTCTTGGGATTAGGACTCGTACATTACATTCCAATGATCGCCTACCTCGGCTTCTGGGTTGCGACTCTGCTGTCGCTAGGGGGACGCCCCCTGTGGGGCTTGTACTACCTCTTACCCTTCCTGCCCTACCGTACCCTGCGCGACCACTTCCTCGACTATCCACTGGGTGCCAATGTTACGACCATCCTGGTTCTGGCCATCGTTTTAGGCGCCCTGATCCATGGCAAAAAGCTTCCAAAATCGAAACTCTATATCACTTGGCTCGTCTTCGCCGTCTACACCTATCTGTCGATGTGGCTCGGAACAGCCCTTGGCCACGCCAACGCGCCCCTATGGATTCACGATGCCAACTTCGCGACATGGAAAGATTACATGCTGCTGCCGCTGGTCTTTGTGGCGGCAGGTTTAGTCGTCGAAGACCGTAAAGCCGTACGAACGGTGATTCTGATCACCGGCATCTCTTTGCTCTTTATCGATCGAAGCGCATTGATGGACAGCATGTCCCGGTCCTGGGGCACATTTGACGAGAACAAGCGTGACGGAGGCCCACTTGGCTTTGCCGGCTCCAATGGTCTGGCGGCATTTCTAGCTCAGTTTTCGATGTTTTTCTGGGGATTCGGTCAATTTCTCAAACGGAAAAAAGCTAAACTGCTGTGCTACGCCCTGGTCGCGACCACGATATTCGCGACAATGTATACCTTTTCGCGCGCCTCTTATATCGCCATCGTTGTGGGCACCCTGCTGCTTGGAATATTCAAGGATCGCAAGATGATCATCGTCGTTGTTGCCTTCCTGTTCACATGGCAGGCCATCGTGCCCGTAGCTGTCACAGAGCGCGTGATGATGACCACAAACGCCAACGGCCAACTGGAGGCATCGGCACAAGAGCGCGTCGATCTCTGGGAGAATGCGAAGAAAACCTTCTATAGCGAACCGATCTTTGGAACCGGCTTTGCCACCTTCCAATACGGCGATCATACTGACAACCTGAAAGATACCCACAACTGGTATGTGAAGGTCCTGATCGAGACCGGGATTATCGGCGGCATCATCGCCGTAATCCTTCTCGCCCAAATGGTTGCGCTGGGATACCGCCTCTTCAGAAATGCCAAGGATCCGCTCTATCAGGGGCTGGGGTTCGCCCTGTTTCTCACCATGTGCGCCAGCATTATCCTCAACTGTTTCGGAGATCGATGGATGTATCTGGAGATCAATGGGCTCCTGTGGGCGCTCATGGGAGCCGCAACGTCCGCAGTCTATCTCACCGAGCCGGAGGTCGTTACGGAACCTGTCGCTCGGGACGAGGCTGTCTCCGTCAACCCATATATGGCCTATCGCTAACGTAAAAAAGCCAAATCTTCTTTTCTGCAACCGGGTTCTTTATAAACATCATGATTACTTCTCTGCAGCGGACACCAAAGCTACACCGAAGCCAAGACGCCGATCTGCCCCACGTCCTCTTTGTCATCGATCAGTTCTCCAAAAATCTTGGCGGCGGCGAGCGAATCGCCCTCAAACTGGCCGCCCGGCTTCCGCAGTATGGATACCGGGCCTCAATCCTGACGTTTTCTGCCGATCCGGCTGATCCTGTCTTTGAATCCGCCCCTTGCCCGGTTTACCTTCTCCCGTTGCAGCGTACCTATGATCGGGCTGCACTGGCTGGCGCCATTGAGCTTCGCCAGTTTCTGAAGCAGCAGAAGATCCAGATCGTCCAGACCTTCTTTGAGAGCTCCGATATCTGGGCAGGATCTGTGACCAAGCTCTTCTCCAATGCGAAGCTGATCTGGAGCCGCCGGGACATGGGGATTCTCCGGACCCGCAAGCATGAGATCGCCTATCGCCTGCTGGCCGATCTCCCCGATGCAGTCTTTGCAGTCTCCGATCTCGTCCGTCAACATTGCATCGAAGAAGACCACATCGATCCGGATCGCGTCGAGACCATCTACAACGGCCTTGACCTCGACAACTGGGGTGCCTCCTCGCAATCCACACCTCAGCGCGACAAAATTCTTGTCACGACCATCGGCAACATCCGTCACGTTAAAGGCCACGATGTCTTCGTCAAAGCTGCAGCCGTTATTGCTCCGCACTTTCCCAATGTCTACTTCAGCATCGCAGGCGGCGTGCTGGAGCCGTCTTACTTTGAGGAGCTGCAAGCCCTCGTCCGCGATCTGAATCTTGAGGAGCGCTTCCACTTTACAGGCGCAATCACCAACCTTGAGCAGCATCTCTCAGCCGCCGATATCTTTGTCCTTCCCTCTCGAAGCGAGGGCTTCTCGAACGCTATCGTCGAGGCGATGGCCACCTCTCTTCCCGTCGTCGCGACCAACGTCGGCGGCAATGCCGAAGCCGTTCAGAACGACGTCAGCGGCCTCATTGTTCCAGCTGAAGATTCCGACGCTCTTGCCGCAGCCATCATCCGTCTGCTCGCCGATCCGGCCATGGCAAAGGCGATGGGCATAGCCGGCAAACAAAGGGTTGCAGAGAGGTTCACGACAGAGGCTATGCTTCTGCAAACAACTGCGACCTACAGAAAGCTACTCACCGAATAGCTCCCTTGCCGCAAAAATAAAGGGCGGGAGAGTATGAACTCCCCCGCCTTTCCGGCTTAAATCTAACTTCTAGCAGCGAACAACCTTGGGAGAACTAATCCCCTTGGTGGCATTGCGCGAATCCACAACAAGCTGCGATTGGCTGACGATCTCCTCATAGTTATAGTCGGAGTGGTCCGTCACAATCAGCACACAATCATACTGCCCCAGATTGTCCAGCGGCGTGCAGGTCATATCGAGGTTGTAGTGCCGTCCGCGTCCCACGGTCGGGAAGTACGGATCGTTGTATAGCACCTCAGCTCCCTCTTCGCGCAGCAGCTCAATGATCGTCAGCGACGGAGACTCGCGCAGATCGTCGATGTTCTTCTTGTAGGCCATGCCCAGCATCAGAATCCTGGCACCGTTGACAGCCTTCTTGTGCTGATTCAGAGCCTTGCCGACTGCATTGACCACATGCGCCGGCATCGCCTCGTTGACCTCCCCGGCCAACTCGATGAACCGCGTGTTGAAGTCATACTCCTTGGCCTTCCAGCTCAAATAGAACGGATCAATCGGAATGCAGTGACCACCAAGGCCGGGGCCCGGATAGAAGGGATGAAAGCCGAATGGCTTGGTCGCCGCGGCATCAATCACTTCCCATATATCGACGCCCATCTTCAGCGAAAGCTGCTTCAACTCATTCACCAGCGCAATATTCACGCAACGGTAGATGTTCTCCAACAGCTTGGTCATCTCGGCCACACGGGTCGACGAGACCTGCACCGCGCGGGTAAAGATTCCCTCGTACAAAGTCGCAGCCAGCGTCGTGGCAATCACTTCATGGCCGCCGACCACCTTGGGAATATCGCGTCGCGCCACCGTATCGTTGCCCGGGTCTTCGCGCTCCGGCGAGAAGGCCACATAGAAGACACCATGCTCGGCAGCCGCCCCTGCACTCTGTACCTTCAGCCCCTTGGTATTGCCCGCCTCAAGCACAGGAATCATCAGCTCTTCCGTCGTTCCCGGATAGGTCGTGCTTTCAAGCACAACGAGCTGGCCTTCGCGAACCCATGGAGCAGCAGCCTTGGCCGTATTCTCGACGTAGCTTAGATCGGGCTCGCGATGCTCTGTCAGCGGCGTGGGAACGCACATGATGATGGCGTCCATATCCGACAGATTGGAAAAATCAGCAGTAGCGGTAAATCCATGCGCACGCGCGCTCTGGATCTCGCTGGCTGGGATGCGGAAGATATATGAGCGACCGGCCTCAAGGTCCGTCACCTTCTTTTCGTCGATGTCGAAGCCCGTTACTCTAAAACCGGCCTCGGCAAGCAGCAGCGAAAGTGGCAATCCAACATAACCGAGTCCAATGACTCCAATTCTGGCAGTGCGACTCTTTAGGCGATCAAAGCGTTCCTGGGCAATTTGAGGAAGAACAACGGGGCTCTTGGTCAACATATACTGAATTATCGCATTCGCCCCGTGAAACCGGCAGCTTTCCTTTCGTTATAAACCGTTCTTTGATTTCCCCTGAATGCGGGCCATCTTTCATCATTCCTTTATCAAAACTCGCTATGCAACTGGTAGGCATGAGATTGCAGCGTCGATCATGAAAATGTCAGATAATGGGTCATCCAGTTTGATACGTCACACAGCATGAAGACACTGCTTATCTTCGCACCGCACCAACAGCACAAAAGTTGCATGGACGCTTCCAAAACGATATTGACAAACTGATTGTTCCTGACCGCACCGATAGATTTGCGAATCTCTCTGCTCGATAAACTTTGATGACACCCAGGGATGCTCCTGGTGGAGGATAGATGGCTCGTTATTTGATTACAGGAATTGCCGGTTTTATTGGTTCAACCTTGGCCCATGCATTGGTCGAGCAGGGACACGAGGTTCACGGCATCGACAACCTTTCGACAGGGAATCTTGAGAATCTGGCCGACATCCGGCAGCAGATCAATTTTCAGGAGATGGACCTGCAGGATGTCGCCGGAGTAAAGTCCGCCTGCGAAGGCGTTGATTTCATCCTCCATCAGGGCGCGCTCGCCTCGGTTCCCCGCTCGGTCAAAGATCCGGTCACATCGCACGAATCCAACATCAACGGCACCCTGAACCTTCTGGTCGCCGCCAAGGACGCGGGTGTGCGCCGCATCGTCTATGCCGCTTCGTCTTCAGCCTATGGCGACCAGCCCACGCAGCCCAAGCAGGAAGATATGCTGCCTCGGCCTCTGTCTCCATACGCCGTCCAGAAGCTCACCTGCGAGTACTACATCCAGTCTTTCTATCGCGCCTATGGGCTCGAAGGGGTCTGCCTCCGCTACTTCAATATCTTTGGGCCGCGGCAGGCGGCAGACTCACCCTACTCAGGCGTCATCGCGCAGTTCACCTACAAGATGATGGCCGGGCAGACCCCGACCATCTTCGGCGACGGGCTTACCAGCCGCGACTTCAACTACGTCGATAATGCCGTCAGCGCCAATCTGCTGGCTTGCACCGCGCCGAGCGAAGTCGCCACCGGACGGGTCTTCAATATCGGCACCGGCAAGAGCCATAACCTCAACGAGGTCTATGCCACCATCGCAGAACACCTCGGCTTCACCGCAAAACCTATCTACGGCCCTACACGCGAAGGCGACATTCAGCACTCACTGGCAGACATCAGCCGGGCGACCGCCGAGCTGGGCTATAGCCCCAAGGCCCACTTTCACGAGGGCCTGAAGAAGACGGTGGCGTGGTATCTCGAAGAAAAACAAAAGAACGAGGCCGCCGCTCTCAAAGCCTAAAGCCACCTTCGTCTTAATCAATTCTCCGACAAAGAAAATAGCCGCCAGAAAAATCTGGCGGCTATAACCTTTGCTTCTGACCCCATAGAAGATCGCTCCCGGCAATCTCCTCTAAAGCCAGGGCGCAAAGTTACGAGCGCATCTTGCGCATCAAGGCTCCGGCGCTACCAATCAGCCCTGTTCCCAAGAGAATCAAGGAGCTGGGTTCCGGAACAGTCGAAACCGATCCGCTGAAATCCAGACCGTAATCAGCATCGTTGGCCTGGGTTACCTGGAAGGTCAGCGTATTGACGCCGCTGATGAAGTCTCCCGAGTTCAAATCGATCAGGGTTGCCGTGCCAATGCAGGTCGGAACACCATTCGAGCAGTGAGGATAGCTTGTTCCCGTCGGCACATTCAATTGGTGCCCATTCAGAAACACTGTAACCGTGTCGTCCGCAAGCACGGTCAGATAACCGCTTGCATCGCCAGGAGTCGCAGTGGTCCCGATGTCAAATGTGCTGGTAAAGAAGTAGTTTCCGTTTGGGGTATTGACGAACGGGCTGGACGACGGCCCCGTCTGGGCATAGGAAACCCAACTGGAGTGCGCCTGTGCGACATCCCAAACCGAGCCATCCGAAGCCAGGTTCACTGTACCCGTGCTTGCCAGACCAAAGTTTGTAAACCCGTTGTTGTAAGCAAAACCGGGAACGGTAGTAGACCCTGCAAGGGCGCTGTTTCCATTTCCCATGTTAGAAGTGCCTGTTCCATAGCTTCCCAATTGAATGGTGTCAGCCGACGCGAAGGCGGTAGTAAGCACGAGTACCGCCCCCAGAGCAGAAAGTTTCGAGAAAAGCCTCATATAGTTCTCCTAGTTCCGCAAGGTGCGGGGTACGATCAAGGATTACCGCGATAACGTCTCTTCGAGATCTCCTGCCGTCCTTCTGCTTCGTCGATCTTTTGGATCTAGTGCAGGATTTCTTGACATTCTCGATTGCATCTGAAACACCAAAGTAAAATCCATACAGATCAACCAGATAGCTTTTCCTGCCCAAAATGAACTGCAAGAAGTTGCACAGCAAGTGACGATAAAAGTTACATCTCATCGCTCTCGGCGACACTTATGGAGATATCTACCCACTTTTGGCTCTTTCGTCCGCTCCATACGCCATCCGCCGATTACGCATCTCACTTCAAAATGGAGTCAGACCCTCGAAGTATTCATGCAGGATTATCAGAGCTATCTATTTATTAAAGGATCAGGCCATCAGAAGATGTCAGCACACCATGCGGAAAGAACCTCGACCAGCTCCCCCCGCATCCACCCCTTGGGTTTGCTTCTCCTTATTTTTCTAGCTACATGCCCCTTGGCCTTCGCGTTCAGCCCTCTGCTCAATGGCTCGGCCCTCGATCAGGGCTACTTCGACATGTACAACCTCGACTTCCCGGCCGCTCATCAGCAGTTTCAGCAGTGGATGTCGACCCACCCTCAAGACCCAATGGGGCCCGCCTCGGACGCCGCGGCGTGGCTCTTCGGCGAGTTTGATCGCCTTCATGTCATCGACGTTCAGCTCTTCGCCGACCAGAGTCGTTTCGACAACCGGCAGCGCCTCACTCCCGATCCTACGGTTCGCAAGTCGTTCGACGACCGAGCCGACCAGGCTGACCGGCTCGCCGACGCGGCCCTCCAGCGCAACCCCAAGGACACCAACGCGCTCTACGTCAAAACTGTCATCTGCGGGATGAGGTCCGATTACGCCCTCATGATCGACAAGCGCGATATTGCAGCTCTGAATCTAAGCAAGCAGGCCAGCGCCTTCTCCCGGCAGGCCCTTGCAATTAACCCAACGCTCTACGACGCCTATCTCGCCACCGGGGTTGAAAACTATATGCTTAGCCTCAAATCGGCCCCTGTCCGCTGGATTCTCAACCTGACCGGTGCCAACACGGACCGCGAAGAGGGCATCCGGCTGCTTCGCCTCACCGCCGCAAAGGGCCACTACCTTGCGCCCTTCGCCCGCATGATGCTCGCCGTCGCCGCTCTGCGCGACAACCGGCCGCAAGAGGCCAAGGACATCCTAGGCGCTCTCTCCAAAGAGTTCCCTCAGAACACCCTCTATCGGCGCGAACTGACAAGAATCCCCTGATTTTTCTCTCACTCCTCCGAATACGCGACCAAAATACACGTCTGCGTGTAGGCTGAAGGAACTATTTGCAATCGGCCATCGTCAGCATAGCAACTCACAGTTCAGTTATAGACAACAATAAAAAGGTCCCTATCAGCATGCGTATCTCGTCAGTTGGAACGGCCTACCCTTCTTATCGCTACTCCCAGGCAACGATTACGGAAGCACTCAGAAACCGCTGGCAGGACCGCCTCGAAGAGCCCCGTCTGCTCAACCGTCTGCACGCCAACTGCGGCGTCGACTTCCGCAACCTCGTCTTTCCGCTCGAGGTCTACGAGAACCTCTCCGGTTTCGGTCCAACCAACGACGCCTGGATCAAAGCCGCTGTCGAGTTGGGTCAGCAGGCGATCACTAAGGCGCTCGACCGCGTCGGTCTTACCCCAGCGGATATCTCCGCCATCTTCTTTGCCTCGGTTACCGGCATCGCCAGTCCTACCATCGATGCTCGCCTCATTAACCTGATGCCCTTCCCCACCAGCGTGAAGCGCACCCCCATCTTCGGCCTCGGCTGCGTCGCTGGAGCGGCCGGAATCTCCCGCGCCTCGGACTACGTTCGCGCCTTCCCCGACCAGTACGCCCTGCTCCTCTCGGTCGAGCTATGCTCTCTCACCTGGCAGGACAACGACCAGTCGATCGCCAACCTCATCTCCACCGGTCTCTTCGGAGATGGCTCAGCCGCCGTCGTCATCTCAGGCTCCGAGACCCCCCTCGCCAAAGAAGGATGCGGCCCGCGCGTTCTCGACACCCGCTCGACCTTCTACCGCAACACCGAATACATCATGGGCTGGGACATCGGTGACCTCGGCTTCAAGATTGTCCTTTCCCCGGACGTTCCCAAGGTCGTCAACGAGCACCTTCGCGGCAACGTCGAGAGCTTCCTCGCCGACAACAACCTCACCCTCGACGATATCTCCAGCTACATCTTCCATAGCGGCGGCCCCAAGGTTCTCGAGGCGATGGAGACCTCGCTGAACCTTCCCCCCAACGCTCTCGAGCCTTCGTGGAGAAGCCTCCGCGAGGTGGGCAACCTCTCCGCGGCGTCTGTGCTTGCCGTCATGGAAGACTACCTGCTCAACACTCCCGGAGCTCCCGGCACCTATAGCATCCTTGCTGCCATGGGACCGGCGTTCTGCTCCGAACTCGTCCTGCTGCAGTGGTAGTTGCACTAACGGTCATGGCGATTCGGCGCAGGGAACACTGAGGCGAGCAGTCTTTCTGCTGTTTCCGCTAAATATCTTTTGCTGCCGTTTTAACTAAAAATAATGTTGCCTGTTCTTGCGCTCCCGGCCTTTTCCTCTGCACCGGGACGCAAGCTGCCTTTACACTGACACAGGCATCCCTGTAAGTTGAGCTAGCACCAAGAGGAAGCTGGGTAGGACTATGGACGACATCACACAGCGCTGCATTGAGATCATCGCAAAGTCGAAGAGCATTCCCGCGGACTCAATCACCTTGGACAGCACCTTCGACTCACTCAATATCGACTCTCTCGACAAGATCAACATCTCTTTCGAGGTCGAAGAAGCCTTTTCCATCGAAATTCCCGACGAAGCACTTGGTACCATTAAGACAGTCGGCGACATGGTGCGCGGCGTCAGCGAACTCCGCGCCAGCCATCCCCCAGCGACCGTCACCACACCCTAGCCGCGGCTACCGCGAGGAAGAGATCAAGTGAATCGCGTTGTAGTTACCGGCCTCGGCTGTGTTACCCCCATCGGCAACACCCTCGAAGACTTCCGCACCTCTCTGTTCTCCGGCAAAACCGGCATCGCCCCCTTCCCGGACTTCCCCGAAGCCCCCGGTGAGACTCAGGGTCTTCGCTTCACCCAGTCGGGCCGCGTCAAGGACTTTGACCCGCGCCAACACCTCGAATCGGGTGTCGTCGTCTCCACCGACCGCACTACCCAGTTCGCCATCGTCGCCGCCCGTCAGGCCGCGCAGCACAGCAACCTTCTCCAGCACCATGCTCCGGATAACGTCGCCATTATCGTAGGCTGCGCCTGCGGAGGTCGTCAGGCCGAGGAGACCGAGACCGCTAAGCTCTACACCCGCGATGCCCGCGTGCATCCGCTGACCGTCACCCGCACCATGGCCTCCGCAGGAGCCAGCCATATCTCCATCGACCTCGGTATCACCGGGCCAGTCCTCAATATCTCCACCGCCTGCTCCTCCGGAACCCACGCCATCGGCCTCGCCTTCCAGATGGTCCGGGCGGGCATCGTCTCCGCAGCCATTACAGGAGGGCACGAGGCTCCACTGACCTTTGGATTTCTACGCGCCTGGGACTCCATGCGGGTCGTCTCCCCCACCCAGTGCCGCCCCTTCTCCGCCGACCGCGACGGCATGACGCTGGGCGAAGGCAGCGCGATGCTGGTGATCGAATCGCTCGAGTCGGCGCAGGCGCGCAATGCCCCCATCTACGCCGAGATCGTCGGCTTCGGCAGCTCCGCCGACGCCCACCACATCACCCAGCCAGCTCCCGAAGGCGCAGCCGCAGCGATGCGAAAGGCTTTGAGCGACGCTAACGCCTCACCCGATCAGGTTGACTATATTAACGCTCACGGCACCGGAACTCAGGCCAACGATGCCACCGAGGCAGCCGCCATCCAGCAACTCTTCGGCGACCGCGTACCCAAGATCCCGGTCAGTTCCACCAAGGCGCTCCATGGCCACTCCATCGGAGCCACAGGCGCCCTTGAAGCCTTGGCGACGATTCTCTCGCTTCATCACGGCCAGCTTCCCGCGAATGTGGGTGTTACCCAGATTGACCCGGCGATCAATCTCGACGTCATCCTAAATGCTTCCCGCGAAACCACCGCCGAGCTGGCTCTCTCCAACTCGCTGGCATTCGGCGGCCTCAACGCTGTGCTCGCCATCCGCCGGGCTGATCGTCATCAGGGCCAGCGATGAAGCGCAGCCGATATTGGGTGCGTCGCATTAATCGACACCTGATACTGGCAGTCTTCGCAACCGCCGCTACGGCGCTGATCTACCTCGCTACCGCTCCACCAGACCTGCGCCATCGCCTCAGTATGGCGACAGCGTACAGTAGCCTGCTCTTCCTTTGCGCCACCCTGCTGCTTGGCCCATGGAACATCTTTCGCTGCCGCCCCAATCCCGTCAGCTTCGATCTCCGCCGCGATATCGGCATCTGGGCTGGCCTGCTTGCCCTGCTGCACACTGGCATTGGGCTAACCGTCCATCTGCGCGGCCGCATGTGGATGTACTTCCTCAAGCAGCGTCACCCGTTAAAATTCCAGACGGGTCTCTTCGGTTCAGCCAACGATGTCGGCCTGCTCTCGGCCCTACTCTTCCTGATGCTCCTCGTAATCTCGAACGATATCTCCCTCCGCACCATGGGGTTACAACGATGGAAGTCGTTTCAGCGATGGACCTATGTCGCAGCCGGTTTAGCCGTCGCTCATGGGGTTCTGTTCCAACTGGTCGAGAAGCGCCACCTACCCTGGGTTATCTTCTTCGCTACGCTGGCGCTCTTTATCCTCGTCGTCCAGATGATTGGAATCCTATATACCCGGAGCGGCCACCGAAGTGAGAGTGAAGCTCCTGAGCAAAAGTCATAATTTAGAGAGCAAAAGCCTCGATACCAGATCCTTCGCTGCCATATTTTCAACTACGGCTGCGACAATGGTTAAAAGCGCTCCTTCAAGGAAACCTCTTTGATTTCGATCCTCATCCTCACTCGCAACGAGCAGCGCGACCTGCCGGACTGCCTCGCTTCTGTCGGCTGGTCCGATGATGTTCACGTCTTCGACTCCTTTTCGACCGACGACACTGTCTCCATTGCCAAGGCTGCCGGAGCCCACGTCCACCAACGCACCTTCGACGACTACGCGACCCACCGCAACGCCGCTTTTGCCACTGTCCCCTTCAAGCATCCCTGGGTTTTTTTGCTCGACGCCGATGAGCGCCCCACCCCGGAGCTCTCCCGCGAGATGCAGCAGATCGTTCTGGCCGCTTCGAACGAAATCTCAGGCTTCCGCCTGCGCCGCCGCGACTTCCTCTTCGGAACCTGGCTCAAACACGCGCAGATCTCGCCCTTTTACATCCGGCTCGTCCGGCCCGAGCACAGTCGATATACCCGCGCGATCAACGAAGTCATCGAGGTGGAAGGCACCATCGCCGACCTCAATTATCCGCTTGATCATTTCCCATTTTCGAAGGGGATCGCCCACTGGCTCAACAAGCACAACCTCTACTCCACGATGGAAGCCGAGCTGATCCACCATCAGCAAGGGCTACAGGATCCATCCTGGAAGACCGCACTCAGTGATCCTGACTTCCACACCCGCCGCCTGCATCAGAAAGCGATCTTTTATCGCCTGCCAGGCCGTCCCATCATTAAATGGCTTTATATGATGTTTGTGCGCAGGGCCATCCTGGACGGTCCTGCCGGTCTCACCTATGCGACCCTACAGTCCATCTACGAATACTTTATCGTTCTGAAAACAAAAGAATTGCAGCGCGGCGGAGCCTAACCGGTTCTCCGCCGTCCCAGTGCAAAGAACAAGCCCTAGAGCAGTTTGATCGAGTCAACCTTCAGCGTGTCGCCGTCGACATCGCCCTTGACGTTGACGCGGAGGTGATCGGCTTCCTTCGATTTCTGCAACTGCCTCATAATCTTGGCATTACCAGCCGCATCGAACTTCAGGAATTGCTTGTCTTCGGTGACAATACCGAAGCCGCTGTCCTTACACTTCAAAGCACATTCACGGGTGTGCGCGTCAGCATTATCGGCGACCTTGCTGGAACAGTTCACATCCACAACCGAGACATTTTTGAACGACTTTGGAGCGGCCAGTGCCGGCGTTGCCAGCAGGCCCGCAGCAAGTAGGGTAACCAGTGCTTTCATGATGTTCTCCATTCGTATTGAATTTTACTCATTCCGCGTTGCAACAAACTCTGGCACTGCAACGATACTCTAGTTCACTGCCTCCTGCCCATAGGTCTCGCGCGCTGCCGAAAGCTGCGAGAGCACAAATGCGCCGACGGCAATCTCGAGGTCGCGAACGGCGATGTCATAGAACATCCCCGTTGTCAGCAGGTTTAACGCAATCGCAACCAGCCACAGCATGACGATGTAGCTGCCGATCTTCGTCCAGCGGCTCAGCACGATCAGGCCGGCAACAATCTCCACCGCACCGACGACATGCATGAAGGTTGGCGTGCTGATGGGAACAATCTTCGTCGCATACGGACTGAGATACATCTCCCAATCCGTCAATTTGTTGAAATATTTATCAATGCCGGAGAGGATAGGCCCCACACCCAGCGCAATCCGCAGTGCCCACCAACTGGCATTGAGGCTCTTATTGAATGTCGTCATCTTTCGACCTCACGCAAAAGACTGCAGGCGGCGGCATCCGGTTACAGAGTTTCTATGGGCAAACCGTAAAGCAGGATGCGAAGGCGCATGATTGTAACCAGCCGTGCCTTACGCACTCTATTAAAAAGAGAACAGCACAGAAATAAGAAGAGCAGCCTATGGAGACAACCGGGATTCTCGAACGCTCGAAGGCGTTGACCGACGATGAGGTGGTAGCCCGCGTTCGCGCAGGAGATCTTGCCCTGTACGAGGTCATCATGCGCCGCTACAACCAACGTCTTTATCGCATCGCCCGGGCCATTCTTCACGATGACGTGGAAGCCGAAGATGTGATGCAGGACGCCTATGTTCGCGCCTATACGCACCTCGATCAGTTTGCAGGCCGCTCTGCATTTTCCACCTGGCTAAGCCGCATCACCGTCCATGAGGCGTTGACCCGTCTTCGCTCGCGCAATCGGCACCCGCAGGTAGATGTCACCGAATATGACGGAGAGATCTCGATGAAGACGCCCAGCAATGCACTCGATCCGGAAAAGAACGCCTCCACCGGCCAGTTGCGAGAGTTTCTGGAGGAGGCCGTTCTGAACCTTCCGGAGAGCTATCGAACCGTCATCATGCTGCGAGATATCGAAGAACTCAGCACGGCCGAGACGGCCCAGGCGCTCGACCTGACCGAGGAAAACGTCAAGATACGTCTGCATCGCGGCCACGGCATGATGCGCAACTGGCTCTTCGAGCGCATTGGACCAGCGGCAAAGGAGGCCTTCCCTTTCATGGGCGCTCGCTGCGATCGCGTCGTGCAGAATGTCTTCGAGCGTCTCATTAAGCTCGCCGATGTTCACCTATAAAGCTACGACTTCGACTCGGAGGGGAGTGCGTTTTTCTCCTCCGGCTTGTGCAGAAGATTAATGACGGACTGATAGAGACGGTTCCTCATCTCAAACCGGTCACCGGCACGCGTCACATAGCGCACCAGGATGTCGATCCCAGATCCGGCCGGACGCATCTCCACCGAGGGGGTGGCGGAGAACAGGCTTAAATTCGACTGTTTGGCCGCTCGCTGCCACTCCCTCTCTGCCTCCTTGCCGCCTTCCCTGGTCTCCTTCAGTACCACATCCTGAATCGCGTCGATCATCTTGAAGGTGTCTTCTCCCGTCGGCACATTCAGGCTGATCTCGTCCCACATCCACTGTCCGGTCGTCGAGAAGTTAAGGAACTGGCCCGAGATTGCGTACTTATTGAGGAAGGTTACTCGACGGCCAGTGGGATGCCCTTGCGCACTCCAGTTGCCTGTCTCCAGCAGCGAGGTGCGGAACAGGCCAATCTCGATGACCTCGCCGGCTACACCGTTAATCTCCACCCAATCGCCCAGACGGATGCCGTTTCTGCCCATCAGCACAAACCAGCCGAAGAAGGCGAGGATGAAGTCCTGAAAGACGACCGTCAACCCGGCCGTGGCCAGTCCAAGGATCGTCGGAGTTTGACTGGGAGGCCCAAAGATGACCAGCAGCACCAGTAATAGCGTGACAAATTGAATTGCGAGATGCGCGATGGTCCTTAGCGTATGCAGACTGCGTTGCTCCATCTTCGAGCGGTCCAGCATCATTCGGACAAATGCGCCCAGCAACGAAGCACACAGCAGCAGAAATGCGATCAATGCGAACGACTGGAAAAGCAGGTGAGTGATGATGCTGTGCTGCAACTGCACCTGTGCCAGCCACTGCTCGTAGACGCCCGAAAGCTGCTGCTGCGTCTGTAGCCTGTCATCCAGAATGGAATGGATCTGCGCGATGGCATGCATCTTTCCCATCTGCGCCACGCGTCCTCTTACAGCGTCAGAATCGGCTGGCGTTCCCGTATCGGTCGACGCAGAACCTACTCCGGCCTCAGCCGCACTGGCCTTCTTCTCGATCTCCGCGTGCTGCGCTGTCAGCGCCACAACATCGGCATCCGCCTCCGCCTTTGCCTGACTGATCAGGTCCATCCGGCTGCGCTGATCGAACCATGATTTCAACCGCGTATACAACGTCCCATGCTGCTTCGCCGAAGCCACCGCCGTCGGCGCAGCGCTATCCATCTGCTCATCGAACTTCTTCATCGACGCTTCCCGCGTCGTTAGTTCCTGCTGAATCGCTCCGCGCTTGTCTCCGCTTACCCTGGCGAGATCGTCCGTGGCATCCGCCAACTCGTCGCTATCCAGCGTCAACTGGGCCTTCGCCACATCCAGTTCGTCCGACTGCACCGTACCATCCGGCCCCTTAGGCAGCTTCGCCGTCGCCGCACTCACGCGGTCCACTGCCGCCTGGTCCTCTTTTACCGTCTCTTTCAGCGCAGTGACCTTCTGCGAGAGAGCCAGCGCATCCCCCTTCAGCACCGGAGGTTCGAGCGCCGCCATCCGCAGCGCCTGAGCAAATGCCTGATCGACTTCATGGTCTGCCAGACGCTCGGCGTTACGGGCAAGCCTCTTCTCTTCCACCGAGACCGCAAGCGGAGCCAGTGCCTGTGCCGTCTGCCAGGGTCGTTGGTCCACAAGCGTCCCAGCTGGCGTTCCGTGCGTTCCCCGCAAAAACGGGAGGTTCGCCATCGCACCCCGGGTCAGGTAGCTCGCTACCAGAAGCACCACTAACGCCGCTGCCGGCACTGCAATCAGAAGTTTCCTCATATCCTTCATCTCTACCAGCCTATATGTTTGATGCCCTCCCACAAAAGTCACACAAATTCATCTGGCACAAAATTGCCCGTCACCATCTACACTCAGTTCATGTGCGGAATTGTTGGTTACATCGGTCCCCAGCCCGTCGTCCCCGTCATCATTGAAGGCCTGCGTCGCCTCGAATACCGCGGATACGATTCTGCCGGCATCGCCGTTGCAGGTAATTCAACCGGCCTCGAGCTTCGCCGTGCCCCCGGCAAGCTCCGCAACCTCGAAGCCGTCATTGCCGACAACCCCATCCACGGCAGCTTCGGCATTGGCCACACTCGCTGGGCCACCCACGGCCGTCCGACCGAAGAAAATGCCCATCCCCACCGGGATTGCACCAAGACCCTCGTCGTCGTCCACAACGGCATCGTCGAAAACTATCTTGCTCTTAAAAAAGAGCTTGCCGCCGCCGGACACAAGTTCGTCACCGAGACCGACACCGAGATCATCGCCCACCTCATCGAAGAAGAGATCAAGCAGGCCCCCGGCATCGTGCTCGAAGAGGCCGTCCGCCGCGCCGTCCACCGCCTCACCGGAGCCTTCGCCATCGGCGTCCTCTCCGCTAACGAGCCCAACAAGCTCGTCGCCGCCCGCATGGGCCCGCCTGCCGTCATCGGTATCGGCGACGGCGAATTCTTCCTTGCCTCCGACGTTCCCGGCATCCTGCACCACACCCGCAACATTCACTTCCTGCAAGACGGCGAGCTCGCCGTCCTCACCCCCACCGGCGTTACCCTCAGCGACTTCGAAGGCAAGCCCCTGCCATTAAAGGTTCAGCGCATCACCTGGGACCCCATCATGGCGGAAAAGGCCGGCTACAAGCACTTCATGCTCAAAGAGGTGAACGAGCAGCCCCGCGCCATTCGCGACACCACTCTCGGCCGCGTCTCTCTCGACACCGGCAAAGTCTTCCTCAGCGAGATGCAGATCTCCGACGAGGACTTCCGCACCGCCAGCCAGATCACCATCGCCGCCTGCGGCACAAGCTGGCACGCCGGACTCGCCGGAAAATTCATGATCGAGCGCCTGGCTAGACTGCCTGTGGATGTCGACTACGCCAGCGAGTACCGCTACCGCGACCCCATCGCCGACCCGCACGCCATCGGCCTGCTCATCACCCAATCCGGCGAGACCGCCGACACCATCGCCGCCCAGCGCGAGCTCATCTCGAAGGGCAGCAAAACCCTCGCCATCTGCAACGTCGTCGGAGCAGCCGTCACTCGCGAAGCTCAGGGCACCATCACCACCAACGCAGGGCCAGAGATCGGCGTCGCCTCCACCAAGGCCTTTACCGCCCAGCTCACCGCCCTCTTCGTCCTCGCGCTGCACCTCGCGCAGGTCCGCGGAACCATCACCGACGCCGAATCCCTCCACCTCGTCACCGAGCTATCCAAGGTTCCCTCCAAGATCGAGGACATCCTTCGCTCAGTAGACGACCAGTGCCAGCAACTCGCCAAGGTCTTCCACACCGCCGACGACTTCCTCTTCCTCGGCCGGGGCATCCACTACCCCATCGCCCTCGAAGGCGCGCTCAAGCTCAAGGAGATCTCCTACATCCACGCCGAAGGCTACCCCGCAGGCGAGATGAAGCACGGCCCCAACGCCCTGATCGACGAGTCCCTTCCGGTCGTCACCATTGCGACCAAAGACCCTGACGACCCATCAAGCGTGCTGAAGTACGAAAAGACCTTGAGCAACATTCAGGAAGTAACCGCCCGCAGCGGCCGCGTCATTGCAATCGCCATCGAAGGCGACGAAGAGATCAAGCACCTGGTCGAACACACCATCCAAATTCCCCAGGCCCCCGAACTCCTCCTACCCATCCTAGAAGTAGTCCCCCTACAACTCCTCGCCTACCACATCGCCGTAAGAAGAGGCTGCGACGTAGACCAACCGAGAAACCTGGCCAAATCCGTCACCGTGGAGTGAGAAGACTTTTTTCCACCGAAACTTGGAATTGAATACTGATTCTGCCTACTGGTAACGGACACCAGTTCAATTAACTGGCGCTTTGACGTGGGCCAGCAGCCCGAATTAAAGGGAATGTGGCGTGACAACTATTTTGGTAACTTACAAATCGGACAAGTAATTCTGGCAATTTTAACAACCAACTATTTTGCTGAAACTGCTGATTTTGCGCTCTAATTCTGGACAGTAATTTGGTAACTGGATCTTAATTTCGGTAACCAACAATCTGGAAACGGACATCATTATCCCGAACTAGTGGCTCAAAATGTTGAAAGAAAGGGGGCCTTCTGCACTTGCAAAAGCTCTTTCCTTATTTTCAATAAAGACAACTAAAAAGAAAAGCCGGATGCCCTGTAAAGCGCATCCGGCAGAGAGATCAAATCGTTTTAGAAATCTACATTTGCTCGCAGCTCAATTAGGCGACTGCTATTGGAGATGCCGCCAAGGCCAAAGCTATTGCTCTGCACACTGGAATTGATGGAGCCTGCAGCACCTATTTCATTTGACGAGTTGCCAAAAACCGGATGATTGAAGGCGTTCAGAAGCTCTGCCTGAATACGGAAATTCATTTCGCGGCGAATTGGAACGATCTTTGTAACAGAGATGTCGTCATAAAACCCGTGAGGACCATGAAGATATATAACTCTGCCAATCGTTCCGGGCGTTGTGTTCGGGCTGATGTAAGTTGCGTTTGCGCCTCCTCCTGTGGCGCTAGCAAGATATTTCGGATCGATCAGTGCAACAAAGGTCTGCCCCGGGATTCGATGCACTCCGATCGATTTCTGCAGTTGCGCCGGCGTGACACCGTTAAGAGTAACTCCGCCATCTCCGTAGTCATTGAATGTCTGATTTCCGCCGGTGAGAGCGAAGGGGTAGCCGGTTTGGAAGGTGAGAATGGTACCAACGGTCCAGCCACCTACCACCTTGTCTGCGATCGCATTATTACTGAGGAAGCTTTTACCGTGCCCAAAGGGCAGGTCGTATGTTCCATGGATATGGGTAACGTGGGTCAGATCAAACTGGCTTGGACCATAGCTCCGATGGAGATTACGCAGGGTGAATATGTTGAGCGATCCAGTCCAACTCTGCGGAGTCGAAATTCCCAGGCTCTTGCTGTAGGTGTAATTTGCATCAAACTGAAGTCCTTTCCACGAAGCCTGGCGGAACTCGACCTGAAGCGCGTTGTAGTTTGAATAGCCTGCCGCGGTCATGTAACCGGTCTGCGCTCCGGCTGCATAAGGATTTGCCTGGAAGAAGTTGATGGGATATCCGGCACCAGCGGTCGTTACGCCAGCATTTGTCACGCACGGAGCGAACTTGCTGCCAACGAGGTTGCAGAAGTATGGATGCGTTCCGTTGACTCCGCTCAGAGTATTTGCAAAGCTACCGACATCGCCGTTGACCAGGTATTGAATGAACTGTCCGTTGCTAAAGTCAGAGTCATTTGCTGAACCACCAAACGCTGCGGTGATGATCGGCATACCCGGACCAGCGAAGGACGGATTTGCGGCGTTGGGTCCACCGTTAGCCGCAAGGTTAGCCTGCGCCTTCTTGAACTCGGCGAGAAAGCCATTTTCGAAGACATTGACTTCGTTAGGATTGATCGGAATCCACTGATGGATCGATCGGTTTCCGTTGTACCGAACCTCGAGGACTCGCGAACTCCCAAGAGCGCGCTGAACTCCGAAGTTCCACGATTCACTGTAGGGCTGCTTGATATGCGGATCCATCCCATTCACGCCAGGTGCTCCGCTAATAAAGGTGAACTCGGCTTGTTGCGCAGTAGTCTCGTACGTGGCGGGGGATATCGCATAGGGCGGTAGAGTTTGTCCAAGCAACAGACTACCGGGAGCAAATGTGCCGGTCGTTCCCGTGTTATTCGGATTGAGTGAGAAGTTCTGATAAAAGAAGGAGCCAAAGTCAGATGCCTGGTTCCAGTAGTACTGATATGGCTCCGTGAATCGTCTGAGGGCGAAGCCTCCGCGTATTACGGTGCTGCTGCCGCCTAACAAGGCGCCGAGCGGCCCGTCGCTAACAGTTGGATTCCAGGAGAAACCAAAAGCTGGCTGAGGCGTCACCTTCCAAGGAGCATAGGCATGCTCCTTGGCGGTCAATAATGGATTCATGTTTCCTGTCAGCGATCCAGGATTAAAAAGATTGCCGTATCCTGAGGGGCCGTAGATGTCGCCCGGAGATGCAGAATGATAAGCTCCGGTCAGGTCGTGCTGGTCGCCGACAAAGTCCCAGCGCAAACCGTAATTGAGAGTGAGGTCACGCCTGACCTTCCAGGAGTCCTCAGCGAACAATCCAGCCGCACTTGAGACTTCGTCAAGATTGTAGGCGCCTACTCCAGTTTGATAGGTATTATCGTGTGGATTTTTCGCAAACTGACCGTTGATGTTTGAGATTCTTCCGGTCAGGATTGCGTAGAGTTGCTGTGCTTCTACAAGATCGTTTGCGCTCGCTCCAGGGAAATTGGACCTATTGAATGCGTTGGCGGCCGGATCCCCACTCGCAAGACCTGAGGTAGTGCTGAGAGTGTAGTTGGGAAAACCTTCCGGTGGATTGTAGTAGTGGTCCTGCTCCCGGTACCAGGATGCGCCAAACGAGATGGCATGCGTCCCTTTCTCCCAGGTTACTGAATCCGAGGCGTTCATAATCGGATAGAAGGTGGTAATCGGAAGCGGATAAGCTTGGCCAGACATCGTTAGACCCGCAGTACATGTAGGGCAGGCCGAGGTAGACGAGCTACCGATGTTCCATGCCACCGTGGGAAGCGTAGCGTAAGAAGGTTTCACGCCAGGGGCATACTGCGTGTTGTCGTAGAGGTATCCCAGCTTAAGCTGATTGATGAGGCGTGGCGTGATGATGAGGTCGAGACCGTACGACGTCGTATAGTTTTTGGCCGAAGAACCAGCTACCTGGTAGGCAAATCCTGAACCCGGGAAGTTGGCCGCTGTCGATGTCGGTTGGCTGTTCTTGTTATAGAGAAAGGATAGATACATCCTGACCCGTTCCGAGAGGACATAGTCGAGACGGCCGCCGGGAAAGTAATTGGTGATGGAAGAGTTGTTGTTCCAACTGATCTGGTTGTAGTTGGGATCTGCCGTTGCGGTTACGGCTCCATGGCTTACTGCATCGTTGATCGCGGCTAATTGGGCACTCTGCTGTGAATTTACAGTCCCAGGGAGTGCTGGGTTATAGGCGCTCACAACATTGAGAACGTTGACCGTACCACCCGAATAGGTAAAGTTGCCCTGTTGTGCCGCCGCTGTGAAGACATCGTTTGAGGCTGTAAAAGACCCAGGCTGCTTGGACATGGCAAAGCTTCCGAAAAAGAAAAGCTTGTCGTGGAATATGGGACCACCAAAGTTGCCGCCAAAGTCATTCAGGATGAGTTTGTTTTTACGTACGCCAGCGGCATTGTTAAACCAGCTATTGGCATTAAGACCGGAGTTGCGAAAATCCTCATAAACGCTGCCGTGAAAGCGATTGCTTCCACGCTTCGAAACAAAATTTAGCTGAGTGCTGGATTGACCGAAGCCGGAGTTCAAGCTGAGCTGATCGGTCTGGATCGACATCTCTTCTATATTTTCAAGGCGAGGCGATACGGCGGGCTGGGTATTGCCTCCGAACTTCATACGGCTGGAGTTGCCAATGACACCATCGATGTTGCTTCCCTGGTCATTAGAGGGCAAACCGTTGAAGGTGCCGTTATAGCCGGCAACAAGCGTGGAGAACGATGTCAGATCGCGTCCTTCAAGGGGGAGATTCTGAATCTGCTTCATGTCGACGACAGTGCCGATTTCATTGGAGCTGACCTGCAGAACAGGGGTTCGGGTGCCGGTAACACTGACAACCTCTGACACCTCGCCGACTGGAAGGGCTGCTGCAATAGAACTGACCTGCGACGCTTGAACCAGCACAGAACTATAAACTTTGCTGGCGTAGCCTGTCTTCGAAATGGTGAGCTTATAAACGCCAATTGTCAGGTTCACGAACCGGTGAGATCCGTCGCTAGCTGTCTCAGCCTTGCGCAGACTATTGGTCGAAGCTTCTACCAGTTCAAGATCGGCGCCAGGAATAACCGCGCCGCTTGCGTCCGTAACTGTCACGATAACGGTTCCCTGAGAGCCGCTTTGTCCGAGAGCTGTAGACGTAAGCCCGAGCACGCAAACAACACTTAATGCCAAGCAGAACAGATAGCAACACTTCTTGCGCAACATAACGCCTCCTGAAATTTATCCCGCGTGAAAACCTTTTCTTTCTTTTGCAGCGGTGCCGCGCCCGGAGCTCTGATTCAAGTCAGAAGATCCACAGATGACTGGAAATTAATGGCCCTGAAACTTGGGAAAACTATTATGTATAGCTCTAACAGAAGCAGATACAACTTTGTATCCTTATATGTATTTAAAGTCAAACACCAAAATACATACTTTTCCCGAATTTATGGAGCTTTCGAGCATCCTTCTCTCGTTGTTAGGTTTAGCGGCACCTTCAGCACTGAGTGCCGGGATATTTCCAACAATTACTCCAGACAATGGGGCGCTCAAAGGAGCGAAGGAGGGTTTATTGCTTGGCGGACACTGCGCTTTTTTCCTGAAGCAGACCGGAGAGGACCTTCAAGCATTCCTGCGATCTTTCTCGCTCTCCCAGACGCCGATAAGCATCTGCGAGGCTGGGATAGATTGCAGGGTTGCGAGGCTCCAAACTGCGGCCGATCTCAAGATGGATTACCGCTTCGTTTGCGCGGTTCTCCATAAGATAAAGCTTTCCTAACGCTATCTGAGAGGCGGAATAGTTGGGACGCGCTGTCACCGAGGCCTCTAACGCTTTGCGGGCCTCGGCAAACTCTGGCTGCTCGGGCTCTACCCCCAAATGCAGAAGAATTGTCCCCAACAGAGAGAGCATTTGATAATCGCCATGTCCTGCCTTGATTGCTTTGCGGACAGAACGAAGTGCTTCAGTGAAGTTGTCCTCGTAAAGCTCCTTCTGGACAACCGCAAGATAGGCAATGTCGGTTTCAGGCGCAAGCTCACTCACGCGGTCAAACTCAAGCTTCGCATCTTCGAAGCGATCAAGGCGAGAGAGAAACATGGCTCGTTCATAGTGAAGCCGTGCAGATTGCGGGAGATCTTTTAGCCCCAGATCGACTACGCGAAGTCCGAGGGCATACTCGTAATGGTCAGTACATGCATCGGCGACATAGGCATACAGTTTTTCATCTTTTGGAGCCTTCCTGGAGGCCTCCGTTAGCGCTTTAATTGCCTGCTCTGGCTGCCGGTTGCCGACGTAGGCCTGCGCAAGCAAATTATTCACCGCCGCAGTGTTATGCGAGCTTGAACGCAGATCTTTCAGGATTTCTATGGACTGTCGATAATTGCCGGTGCCGAAGTAGCAGAGCGCAAGATTGAAGCGGTCCGCATATTCCTCAACGACCTTCCCTTGTGCTTGCAACAAAGGAACAATCGCCTCCTGGAACAAACCCCGTCGCGTCAGGGCAATGCCCTTCTGAAGAGCGTCTTCAGCATCAACGCCAGTCTGGGCCGATTTAACTTCCCCATTCTGTATCGGCGAAGCACTGGCACGCTGCGCCAATAAGGTGAGCGCAAGCGCAATACTAGCGACGATTCCTAATAGGGTTCCCTGAAGTGCCCCGCAGCGCAGCATTTTCTGATCCCGTCCGGCCAGAGTATTTATTGATAGCAATGCTGCGGCGTCTAGCTTCGAGAGGACATCTACTATCTCCTCATTACCAACTGCCACGCTCTCCGAAGATATCGATGACATGCCCAAGGCGCTCCGCGCCCTTTTGCCAGTTCTTTTGCAAGCCTGCCTCTACCGCTCCTGCATCTCCGGAGATAATACCCGCAATAATCCGCTCATGCTCCTCGACTGAGGTATGCAGGTTTTTGATAATCGAACTTGCATACAGACGCCAGTAGCGTTCCGTCTGAGGTTCGATGGCTGAATGCAGCGTTAACAGTCGTGTACCTGCACCGGAGCGCACCACAAGGCTATGAAAATTTCGGTCCAGCTCGAAGATCTCACCGGAATTACCACTTCCATCGGCAATTGCCAAAAGCTGATCATTAATCTTTGTGAGCTGCTTCGCAATCTCCAACCGTTCGGCCTTCGGAAGTTCAGCAACCCCACGTCCTGCAATTCCTTCGACACGGCCAATGATCATATAGAGTTCATTAGCGTCTTCTTTGGTAAGCGGCGCAACGATCATGCGCGATTTACTGACATTCCGATGCTCAATCACGTAGCCTTCACGCTGCAGCCAATGGATCGCGGCGCGAACAGGAGTTCGGCTCATGTTCAGCCTCTCAGCCAGATCTGCCTCAACAATCCACGTGCCCGGCGACATTCGACCATGAACGATCAGCTCGCGAATCTCCTGAAATGCCGTCGATAGGCTGGTTCCATGTTCTGCCTTCTCGCGCTTTTTTGCTGGGGGCGTGGATTTTGGATGCCGTTTCGCTTTAGCCGTCTGGGTCGGGTTAGACACTCTCGTATTCAAGGTTTAGCCTCTTGTCCCAGAGTAACGCAGGCAATGATTGAAAATACTTTGAGAGGCGAATAGAAATAGCAACATATTAGTATCCAAAATAGTCTACAATTATGACGATGACACCACGCAACTCAGTGACTAGCCACGTTCAAGTCGTTGATTCTCATACCGGAGGCGAGCCGACCAGGGTCGTAATCGCTGGTGCACCCCCTCTGGGAGAAGGCAGTTTGCAGGACAGACTAAACCTGCTCCGCGATGAGTACGACAGCTTTCGAGCGGGTGTTGTATGTGAACCTCGAGGCTCCGAGGTAATCGTCGGCGCTCTACTTTGCAAGCCCGTGGATCCAGAAGCAACGGCAGGCGTCATCTTTTTCAATGATGTCGGTTATCTCGGGATGTGCGGCCACGGGACGATAGGGCTAGTGACTACTCTTGCCCATTTGGGACGCATAAAGCCCGGCAAGCACGCGATTGAAACGCCCGTGGGGACTGTTTATACGCATCTCCATGACAATGGCAGTGTGTCCGTACAAAACGTGCTGAGCTATCGTCATCGTAGCGATGTTACAGTTGACGTTCCCGCTTACGGCCAAATTACAGGAGACGTGGCTTGGGGCGGTAACTGGTTCATGCTGGTCAAGGATCATACTTTTGATCTGAAGATTGAGAACCGGCTCAACTTGCTGGCGATAACAACTGCAATCCGCTCTGCGCTGGCAGATGAAGGCATTACCGGCAAAGGCGGAGCATTGATCGATCACGTCGAACTCTTTGCGCCCCCCTCAAATCCGGAGAATTCCAGCCGCAACTTTGTCCTCTGCCCAGGAGCATCTTTCGACAGGTCGCCCTGCGGTACCGGTACCAGCGCCAAGCTCGCCTGCATGCATGCTTCCGGCATGTTTGCTCCGGGGATGGAATGGCGCCAGGAAGGAATTCTGGGTTCCGTCTTCGTTGGGACGGTAAAAGAGACACCGGAAGGCGTAATCCCAACAATCACCGGTCAAGCATGGATTACCGCTGAATCAACTCTGATCTTCGATCCAACCGATCCGTTTCGCGATGGGATTCGCTTCGAATGAATAGCTTTGACGTTCTCATTCTTGGAGCCGGCATCATAGGATGCGCATGTGCGAGAGAGTGCGCGCAGGCAGGCTTGAAGGTGGGAATTGTCGAGGTCAATATCCCAGGCGGCGGAGCCACGGCAGCCGGCATGGGGCATTTGGTCGTGATGGATGACTCGCCGGCACAGCTTGCGCTGACGCGGTATTCGCGTTCGTTGTGGCAAGAGCTTATGACGCAGCTACCGCCGACGGTCGAGTACGAAAACCGCGGAACAATATGGGTAGCGGCAGATGAAGAAGAGATGGCGGAGGTTCATGCCAAACAAAATATCTATGCGTCGGCAGGGGTAGACTCAATTGTTTTAGACAGCGCTGCGATCGCGTCTGAGGAACCCGAGCTACGCGCCGGACTCGCGGGTGGTTTGCTTGTACCGGACGACGCTGTTATCTATCCACCAACAGCGGCAGCGTACTTCCTCGCCGAAGCTATGCAACATGGGGCACTATTGTTGCGCGGACACGCCGCGGTGAAGACAGGAACAGGCGTTGTCACTCTCGACGATGGGTCCACGCTGACTTCGGGACGCATCATACTGGCTACAGGGGCAGATAAGACCATTCTCCCGTGGCTGCCTCTCCAAAAACGCAAAGGACATCTGGCCATCACGGACCGGTATCCCAATTTTCTTCGGCATCAACTTGTCGAGTTGGGCTACCTGAAGAGCGCACACAAAATTACGGAAGATTCCGTTGCATTCAACATTCAACCTCGCACCACCGGACAACTACTCATCGGTTCCTCGCGGCAGTATGGCAATGAATATGCCGCGGCAGACAATGCTATCCTCCGCGAGATGTTGAATCGGGCGTGTAACTATATGCCTGCGCTTGCCCATCTTTCTGCAATCCGAGTATGGACGGGATTTCGTGTAGCGACTCCCGATAAGCTGCCGTACATTGGCCCAACAGAAGACCCAACATTATTCCTTGCAATGGGATTCGAGGGGCTGGGCATCACGAATGCTCCCGGAGCTGCTCGTTTGCTGGCAGACGAGTTTCTGAACCGCCAGTCTGAGATTGATCCAACCCCTTACCTCCCGTCGCGGGTTGCGAGGATGGAGGTGGCGCATGGCTAAGCCGCCGACTCTAATCGTTCATATCAATGGTCGCGCGACTACCGTTGACGCGGGGTCAGTCGTCAGTGCAGCAATACTTGCGGCAGGCGTCCCTTGTCGTCTCTCTATCTCTGGAGCGCCACGTAGCGCTCTCTGCGGCATGGGAATATGTTTCGAGTGCCGCGCGGTTGTCGACGGAATACCGCATTGCCGCACGTGCCAACTTGTCTGCCGCGATGGCATGACAGTGGGGACGCAGCGATGATGCGAAAGGTTGAGGTGCTTATTGTCGGTGCAGGACCTGCTGGAATCGCCGCTGCGACCGCAGCCGCACAGCATAGGCGAAGCGTGCTTTTGCTGGATGATAACGCCTCCGCTGGAGGGCAGATATGGCGGAACGGCGTAGCGTCGCTCAACCAGGAACGAGACGCGGCGAAAACAGCTGCCGTTGCCGCTCTGCACTCATCTGGCGCTGAAGTGCTTATGGGGCGCCGTGTTATCGATGCCCCGCAGCAGGGTGTTCTTCGTGCAGCGATTGAAGGCTCCTCTGCAAACGCAGTGGAAACTTACGCATGGGATCATCTTGTGATAGCCACTGGAGCCAGGGAGCGATTTCTGCCTTTTCCCGGTTGGACGCTGCCCAGTGTCTTCGGGGCGGGTGGCCTTCAGGCACTGGTAAAAGGTGGCTTCGATGTAGCAGGTAAGCGAATTGTAATTGCAGGCACCGGCCCACTTCTTCTTGCCGTGGCTGCTCATCTAAAGGAATACGGTGCAACTATCGTATGTATCGCCGAACAGGCACCGTGGCAGCAGATATTTCCCTTTATAGCCTCGTTGTGGTCGCAACCGGCCAAGTTGCTCCAAGGGGCGCAGTACCGCATTGCCCTGGCAGGTGTCCCCTACCAAACTGGATACTGGCCAACAGCGGCACTTGGAGAGGACTCTCTACGTTCTGTTCGTCTCTCCGATGGCAGACGAAGCTGGGAAGAACATTGCGATCTACTCGCCTGCGGATTTCACCTCGTTCCAAATACAGAGTTGCCCGCACTGCTTGGCTGTGCCTTTGAGGGAGACTTTATCAGAGTCGATGAACAACAACGAACCTCGATTGAGAACATATTCTGCGTCGGTGAACCTACGGGAATAGCTGGCCTCGGCGCTGCACTCCTACAAGGAAAGATCGCGGGGCTTGCTATTTCAGGGAAAATCCAGCAAGTCACAGCGCTGCAAAAACAGCGCGCGTCGGAACTCCTCTTTGGAGAACGTCTGAAGAAAGCATTCAGGCTGCGGTCGGAACTGCAGTCACTGGCAACCTCCGAGACGATTGTCTGCCGTTGCGAAGATGTTCGTTACGATCAACTCAAAGGGCAACCCTCGTGGACCGACGCGAAGCTGCAGACTCGCTGCGGCATGGGTCCCTGCCAGGGACGGATCTGTGGCCCTGCCACGCAGGCGCTCTTTGGATGGCGAACAACTTCGGTGCGCCCACCAATCTTCCCCGTATCGCTGAATCTTTTGTGCAACGACGATCACTCACTCTCACATGAAGCAATAGCCCCTCAGGAGAAGTTATGAATTGGTTTGGAGTAATGCCTGCGATGACCACCCCCTTCAACAGCGCCCTTGCAATCGATCACGAGTTTCTTGCGCGACATGCAGCATGGCTGTTGGAAAACGGATGTACTGGTCTTGTCATGCTGGGGTCGCTCGGCGAAGGTGCAACGCTTGAAGCCTCCGAAAAGGTTGCAATTTTGAAGACTGCTGTTCGCGCGGCAGGCAAGTCGCCTGTTGTTGCGGCAATCTCCTCGCTCTCAACGGTGGGCGCGGTAGATCTGGCCAAAGAAGCAGAAGAGGCTGGATGCGCTGGCCTTATGGTCTTGCCGCCGTACGTTTACACATCAGACTGGCGCGAGATGAAACAACACGTCGCCACTATTATTAGCGCAACCAATCTCCCCTGCATGCTCTACAACAATCCAGTTGCCTACAAGACCGACTTCATTCCTGAACAGATTGCTGAGCTGGCAAAGCAACACGAGAACCTGCGCGCAGTGAAAGAGTCCAGCACGGATGTCCGACGAATCGCAGCAATCCGAGAGATTCTCGACGACCGCCTGCAAATCTCAGTCGGAGTAGATGATGCGATTGTCGAAGGCATAAACGCTGGCGCAAGGGGCTGGGTCGCTGGCCTAGTCAATGCCTTCCCCGCAGAGTCCGTTGCACTCTTCAATCTTGCCAAAGCCGGTAAACACGAAGAGGCCTTTTCGCTTTATCGTTGGTTTCTTCCACTGCTTCGTATGGATACGGTGCCAAAGTTTGTACAACTGATCAAATGGGTGCAGAGTGAGACGGGGACCGGCAGTGCTGCAGTTCGGCCACCCAGGCTTGAGATCACAGGCGATGAACTGGCGGAAGCACAAAAGATGTTCAACACAGCACTCGCAAATCGTCCGGCAATTAGGTCATCCGAATTAATACCCGCTCAAAGAAGCTAGAGTGATTCTTGTGTTGCGGGCATAACTGCTCCCTTCAACTGCAAGTGAACTAAAAAGCAGTGTGCATCGCAGTTCGTCAAAGCGGAAGGAACATCTTAGGATATGAACGAGTTCCCTAAAGTAAGCGGCCTTCTTCTCGTGGTGCTACTCACAGTGCCTGTGCTGACAAGGACTTCTCCAGCGCAGGCGCCGAAGCCCTCTTTTGATGCACGACGGCTTGATGCTTTTTATGCAGCAGAGTGGGAGTATGAGCTTGAACACCACCCTGAGCTGGCCACTTATGTAGGAGACACGCGATTCAACGATCGTCTCAGCGATTACTCGGCCGAAGAACAGGCGCGGGAGGCAACACATGCTGCAGAGCAGCTTCGCCGCCTGCGCGCCATGTCTACAAACGGACTTGATAATCAGGAGACAATCAGCCGCGAGATGATGCTCAGACAGCTTGCAGCATCTGTTGAAAGCTATCGCCTCAAGGAGTGGGAGATGCCGGTCAGCCAGATGAACGGAGTTCATCTGGACCTGGCATCCATGTACTCGCAGATGCCCTTCCGCACCGTTCGGGACTATCGCAACTACATTTCGCGGCTGCGACAGGCTCCTCGTGTGTTCGCACAAGAGACTGCCGTGATGCGACTGGGGATGCGCGATCATTTGATGGAGCCCCGTTACCTGCTGGAGAAGGTCGCTGTGCAGGCAAACGACATAGCGGCGTCAACACCCGATAAAAGTCCGTTCGCTATGCCACTCGCACAGTTTCCTAAAGAGATCAGCCCCACAGACCAGGCAAAGATCCGCACAGAGCTGCTGGACGTCATCCGACAGGATGTCCTTCCTGCGTATGCTCGTTTCGCTGTCTTTGTTCGAGAGACCTATGCACCTGCAGGACGTACCGAACCAGGAATCTGGGCGCTTCCAAACGGTGAAGAACTCTATCGAAATGCCATTCGCGAGCATGTGCAAACAACGATGGATGGAGATGCCATCTTTGCCGAGGGCATGCGTGAAGTGAAGGAGATCCAGAAGCAGATGCTTGCGTTGGCTGAGACACAAGGTTTTCACGACCTGACCAGCTTCAACGCGCACATCCTTACCGATCCAAAGCTTCACGCAACCTCGGCCAAACAGCTTATGGGTCTTTACCGGCACTACGAAGATCAATCTCAGGCCAAGCTTCTGGAGGTAGTTCCAGTAGCACCGAAGCTGCGTTTGGAGGTCGTCCCGATGGACAGCTTTCGCGCACCGACAGCTGTACCTGCGGACTACTCTCCCGGTTCTATAGCAAGCGGGCGACCGGGCCGCGTCAATGTCAATCTCTACAATCCAAGCAGCCGGCTGTTATTGAATGTGGAGGCGATTGCCTATCACGAAGGCCTGCCTGGGCATCATCTTCAATTCTCCGTTGCCGATGGGCTGAAGGATCTGCCTGCATTTCGCCGCTTTGCTAGTTATGACGCCTACTCCGAAGGCTGGGCCTTATATGCAGAACAGCTCGGACATGAACTCGGCTTCTACCAGGATCCCTACAGCGAATATGGCCGTCTAGAAAATGAGATGTGGCGTTCGATTCGACTGGTGGTAGATACAGGCGTCCATCAAAAACACTGGACACGCCAGCAGATGGTCGATTTCTTCAAACAACATACTGCGATGGATGATCAGAATATTCAGACCGAGGTTGATCGCTACATCTCTTGGCCTGGTCAGGCACTGAGCTATCGCCTTGGTCAGCAAAAGATCCTTGATCTACGAGCCAAGGCCCGTGCACGGCTTGGAAAGCGCTTCGATATACGCCAGTTTCATGCCTGTGTTCTTTCGCTCGGGCCTGTGCCGCTGGATATATTGGACGAGAACGTAACACGATGGATCGACGAGCAAGCCAGAACCCACTGAAGACCTGCATCGCAGTCTTGAAAGGTTCTATAGAGAAGCGAACAATGCCTGTCCGAAGACGCGATACTACGGGGATACACTCTTCTTCGGCAGCCTATGCCGTAGCAGAAAATAAACAGGTACACCACTCGCAATAATCAATAGACCGGGCCATGTCGTAGCCGTGCGATAACAGAAGAGGGCAGCCAGAATTACGGAAGCGCCAGCAATGTACGTCGCAGGAAGCCAGGGGTATCCCCATGCGCGATAAGGACGATGGGCATCCGGCCGGATACGACGCAAACGGAACAGCCCTGCAACCGTAAAGATGTAAAAGAGCAAAGCGGCGGAAATCACGTAATCCAGTAGATTGCTATAGAGATTGCCGTATGCTCCTGTGGTTGCGGAATAGGTGCGGGAGAGAACCAGAAAGAGCGACCATACACACTGTAAAACCAGAGCCCAGCCGGGTACTTGTGAGCTATTAAGAAGGCCTGCGCGGCGAAAGAACAAGCCATCCTGCGCCATGGCATAACAGGCACGCCCGCCAGCAAGCGTCAATGCATTGACCGTGCCGTAGGTAGACACCATAATCAACAACGCCATAGCAAGCTTTCCAATTCCAGGCAAAACGGTATCGACGACTAGCGTGGCAACACGATCATCCGGCGCTGTCTGAATCGCATGTAGTGGGAGTACGGCGAGGTAGCAGAGATTACAAAGCAGATAGAGCACGATGACCAGCGAGGTTCCAATCCCTAGCGCGAGTGGAAGATTTCGCCTGGGATTGCGCACCTCGCCTGCGACGAAGGTGATGTCATGCCACGAATCCGCAGAGAAGAGAGAACCTGTCTGCGAAACGCAGACAGCGATGATCATGCCGAAAGCGGTCGTTATTTCAGTGTTGCCAATCTTCGTTACGTTGAGCGGTTTCCATGCGCCAGCGAAATTCACGTGGAAGATACCAGGATGCAGGAAGAAGGCAACCGCTCCCAACGCCAACAGCGCCACCATGCCGATAAGCTTGGCCATGGTGAAAAGGTTCTGAATGAATTTTCCCCACTGAACGCCATAGCAGTTGATGGCGGCTATTACCAAAATGATGCCAAGCGCGAGCGCCTGCGCCGTCGAAAGGGAGATAGCATAACCGGGCAGCACGTGAATAGGCGCAATAAGATAACGACTCTCACTAATAATAGGGAAGGCAACGCCACTGAAGCGAGCAAAGGCAATTGCCACCGCAGCGATAGTACCGGTCTGGATGACTGTAAGTAGAGTCCACCCATAGAGAAAGCCGAGCATAGGTGAAAACGCTTCGCGCAGGTAAACATACATGCCGCCCGCCTCTGGCATCATGGCCGCGAGTTCCCCATAGCTGAGTGCACCAGCAACGGTGAGAACGCCAGTGATGAGCCATGTCACGAGCAGCCATCCAGCAGAACCAACCTGCCGCGAGATCTCCGCACTAACAATAAAAATTCCCGAACCTACCATGATGCCAGCAACAATCATGATGGAGTCGAAGAGGCCGAGCGCTTTGCGGAACTCAGGTTCTACCGCAGTACTCCCGTTCGCGACAGATAGCTCAGGCAAGTTAGCCATGGTTATGCCTCTACCGTGGCTGTTGCAACTGAGAGCGGAGGCAACTCGACGATGAGAACTCCATCTTCGAGACGCGGCGAAAAAGTAGTGGGATGAAGAAGATCTGGCTGCTCAAAACTGTTATAAGCATTGAGATCATTAGAATGGAGCATCTGGCCGGAGACCCGCGTGCCGGGGAAGCCCAAGATCTTGCAACGCACCGTAACCGCCTTTGTCGCACTAGAATTAACCAGGCTGACTACCAAGCTGCGATCGGTGCGAGAAGCAGATAGAGATACAGAGTGGGGCGAATCGCTGTCGGCACGCGTCATGACCGACATATTTCCGCGATGGGCCTTGAAGAGCATGAAGGCAAAATATGTCGTTGTACGTACCGAGTTCTTTCCTTCTGGGCCGTCCGTCAGAAGTAAGGATTGCAGGACATTCATTACCTGGGCAATGTTGCACATATAAAGCTTGTCTGCCTGACGATTGAAGAGATTCAACCCTAGCCCAGCGGCGACGGCACTACGCATCGTGCTCTGTTGCCACAGCTTGCCGCGCTTTTGCTCGTCGATAGGATCGGTCGCATCCCACACGCCCCACTCGTCTAAAATGAGTGCGGTCTCGTCACCATGGTAGTAGCCGTTGACGACCTCACGTTGATGTATGATCGCCTGCTCCACGCTCTGAAAAATTGCGAACTGTTCTTCGGCTTGTTTTGCTGAAAAATGTGTCGCTTCTGCGGGACCACCGGAATAGTAGTGCATGCTGAGGCCCGCAGGCATGTGGGTTTGACAGACGTCCAATAACTCCCGCGTCCATCGCACATCGTCGCCAGAAGGACCGCTGGCAATCAGAAACAACTCCGTTCCGCCTATATCGTGCAAAAAGGTAGAGTAGCGCCGATAAAGCTCGCCATAGTAGTGCGCAGGCATATTACCTCCGCAACCCCAACTCTCATTGCCAACTCCCCAATACTTTACCCTGAAAGGTTCCTTCGCACCGTTACTGATACGCAGATCAGAGAGCGTCGTACCTGAAGGCTGGTTGCAATACTCCACCCAGTCGCGCATCTCGCGTGGCGTAGCGCTGCCGACATTGCCTGCCAGGTAAGGCTCGGCGCCGATTAATCTGCATAGCTCCATGAACTCATGCGTACCGAAGCTGTTGTCCTCAATCACATTTCCCCAACTGACGTTCAGGCTCCGAGGACGGCTCTTCGGAGGCCCCACCCCATCGCGCCAATGATAGTCGTCGGCAAAACATCCACCGGGCCAGCGCAGCACAGGGACACCCAATTCTTTTAGCCAACGCACAGCATCAGCACGAAACCCATTCGTATTTGGGATAGGGGATTCGCGGCCAACCCATAATCCGCCATAGATGCACGAGCCGAGATGTTCCGCAAATTGGCCGTGCAATTCAGGGTGGATTCGTGCGATCTCGACATCGGCTCGAATCAATATCTCCTGAGTGCCAGATGGGTCTGATGGCATGTGCTTTTTTCCATCAGCCCATGCTGGAAGTGCAAGAGCGCCAATGGCAAGCGATGTAGCGCGTAAAACATCCCTGCGAGAGTACCGCGTGCTGAACAATCAATCCCTCCCGAAATACACTACGAGACTTTGGCACCGACTACACTGACGTGTTTCTTAAATAGACCGAGTAGCGTTCATCTGTGATCTGGTTGAGAGGGACGAGCGAGTGAATGGGCTCGTGCCCCTTACTACGGAAGTGCAATGTGTAATTCGGTAACGCTTCCGCACGCTCGAACCAAACACCGGGCTCTGTGACCTCAGGCATCGGTATGCCTCGATCCGTGTCATCGGGTCCGTTGCTTGCGTAGATCATCGAGGTTGTTAGTCCCTCAGTCCCAAGACGGGCAGCAAGCACCACCGGCCCATACATCGCTGCCTGAACCTGCTTATCATCCGGTGCCATATTGATGTGCAACGTCATTGGCAGATCCATTTCAATGATGTCGCCATCCTTCCATGGATGTTCTAGCGTTAGATAGCTGGCGGGAGTGGCAACGGATTTTTGAATAGCTCCATTGATCCGGACAAAGACTCCATTCGTTGCCCAATATGGCACACGAATCTTGATTGCTGTTGCCCGCTGCGGCGCGCTTTCGATTGTGAGCGCGGTCTTCTCTTCGTTGGGGAACTTCGTCGTCTGGTGCAACTTTAAGCCGCGCTCCGTCCAGTCGAGCTTCGATGGAATAAATAAGTTGACATACACGGTCTGGTCATCATGAAAGTAGATAGAGTCGCTCAATTTTGCGTACTCCTCGCTCCCTGTTCCCGTGCAGCACCAGAAGGCATCGAACGGTGTTCCAAATGTCTTATAGAGCCCCGGATGCAGGGAAACGTAGTACATCAACATACCGTTCCGGTCCTGTGTGCCGTAGCGCATGTTCAACAGTTGACGCTCATAGTAATCGAAGTATTTCGCATCCGGCTGCTGTCCGAAGAGGTGTCGCGTCAATTTCATCATGTTGTACGAGCAGCAACATTCCTGCGCTGCTCCTCCTAACTCGGTCGATACAGCGTCAGGCTTGTGCCAGAACTCGCCATTGCTGGTGCCCCCCGTGCAATAGCTGTGATGCTCTACGACAGCGTCATAAAAAACTTGGCTGATGCGGCTGTAGCGCTCATCGCCAGTAAGTTCGTACCCGCGTGCTGCGCCAATCACCTTTGGAATATTGGTATTTGCATGATTGCCCGCAAGCTTGTCTTCGCCTGCCGCGAGGGGATCAAAGATCTTCTTATGCTCAAAGCGGTATCCAAGATCTCGATATTTCACCTGGCCAGTAATGGCGTAAAGATTGAATGCAGCTTCGTTCATGCCCCCATGCTCAGTGAGCAACACTCTCTGCCAATCCTCAGCCGTAAACGGCTTCGACCATGCATCGGCCCAATCAGCCATTCGAACTGCCACCTGTAGCGCCTGCCGATTGCCGGTATGCTGATACATCTCGAGCATCCCAGCCAGAATCTTGTGATAGGTGTAAAAGGGAGCCCATACCTTTTCATGATTACGCAGGCGGTCGTAGAACGTCGCAGGATATGCTCCCAAATAACCATCTTTCGCTTGGCACTCGGCGAGAATTGCCACCAGCGCATTCGCCTTGTTACGAATTTCAAGATCGCCGGTGCTTGCGTGAAGTAGAGCGCACCCAGATAGATAGTGCCCGACATAGTGCCCACGCAGTTCGCAATCCGGGGCCTCCCATCCACCAAGCGGAACCGCATCCGAAGGGAGTCCCGCCGTCACGCGAAAGTTATGCGCAAGCCGATCATTTGGAAGAGAGTATAGATAACTGCGATTCAACTCCATCATGTCCATCCAGAAGCTTGGCAATAGACGGACCTGAGGCATCGGGAAAGGCTTGGCCTTCCAGGCAACCTTCTCTACCGCAGAGTTGGTCAATGTAGCATTCTCAGTGTCTTCCACAATAGAGACGTTGAGAGTTTTTTGGGCTGCTGCGTCCTCCGGCATGAGCGCGATTCCGCTTGCGGCTGCTATCCCTGCCAGAAATCCTCTACGAGTCACGTTGTTGCTCATTGTCTTCCGCCTTCCTGCATTCTGTCTTTGCTATTTATGTTGAACCGTTGAGGGCGCCGCATTCCAGTTCACTGTTTTCTCTCCCTCAAGAGAACGAACGAAGAAGTCCAATAGACGGCGCTCGCCGTATTCCCCGCCTGCTCCATGGCCGCCGCCAGGAACCTCCAGCAGTTCAAAATCTTTATCTGCCTTGATCAAGGCATTGACGACCTGCAACGTCGAGGACGGGTCGACATTATGATCCATCTCTCCAAACACAAGTAACAATCTGCCCTGTAAACGATATGCATTATCCACATTCGACGAGGCCGCATACTGCGGTCCTATTGGCCATCCCATCCACTGTTCGTTCCACCACATCTTGTCCATACGGTTGTCGTGGCTCCCACTGTTTGCCACCGCAGCCTTGTAGAACTCCGGATGAAAGAGCAAAGCACCCAGAGCGTTCTGACCACCTGCCGAGGTGCCATAAATTCCGACGCGCGTGTCGTCGTACCAGGGAAACTTTTGCGCCGCTGCTTTGTGCCAAAGAATGCGGTCCTCAAAGCCGCCATCTTTCAGGTTTTTCCAAATGACATCGTGAAACGCTTTCGATCGATTGTTGGTTCCCATGCCATCAATCTGTACAACCACAAATCCAAGTTCCGTCAGCGGCATCCCACGGAGATTGAATGATTTCGGCACAAACGAGCCCTGTGGCCCTGCGTAGATTGCCTCGACAACCGGATATTTCTTTGAAGGGTCAAAATTAGCTGGCTTATAGATCAAGCCCCAGATATCTGTCTTGCCGTCGCGCCCTTTTGCAACAAAGACCTCTGGCGCATGCCAACCCGCGGTAGGGAGCTTTGTCAGATCGCCCTTTGCAATGGTTGCAATCGTTTGACGATCCGCCGTGCGCTTCAGCACTATCACCGGGGCAAGGTCGACGCGGGACCAGCTATCGGTATAGAACTGGCCGTCGGACGAATAGCTTATCTGATGATTCGCCGGCGCATCCGTCATTGCAATCATGCCGGTTCCATCAAAATTTATCCTGTACCCCTGCACGAAGTAGGGATCGAGCTTAGGATCGACCCCGCTTGCCTCAAAATAGATCTGGCGATGTTGCTCGTCGACTCGATCCACACCACGCACAACCCAGTCACCGTGCGTAATCTGGTTCTCTACCTTGCCCGTTGTTCCGTTGTAAAGATAGAGATGCGCCCAGCCGTCCCGCTCAGACAGCCAGAGAATCTCCTTTCCATCCTCTATATCGTGGCGATAGAACTTGCCCGTTCCAAACTGATCTGGATTGAGCGCAGTGTATTCAATAAACGTGCGACTGGTTTCGACGATGACCTCGCGGGTTTTTCCAGTCGCTGCATCAACCGAGATAACACTCAACTTCTGATGCCCGCGCTGGTTGTAGTTGAACGTAAACGCAGAGCTGTCCTTTCGCCATACGAAATCGGTTAGTTCGTAGGGATTTGGAAAGAGGTCTGATGAAATATTCAACTCGCTTCGAGTCTCGGGGTTGAAGAGCACAGGTTGTTCAAGATCGAGCACATCACCGGGCTTGGCGTAGAAGTGTTCTGATGCAATCGGCTGAATCTGACCGGACGGTGACGACTCTACATAATGCACCTGCCGCCGCATACCCTGCAAAACGCGGCGCGCTAATAAATGTTTTGAGTCCGGAGACCACGCAAGAGAACTACGCTGGTAGTAATCACCCTCATTTCCATTTGTACTCAAGGGAGTGGCTGGATCTTCGCTGCCAACCCGATGCAGAAATACATTGAAGTTCTGTATCGTCGCCTCCCATTTCCCGTCAGGAGACGTAACTGCGCGATGTTCGTCGTTGCCCTCAAAGCCAGGCGCCTTCGACCGGTCGTCGTCGGAATCCCCTCCCGAGTTCTGGTTCAAAGTGCAGGCATAGTCCGGAAGTGTGCAGTGCCATGCTCCCCGCAGCGTCACAAAGGAAAAGCCGGCCTCCTTTGCGTCGAACTGGAGGTCCATAAGAGCGAGATGGTCCGCTGCTATCGGCTTAGGAAGTCCTTTGCTGATAGCAGCAGCGATTTTCGCGTTGTCAAGACTAGAGCGCTGCTGCGTGTGCGCATCGTAGATCACATAATGGTGTGTTGTTCCATCACTTTCCTCGAACCAGAAACGCGAGGAATCATCAATCCAGTGGGGAGCTTCCGGCAACATTCCGGCCGCTTTGCGATATTCACTGCTCCGATCAAGCGCATGCGCGAAGGCTTCCCTGGTGACCTCGCATACGGCCACAGAGGCAGAGAGCGCGAGAACTGAGACCACTAACAGTGAACGTCCGAATCGCAAAGCATCTCCATTAGTTCGGTTGATATCGGTTCAGATTGCCGCCAGCCGACACAGTCGACGGAGAAAGAGAGAAGAAGAGGCGCAAAAATGAGTTCACTCCCTGAACCGCATATTGCTTCAAAATGAGTACAATGAAAAATACAATATTGCGTTTATCAACGATTGAATATTTCTTCTCTTGTGTCAATAGGAATATCGAAGATCTGGATCTTTCTTTCTTGAAGCAGTCCTGATGCAATTCTGAATTGGATAAGAGCACTACAACCTGGAGGTATCTGCTTTGAAGTCACCGGCCGCTATTTTCTGCCTGCTTCTACTTGTCATGCTGGGCTCTTCATCGATTAACGCCGCGGTGCCACTTGCTGCGACACCGCCTATGGGATGGAATAGCTGGAATCATTTTGGCGATAAGGTTGACGACAAAATCATCCGTGCCGCAGCAGATGCAATGGTCGCTTCCGGCATGCGCGATGCGGGATACGTCTATATCAACATCGATGACACTTGGCAGGGAACGCGCGACGCCAACGGCAATATTCACCCCAATAGCAAGTTTCCCGACATGAAGGCCCTTGCCGACTACGTGCACAGCAAGGGATTGAAACTCGGCATCTACTCCTCCCCTGGGGCAAAGACGTGTGCCGGCTATGAAGGCTCGCTCGGCCATGAGCAACAGGATGCGGACACCTATGCAAAGTGGGGTGTCGACTATCTGAAGTACGATCTCTGCTCCTATACCAAGGAGTTGAAAGAACGCGCGGGTAACGATCCCGATAAGTCACGTGCTGTCATGATCGAAATTTACAGCAAGATGCACGAAGCATTAGCCCACACGGGAAGGCCAATCATCCTTTCGTTTTGTCAATATGGTTGGCAGGCAGTCTGGCGATGGGGTGCAGCTTCTGGCGGTAACTTGTGGCGCACCACTGGCGACATCGAAGACAACTACAACTCCATGGCATCGATTGGCTTTTCGCAAGCTGGGCTCAGCCCATTTGCCGGTCCCGGACACTGGAACGATCCCGACATGCTCGAGGTTGGCAACGGCGGCATGACGCCCATGGAATATCGTACGCACATGAGTCTGTGGGCGCTTCTCGCAGCGCCGCTGCTCGCAGGCAATGACCTCTCATCGATGTCTCCCGACACTCGCAACATTCTCCTCAACCGCGAAGTCATTGCCATCGATCAGGATCCCGCAGGCCGCCAGGGCGACCGTGTCTACACGGAAGGGCCGCTTGAAGTTTGGAGCAAGACCCTCGCGGACGGCAGCGTTGCTGTCGGCATCTTCAACCGTTGGACGATGCCGTTAACGCTTGATGTGCCCCTCGCTCGACTTGGCTTCAACAAGGGCGTCGTCGCTGGCCGCGATCTTTGGGCACACGTTGATCTTTCACCGATCCACGACACCTATCATGCGCACGTACCCCCTCACGGAGTAGTGCTCCTGCGCCTCCGCCAGACTGTCCAATAACAGGCTTCTCTCACCCTTCGACGATTACATTTCACTTGTCGAAGGAGCTGCATTTATTCCTAATTCGATCATGCTGGAGTTGATTCTCATGCCCTCAACAAGTCTTTGCTATCGAACCTTTTTGCAACTGGCTCAACTCTCAGCATTCACGGTTGCGTTTTCCGTCGTCGGCATCGCGCAGGGCCCACCGAAGCCGTTACCGCCTGGCCCGATGCTCGATGAAGGCACCGTCAAGTTGATCGGCCCTTCACTCGACCTGACACTCCTGCGTTCCTCCGGCACAGTCGCTGCGCTCAATCCCGCTTCCGATCCAACTCTCGACTACACACCAGGAGACATTCTGAAGGAGAGATCAGCCGACACGTTCTATCATCTCGGCGATCTGGACCTGCGACTACGCATCGGCGATGCATCCGACTGGAAAGACTACTCCACTGCCTTCCGCCGTCAGCCTGTCCGCATGATCAGCATGGATGCGACACACTTCTCGGCAGATCTCGCTCCTACCTTACCTGCCGATATCCCCCTTGACGTTACGCGAACCTGGACTATGGAGAACGGCGAACTCTCCCTTCGCTACACTCTTACAAATCGCTCCAACGCAACCGTTCATCTTGGTGGCCTTGGCATACCAATGGTGTTCAACAACATCATGAACGGCCGCGACCTTGAGCAGGCTTACTCCAAATGCAGCTTTTACGATCCTTATATCGGTGAGGATGCTGGCTACGTCCAGGTCGCGCGACTTACCGGTCTTGGTCCGGTATTGCTGGCCGTGCCCGACGGCCATACGCCATTTGAAGTATGGAAACCAATCCTCGACCATCGTTCACGCGACGGCAAGGGTCTCCTTCTGAACGATCCTACGCCGCGCGGCGCTACCTTCGAGGGCTCGTATGACTGGATGGTGCACTCCGCAGGCTTCACCGAGACAGATTGGAAGGGAGTGCAGGAGTGGAACCCAGGAACGGAAGCCGCGATCGCACCGGGCGAAACGATCTCCTACGGGCTGCGCTTCTTCGTGGCCCCATCTCTTAGGCAGATTGAGCCAACGCTTGCGGCGCATCACCGTCCTGTCGCAGTCGGAATCCCCGGTTACATACTCCCCCAGGACATTCAGGCACGCCTGTTCCTGCGGTATCAGTCGCAGGTGCACTCAATCGTAAGTGAGCCTGCCGACGCCATCACAATCCATGACGACGGTTATGCGCAAGACAAAGATTGGCATGCCTATACCTTGCGAGGAAAGCAGTGGGGACGAGCACGGCTCGTCATAACCTACGACGATGGCACCACGCAAAGTATTGGTTACCGCACCATCAAGCCCGAAGCCGAAACTGTTGCTGACATGGGCCGGTTCCTCTTCCACCAACAGTGGTACACCGATACGGCAGATCCTTTTCATCGTGCTCCTTCAGTCATCAGCTATGACGATGAAGCTGGCAAACAGATACTGCAGGAGTCACGCGTCTGGATCGCTGGCCTCAGCGACGAAGCTGGCGCCGGTTCATGGATTGCAGCCTCCATGAAAGAGTTTGGAATGCCTGATCGAGAAGAGGTGGCAAAACTCGAGAGCTTCGTCAATCAAACCGTATGGGGACACCTGCAGGAGAATGCAGGAGAACACAAATACGGTGTCCATAAGAGCCTCTTCTATTACCAGCCCGATGCTATGCCCTCGGACTATTATGACTCGAAGATCGACTGGAAGAGCTGGACAAGCTGGAACCTTAAGGATGCAGCAGACGTAGGCCGATCGTACAACTATCCCCACGTTGTCGCGGCCTACTGGTCGCTCTATCACATCGCGCGCAATTCAACGGGCCTTACGACGAAGCCATGGCAGTGGTATCTCGATCAGGCATTCGAAACTACAATGGCGATGCATACCCAGGCACCGTATTACACGCAGTTTGGCCAGATGGAGGGCACAATCTTCCTACGGGTGCTTGATGACTTAAAGGCCGAAGGATGGACTACAAAGGCGTCCCAGCTCGAAGCGATGATGCGCGAGCGCGCCGACCATTGGCGAACCGAGCCTTACCCCTTCGGCAGCGAGATGCCCTGGGACTCAACTGGACAAGAGGAGGTCTACGACTGGACGAGATACTTCGGCTTCGACGATAAAGCTACCGTTACGCTCAATGCGATCCTTGCCTATACTCCCGTGCTTCCCTCATGGGGCTATAACGGAAGCGCTCGCCGCTACTGGGACTTTCTCTATGGAGGGAAATATCCACGCATCGAGCGCCAATTGCACCACTACGGCTCCGGACTGAATGCCATTCCACTCTTAGCGGAATATCGTTTGCACCCCACTGATCTCTATCTTCTGCGCGCAGGCTATGGCGGAGTCATGGGGCCGCTCGCCAATATCGATCAAAAAGGCTTCGCCTCTGCAGCCTTCCACTCCTTCCCCGATCGCATGGCCTACGATCCATACAGCGGCGACTATGGGCCAAACTTCTTCGGCCATGCCCTCAACACTGCCATGTATCTGACGCACGACAACAAATTCGGCTGGATCTGCTTTGGCGGTAACGTCGAGGAGCACAACGGGATTATTCAGGCTACAACGCTCGACTCTTTTCGCAATCGCATCTTTGTCGCACCAATCGGTCTCTGGCTGACGCTCGATGCCGGAAAGTTCAAGTCGATTGAGTACAACCCTGCGGGCCGATCCCTGCGCATCCACCTAGCTCCCGCCAGCGAGACCGTAGCGATAGCTCGCCTGCATGTGCACAAGACGAATGGAGCCGAGGGTCTCGGTCATACCATAAAAATAGAGGGGAATCCCAAGACAGAGCGCGGAGCCTACATCTTCCCGCTCGGCAATAAAGATCGCGTCGTACACATCCCTATTAATTGATGCAACTTCGTCTCGCGATTCAGCTGCCTTCGAGATGGGTCGACCCCTGACATGAGTGCCTGACCTCTGCTTGTGAGCTGTAATCATACCGCCAATCAGGCTCTTGCCTACAGCAAACGGTCTGCCCAAAAGTTTATCTGGCTGGAAATGCAAATTTGCTGGATGTGAAGTTCCAGTAAACTATTTTGAACATTCCGGACGCTCGTCCCTCTGGGCAGCATGTTCTTCATATCGACCACTTGTTTGCGCGCATGCAGCGTCTTAGAACATACGAAGCAAAGATGAACGCCATGACGAAAATCGGATCAAATTTATCCCAGGTACTGCCATCGCCATGCAGTTGTGAATAGAACCAAGTAAAAGGTTGATTGCGAGACCAGCATAAACCCACTCCGTCAATCGAGGCACATTGGGAATCAGAAGGCCCACACCACCAAGGATGTGGGTCACGCCAATCAGAGGGATGATATAGATCGGGTATCCGAGCTGATGATGGGCGATTCTCCATTCGCCAGGATCGTGAATTAGATATAACCTTCCGAAGTACATCCAGATGAAGGCGACAAGGCCGGTTATTACCATCGCGACTATTTGAGTTGCTCGACCTGTCTGCACGGATATATCTATTGTTTGTTCAGCTTTCATAGTAAAAGGATCCTCTTCTTGCGATCACAATGGGATGGCCTTTCGCCAGCGCGGAGCCGGACGATCAGCCGTCCGGTTCCGCCCATTGCACCCAAACAAGAACTTTCATGTTTGAACTCAATCTTTTTGACGTTAGCGCCGCAGTTTCTAATGAAACAAGATAGTTAGCTTGCCCGGACTTACGCCTTCACGGCGTTCTGTGCGGCCGCGAACATATCACGTGCGGACGTCGTACCCGCTACGTGTTCCGTCCCCTCGGCTCCGAGATCCATCCATCCCGCGTTCACGGCCTCAAACATTTCTTCGGCAGGCCCAGTGTGGCCCTTCGGAATGCCGAACTGCTCGAACGCTTCCGCCCACCCTGCACGCGGAATCGCAAAGGCTTTTACGTCGAGTGCAAGGACTTCACCCAATTGTGCGGCCACTTCATCCGCGCTTACCATCGAGCCCAGCTCGATGACGCGATGCCCCGACCACGCCGGCCCGGTCAGAAGCGTTGCCGCCTCTGCACCGATGTCCTCTGACGCAACCATTGTCGATCTACGGTTTGTAGGGTTGTAGAAGACCGGTAGTGTTCCGCCCTGTGCGGCCTGCAAGCCATAAAGAAAGTTTTCAAAGAAGCCGCCTGCGCGCACAAATGCGACCAAAGATGGCAAGCTGCGAAGACCTTGCTCCAAGAGGGATAAGGCCGTGACATTGCCCACCCCGCTTGTTCTATTCGCGCCCATCGACGAGAGCGCAACCACCCGCGGTGGCACTACCCTAGTCAATGCCTCGACATAGTTCGCAATCACGCCCTTTGCTTCTCTGTAATCAGGCGAGGGCGCCCACACAGCCGGCAGCATCACAAACACGCCCTCAACCCCTTTGAGCGCCGTCGCTATGGCTGTCGCATCGTTCCAGTCTCCATCCATCAACTCCACACCTCGGTCTGCCCACTTCGCCGCTTTCGCGTGATGGCGCACAAGTGCTCGCACCTGTTTGCCTTGCTTCAGCAGATGCCGCGCGGTCGCGCCCCCGACTTTTCCGGTAATGCCCATGACTAAATACATGCCCGTTTCCCCTTTTGCCTCGTATTCGGCCGCCCATCGCAAATAAGCGACCTGAGGATTAGAGGCTCATAGTAACCATTGGTTACAAAATAATCATCGGTTTATTTACCAATGGTCATAAATCAACGATCGGTCGAAAAAATCGTCAAAAAGGATTAGGCTGTTGAAGTGACGACCACATCGCCAAGTCGCCGGGTAGAGCGCAAAGAGAGGTTGCGGGCCGAAATCCTAGCGGCTGCAAGCAAAATGTTTGCCGATCGCGGCTACGAAGCCGTGACGCTTCGCGAGATCGCTAAAGAGATCGGCTATACGCACGCCGTGATCTATCAGCATTTCCCCGACAAATGGCATATTCTTGCCGAATTGAGCAGCGAGACGATCGGGCTGCTGATTCAGAACTTCGACGCGATTATCGCTAAACATTCTGCCCCGAAAGAGCGCCTCTTTGCGACTTCACGTGGCCTGATTCAGTTCTGCACGACCCATCCGCAGCAATTTCGCAACGTCTTCTTCGGGCCCGAGAACCGCAACGGCATCCGCGCCGGACAATATATCGACGACATTGGCAGGCCGTTGTTCCAACGTTTCGTACAGTTCTTTTTCGATGTTGCCAGGGCTGAAGGATTGCCAAGCAAGAATGACATCGTGGTAGCCCACACCTGGTGGTACACGATCTTCGGCCTCGCCACCCTCATGGTCATCCAAGGGGTTGTGCCTGACTTGCCTGACCAGGCTCTCGTGGTCGAACAAACGATCGCCACACTTTGGGCGGGAGTCCAGGCTGTTCCGCGATTGCCGAAGAGCGCAATCCCTAAGCAATCCGGCCTATCCCATGCCTCAAAGCAATAACAAGATGCAGAGACAGGGAGCACAGCTTTCGGATTTGAGGGCGATTGGGTTTGCACTGGCTGGATTCACCTTTTGGGTGCTGGCAGATACCTCAATTAAATTGGTAGGGCAGTCGGGGCTACCCGCTTATGAGATGGTCGCGTTTCTAGGGTTGTTTATGGCTATGTTTCTGGCTATGTATGCATTGTGGCGACATCAAATGCATACGTTGCGACCACATCGCCTGAACCGACAGGTGGCGCGGGCTTGTCTGGATATGGGGAACAATGTATGCGTCGTGATTGCGCTACGACATCTGACACTAACGCTTTTCTACATCCTCGTCTTCATGGCGCCGATGGTGATTGCGCTCCTGTCATCTGTGTTTCTGCGCGAGGGGTTGGCCTGGAAGAGGGTAACGGCGATTGGTGTCGGGTTTGCAGGAGTGGTTATTGCGGTACACCCGTGGAGCAGCATCCGCGAAGGCGACTGGATTGGGTTCGGCGCGTGCATGGTGTGCGTTGCATGCTTCTCCGTGAATATGGTGTGGTCGCGTGTGCTGACCCGGACCGAATCACCGGAGAGTCTGGCCTTTTTTTCTGGTCTGGTGACCGCAGCAGTAGGGCTTGCACTGATGATGATGCATGCCAAACCGCTAACCATTCGACTAACAGCGGGCTTATTTGCCATGGGCTTGTTTTGTGCACTTGGAACGCTCTGCTTCTACATCGCAGTGAAACACACCTCCGCAGCGAATGTGTCCCAGTACCACTACACCCAATTAGTTACTGGAACGCTGGTTTCCTATCTTGTGTGGCATAACAAGCCCGGCTTGTATGTATTGATGGGTGGATCGCTGATTCTAGGGTCAGGGCTTTACATTGCCATGGCGGCGCGTGAGATCGTGCCGCTGACCGAGGGGAACTGAGTTCCGAACCCACTTGGCGCACTGAGTCCACGCAACCTTTACCCCTGAGCTCTAACGATTGACTTAGAAGAAGGTCTGCACCGCGTCGATGATATCGTATTCAGCATTTAGCATCGGCAGGCAGCGCCACTTGTCAAAGGTAAGGCACGGATGCGAGATATCGAATCCGATCATGTCGCCAACGCGAATATCGTCGCCCTCGGCGATCTGAAGATAGGCGTGCTGGTCCATCATCTTGGTAAGTTGCCAGCCGGACGGAGCCGCCACAGGAGCCGCAGTTCCCGGCCTATAGCGCAGAACGGGTATAGGAAGACCGGCGTCGAATGCGGCATCCCGCTTTCCCAAAGCCACAATGGCGCGGTCTTTCTCCGGAACCGATTGGACATACGCCCACAGTTGCAGCGCCGGTTGCAGGCTCGAGTGCATCTGTTTCGCAATCGGATTGCGCGCGAGGATCTGTTGTTGCGCCTCGCGGTAGATACCGACATCGTGGGTCAGATAGCATCCGGGTCGCAACACCACATCGACCAAATCTCCCAGCTCGGCCTTTGAGAAGACATCGGCGACCACGTCGTACCAGGCAGAACCGGCACCCGAAAGCAGGATGCGTTTGCCACCAAATCGTTTTTCCAACATGAGCTTCCGCGTAATATCTACAGCGCGTTGCAGGAAACTACGAATAGACGCTCCATCTTTCAGTACGCCTTCATAAACCTCTATTCCGCAAAGAACCAGTTGTTCGTGCCATGCTTCCAAAGCTGTCAGAACGGATTGCACCTGCTCGGCATCGCGAACGCCGGTGCGGCCACCTTCTACTCCCAGTTCGATCAGCACCTGCAAGCGCTGGTCCTTTGCGCTAAAGAACTTGCCGAGTTGTTCTACCTGCTCCGCTGAGTCGACCAGACAGTAAAAATCGAACGTCTCGTCTTCGAGCAGCCTCGAGATGATGGCCATGTTCTGTTTGCCAACCAGTTGGTTCGCCATCAACACACGACGAACACCATGCTGATAGGCAACCGATACCTGATGTGCGGTAGCCAATGTGATTCCCCAAGCGCCGCCCTTCAGTTGCAGGTCAAACAGCTTCGGAGCCATGGTCGTCTTACCGTGCGGCGCCAGCTTAACTCCATAGGCCGTGATGAATTGCTGCATCCAGTGCAGGTTGTGCAGCAGCTTTTCCTGATACAGAACAGCCGTCGGCAGGCTCAGATCTTCGCGCAGCAGGTTCCATCCCAGCTTCGCCATCTCCTCCGGTGCAAGCGGATGGTCGAAGGTCCCTAAGCCTTTGTTGAGAGGTGTAATGTGCGAATCGAATGCGGCAATTCCGACCATAAAATTTCCCTCTGTCATCGAACAGATCTCATTGAAATCAATGTACAGGAATGGCTGCGATCGAGGTATTCTGACGCGCTACCGAATGTTTCCTGTAGAAAGATAGTATGCCTCTCTGCGACACGCTGATTCGCAACGCATACATTATGGACGGAAGCGGCGGCGAAGCCTGGGCCGGCGACGTCGCCATCGATGACGGCCATATCTGCGCCGTCGGGCAGATCCCGGAGTACAGCGCGCGTCAGGTTATCGACGGCAGCGGTCACATCCTCGCTCCCGGCTTTATCGATGTTCATACCCACGATGATACAAACGTAATCCGCACACCGGAGATGCTGCCGAAATTATCACAGGGGGTTACGACGGTGATCGTCGGCAACTGCGGCATCAGTGCTGCGCCTGTGCAACTCACCGGTGCACCTCCCGATCCGATGAACCTGTTAGGCACTGCGGATGTCTTCCGCTATCCAACGTTCAGATCCTATGTCGCAGCCATCGAAGAGGCGCAACCCGCGGTTAATGTAGCCGCGCTTGTAGGCCACACGTCGCTGCGCAACAATCACATGGACCGTCTTGACCGCGCCGCAACCGCAACGGAGACCGAGCGTATGCGCACGCAGTTGAGCGAAGCGCTGGATAGCGGAGCACTGGGTATGAGCTCAGGCCTGGCCTACCTGTCGGCCAACTCAGCACCCACAGAAGAGGTTCTAGCGCTAGCAGAGCCACTTGCAGAGGCCGGTGCGATCTATACGACGCATATGCGAACGGAGACGGAGGGAATCCTCGATGCGATGAGCGAAGCCTTCCGCATCGGTCGTCAAAGCTCCGTACCGGTAGTCATCTCTCATCTGAAGTGCGCCGGCATCGCTAATTGGGGACGCAGCGAAGAGGTATTGCAGGCATTCGATGCAGCCCTCGCCTCGCAGCCCGCAGGCTGCGACTGCTATCCCTATGCAGCGGGTTCAAGCACGCTTGATCTGCGTCAGGTCGATGAGCGCGTTGAGATCATGATCACATGGTGCGAGCCGCATCCAGAGATGGCAGGCCAAACGCTCGCCCAGATCGCCGCAACCTGGAAGGTCGAGCAGATAGAGGCCGCGCGACGCTTGCAGCCTGCGGGCGCCATTTATCACAGCATCTCGGAAGAAGACATGCGGCGCATCCTCAGCCATCCTGCAACCATGATCGGCTCGGATGGTCTGCCGAACGATCCCCTGCCCCATCCGCGGCTATGGGGAACCTTCCCTCGTGTGCTAGGCCGCTATAGCCGCGAGTTGAAGTTGTTTCCCATGGCAATCGCGATTCATAAGATGACAGGTATGCCCGCTGTACGATTTGGGCTGGCCAATCGCGGGTTGATCAAGGAAGGCTATTGCGCTGATCTTGTGCTCTTCAATCCAGAGACCGTGCGGGACACCGCCACATTTACCAAGCCAATCAGTCCGGCGGAAGGAATCGCAGCGGTGTGGGTTAACGGGGTGTTGTCTTATCGAGACGGCGCTTCAACCGGCGAGCGAGGCGGAAGATTTCTGTCGCGTCAGTCATCACACATTTGAGTGTCCACTTTAATAGGAGCAAAGGAGCAGATGATGAGCATCAAGCGATACGGCGTAGAGGGCGGTAAAGGAACCGGCGGTCAGCACCTGCCGTTTGCCAGAGCAGTCGAGGCGAATGGGTGGCTGTACGTTTCCGGTCAGGTCCCCATGGTCGACGGCGAGGTGGTCGTTGGAAATATTATCGTCCAATCGCATCAGGCCATTCGCAATGTGCTGTCGATCTTAAAAGAGGCAGGCTACGGTCCGGAGCACGTCGTACGCTGCGGCGTATGGCTGGACGATCCTCGCGACTTTCAATCCTTCAACGGAGTCTTTCGGGAGTACTTCGGCGCGAATCCGCCTGCGCGCGCTTGTGTCGTTTCGAGCATGGTGGTTGACTGCAAGGTCGAGCTCGATTGTGTCGCTTATAAAGAACCCACAACCTGATAGGCAGGGTCAGCCGTCTTCAAATCGTCTATAAGATTTACTTTGATCAAAGAAAGTTCAATGGTTCTCGGCCTATGATCGACCATCATGCGATGGTTCTGCTTGTCTCGGCATCCGTTGCGGTCATTACGCTCATCCTGCTGATTGCTGTCTGCAAGCTGAATCCGTTCATCGTCCTTTTTCTGACTTCGCTTGGTCTGGCAATGGCCACCGGCATGCCGATGCATGCGATTGTGCAGTCGTTTGAGGCCGGACTCAGCGGCACGATGGGGCATATTGCGATCGTGGTAGCACTAGGCACCATGCTTGGCAAGATGATGGCGGAGTCCGGCGGCGCCGACCGCATCGCATATACGCTGATTCACCTGTTCGGAGAAAAGCGCATTCACTGGGCCATGATGGTGATCGGCTTTGTGGTGGGGTTGCCGGTCTTCTTTGAGGTCGGCTTCGTGCTCCTTATCCCCATTGTGTTTACAGTGGCGCGGCGCACGCGGACATCGCTGATTCTTGTCGGCCTCCCTCTCGTGGCTGGACTCTCTGTGGTCCACGGACTCGTGCCGCCGCATCCGGCGGCACTCGTCGCAGTATCGATCTATAACGCCGATATGGGCCGCACCATCTTTTATGCCCTGCTCGTCGCCATTCCTACCGTTGTTATCGCTGGGCCGCTCTATGCGAAGTTCATCGCTCCCAAAATCCATCTCGATCTCGACAACCCCATGGCTGCGGAGTTCGTCGATCATGGCGAAGAGCGCAGTCTCCCCGGCTTCGGTCTCACGCTCGCGACAATACTACTTCCCGTCATATTGATGTTGCTGGGCAGTTGGGCCGACACACTATCGTCCCCCAAAAGCGCATGGAACAATGCCTTGCACCTTCTAGGCAATGCCGACATCTCGCTCCTTGTCGGCGTCCTTGTAAGTTTCATCACGCTTGGCAAGATGCGAGGGTTCAACCGCGAGTCAATCCTTAAATTTTCCAACGAATGCCTTGCTCCCACAGCAACCATCACCTTGCTGGTCGGTGCCGGCGGAGGCTTCGGCCGCATCCTGCAGGACAGCGGTGTCTCTCAGGCGATCGTCCAGGTCGCGCTCCACGCTCACGTGCCGATTCTTATCCTTGCGTGGACAGTCGCCGCCTTAATCCGTCTGTCCACCGGCTCTGCCACCGTGGCCATGACCACAGCAGCCGGCATCGTAGCTCCTATTGCCCTGCATATTCCAGGTGCCCGGCCTGAGTTGCTGGCGATTGCCACCGGCGCCGGATCGCTCTTCTTCTCACACGTCAATGATGGTGGTTTCTGGCTGGTGAAGGAGTACTTCAATATGAGCGTCGCGGATACGATCAAAACCTGGTCGGTTTGCGAGACCATTATCTCGGTCGTTGCGCTGTTACTGACCTTGGCGCTATCGGTAGCATAAAAAGAATCGGCTCAAGACAAAGAGGGGGATCAGTGGCAACGGAAGATTTGGTCAAACATATTGGCATGAATGAGACGTTCTCACGGCGCGGATTTTTGAAGGGCGCTGCGGCCCTTTCGATCGCCCACTCTGTTTCAGCGATGGCAGAGACCTCGGAAGGCGACTCGCGCAAAGGCAGAACTTTTGCATATGCCGGCTGCTACACAGGAGCCGTCGGCGACGGCAGCAACGGCAAAGGGATTTATCTGTTCGAGATGGATCCGCACACCGGGGCGCTATCGCTGCTCAAACTTGCAGCCGAAGCGGCCAGTCCCTCGTGGCTCTCTCTTGACCCCTCTGGACGATACCTCTATGCGGCCAACGAGATCACAAACTTTGATGGCACTAATGGATCAGTAAGCGCCTACGCGGTGGACCGCACCAGCGGCGATCTAAGATTGATCAACACGGTAAGTTCTGAAGGCGGCGGCCCGGCCTATCTCACCACCGATGCCGACGGAAAGTACGTCTTCGTTGCGAACTATGCCGGCGGAAGCATCGCAGTATTTCCTATCCTCGCCGATGGCTCTCTCGGGCGTGCCTGCGATGTGCACCGCGATAGCGGATTGGTTGGAAGCACAACTCCGACTAACGCGCCTCCGGGAAGCTTTGCATGGAGCGGCCACGATGCTCCTCATGCGCACATGATCCTAGCCGATCCAAAGAACCGCTTCGTTCTGCACACCGATCTTGGGCAAGACCGAATCTACGTGCATCGCTTTGACCAGAGCAAAGGCAAGCTGTCTCCTGCCGCCACTCCTTTCATCTCCCTTCCCACAGGCGATGGGCCACGGCACCTCGCATTTCATCCCAACAGCCGTTGGCTCTACTCCATTCAAGAAGAGGCCTCCACGCTGACTTTTTTCCACTACGATCCTTCCACCGGCTCTCTTGCCCCTCAACAGACGATCTCGACCTTGCCTTCGCGCTTTACCGGCACCAGCTTCGCTTCGGGTGTAAGAGTATCGGCTGATGGGCGATTTCTCTATGCGGCCAACCGGCTGCACGACACGATTGCCGTCTTTTCTATTGAGAGCGATGGCAGTCTGAAGTATCTCGGAGAAGTCTCCACCATGGGCGACTATCCCAACCAGTTCAACATCGATCCCAGCGGAAGGTTTCTGTATGCTTGCAATCGTAAAAGCGATGTCATCACGGCATTTTCGATTGACCGCGATACCGGGTTGCTGACCTTCACCGGCCACTATACCCCCGTCGGAAGCGCGAGCTGCATCGTCTTTGCGGGATAAAATTTCCGCCTAAGAGAATCGCCGCTTGATACTCGCGCCACTGCATATATTAGGCTGCTGTGATTTGCAGAAGCTACTCCCACTGCATCTTATGCCGCTCCACCCACCAGCAGGCGGGGTTTCCATTCTGGGGAAAGATTGACCGGCTGCAATTTACCGGCACCACACCCATAAAGTCGTACTCCATCTTGTTCCCCTTTAGCGGAGTGGCCAACAGCTGGTTCACCTGGATAACGCCCATCGGCCCTTTACGGGCCCGAAATACCACCCAGTCACCCGCGTAAATCAACGCTGCCAGAGCCACCACCGCCAACAAAATTCGCGCAATCCATCGCTTCATACGGCCCTCCGACCTAAAAAGAACAGCTTGCTGCAGCAGTTTTTCCTTGCACGATCCTAACTCTTTCGACCATAGTTGCTTCTTTACCTGCTTCTTCCAAGAGGCTGTGATGACGATCCCGCGCCAGATTTACGCACACCGAAGAGCGCTCCTCGCGCTTGTAATCCTGTTGCTGTTGACGGGCTGCGTCCCCGATCAGGACTACACTCCCGTCGTCAAACAGTTTCAGCAATCCTCCGATACCCTCGCTCGCTCCTTCGAGATGCTGTTGACCAACGCCAATCTGGTGGAGTACGAGCATTACATCGACACCCAGACCTTTGACCACGCTCAGCTCAGCCCGGCCGAGATCGATAGCCGCGCTGTTATCACTCCTCAAGAACTCAAACTCCGTTCAGACACCGTTGTTGCGCTCGCGCAGTACACCTCGACGCTGGCCACGCTCGCCCAAGGCAAGCAGGAAGGGAAGATCGTTGAGGATGCCACGACCGCCAGCACCGACTTTTCGACCCTGGCCAGTGATGCCCAGACAGCGGCCGCAGGCCGTCACCTCATCCCCAGTACTGCTGACTACGCCGGGCCCATCTCAAGCGCGGCCTCTGCAGCAGGCATCATCCTCGGCCTTATCGAGCGTCACCACACTCACGAAGAGATTCGCGAGAGCATCGAGAAAAATGACCCCGCTCTTTCTGCTCTCTTCGACACACTCGGCACCGAATCGCAGGTCATCTACGAGCGAATGAAGAGTACGCAGCGCGCCCAGGGCGTTCTCCTCTTCGCCGACTACAACCGCGAAATCACCCAGCCTGCCCCAAATCAAGGCTACCTTCTCCAGTTCAGCGACCATATCAAAGAGTTTCGCCGCAACCAGGCCCTTGTAGACAAGGCCAACCCGGCAAGGGCAATTGCGGCCTTCAAAAAATCTCACGACGCCCTTGTCACTGTCATCCTCGCACCCAAAGACGCCAAGCCTCACTCCCTCGACGAGCTTATCGCATCAGTAAAGTCCTTTGCTGCCGAGGTGGAACCACTGGCAGACGGTGTTCAGACGACCAACAGCAAGAAGGATAAAAACTAAGGAAAGGTGGCAGACCGAATGACCCAGGCCGACCTTGTTACCGCCATCGGGAACACCCTCACCCAGATCGATAGCACCCTGATGAATCCGGATCTCATTAACCAGGCTGCAAAGTGGCAGCAGGTCTACGCGATGCGAAAGCATCTCGACGATCAGCAGCGCGTGCTGGTCGCCGCTACCATTCAGGCCGATGACGCCAGCTTCCAGGCGTTGACAGCGCAGATTCAACAGGCCATCAAGCAACTTCAGCAAGTCATCGATAATCTGAAGAAGATTGACAGCATCATCAATACCATCGCGCAGATCTCCGCCGATCTTGATGAAATTCTGAAAGCCGTAAGCTAAACCGCTGGACTCAGCTATCCTCAGGCAGTATCTTTTTTTCGAGCCGCAAATTCCATCTGCTACAGGAGAGAATCAATGGCACGTTCGAAATTTCTAACAATTGCAGCCGCCGCTTTGCTCAGTTTCACTTTCTCCGCTGCTCCGACATTCGCTCAGAGCGCCCAATCCACCTGGTCGCAAGACGACACCGTTCGCATTATCAAGGACGTCCAGAAACAGATCGGCAGCCTTACTAACTATGCAGTCTTCGACTGGATCACCTTCGGTATCCACGGCAAGACACTTGTTCTTAACGGCTATGCCTCTCGCCCCACCCTCAAGGACGACGCTGGCCGCGCGGTCAAAGGTATTCCCGGCATCGCTTCGGTCGAGAACAATATCGAAGTCTTACCGAACTCACCGAACGACGACCGCGTCCGTGCCGCCGTCTATAACCGCATCTACACCGCACCCAGCCTTCGCCGTTACAACGCCAATCAAGGAAGACTCGGCCGTGGGCTCAGCGTGGCACGCATGGCTGGCGGCATCACCGTCGATCCGCCTCTGGGCTATCACGCCATTCACATCATCGTGAAGAATGGTAACGTCATCCTCTACGGCGTTGTTTCGAACGCGAGCGATGCGGCCATCGCAGGGATGCAGGCCAACTCTGCCCCCGGTGCCTTCGGCATTACCAACAACATCGTCGTTGAAGGCGCACCAGCTAAAAACAAGTAGTCTCTGAACGGAGTGGCGGTCGACTTCCGTCACTCCGTTGTAAATCATAGAGGCTTTTAGAGCAGTGTCGTCAGTACAGATGGGTGTAAGCCATAGCTCAGAACCTGCTACAGGTTGAACAATTCTCGCAACCTTTTCGTTTGTGCTCGGCTGACTGGAATCTCTGTCTTCTTTGGATCGTCCATGCGAAGCTGGTAGCTTGATTTGAACCACGGCACCACCTCGCGGATATGCTGAATGTTCACCACAAAGGAGCGGTGCGCCCGCCAGAATGTCTCTGGATCGAGCTGATCCATCAGTTCTTCCAACGTCCGGCAGTTCGAGTGCCCCTCCACCGTGGGCGTCACCACCGTAATCGTGCCCTCTTCGATGGAGGCAAAACATATCTCTCGCTGATTGACGAGAAGCAGCCGACTCTGTGCGCGCACAATGACCTTGCCCGAATGCGCCTTCCCCCCCTGTGACTGCTCTTCCATCAGCCGCAACAGCGCATCCAGCTTGGCCTCGCTGGCCGACTCTGCCGGTGTGGTCAGACGCGCCGCCGCCTTCTCGATCGTCTGCATTACCCGCTTCTGGTCAAAGGGCTTCAGCAGATAGTCCACCGCATTGACCTCAAAAGCGCGCACAGCATACTGATTGAATGCCGTCGCGAAGACGACCTGCGGCATCGGCACCTTGCGGTCCAGCAGCTTTTTCAGCACGGCGAAGCCATCCAGACCGGGCATCTGCACATCGAGGAATACGACATCGGGTTTGTGTGTCTGGATCAGGTCCACGGCTTCGATCCCGTTGGTTCCGTGGGCCAGCACCTCGACGCCGCCACCCCGCTCCAGCAGATACTGAAGCTCCTGTCGCGCCAGCGGTTCGTCATCGATGATGAGCGCGGTCAATGGCATACAACAATATTAGTCGCTCTGGACTCGCCAGCCGCTATCGGTCAGCGACAACCTGCAATTATGATTGATCGCTATAGATGCGCAACCGCGCAGGCGTCTGATCTTCGGCAAGATCATGTCCGCACTGGGTGCAGTAAACATCGGTAATCTGCACACCGCGAAAGCAGCGCCCGCACACTGGAGCCACCTGAAACTGGCACTGCGGACAGAAGTGAATGCTTGAGGCAATCTCTGTATTGCAATGCGGGCAACGCGAAAGAATCGGCTGCCGCAGCAGGAAGTAGACTACTGCGCCAATTCCACCGGGCATGACGATCACCACCAGCATCCACAGCCCCGCCGACATATTGCGCCGCTTCACATCACGGCTGACATAGCCAATCAGCAGAACGTAGGTGGCAAATGCAGTTCCCCACGAGTAGCCCATGATGATGCGCATGGGCAACATCTCGTGCCGATGATGTGGCATCACGACCTGAAAGAGATACTGAACTGCTCCGAAGACAACGATGGCCAGAATGACAGACCATGCCGGAATAAGGCTAAGCTGGTCTTCATCCGTCGCTGCAGCCCCCTGCGTTCTATCCGATTTGTGGTTCCAAGGCATTGTCATCGCATCGTCTCGCTGCCGGAGCGTTTACGCATCCGCCGAAACCATACCGTAACCAATAGCGCCATTGAAAGAGGAAAGAACCACAGAGCCAGCACAAGGAATTGATCGCTCGAATCGGGAACGCCGATCGGGATCAGCTCATAGCCGTCAAGCACCGTCCACACCGCGGAGCAGATCAGGAGCAGGAACACAGAGCTAACCGCCAGCGGAATCCAGAGACTGCGAATCCGGCTGCGACGCGCCTCCAGCATCCTGGCCCGCTCTCGCACTACCCGGTGCGTCCGATTGACCATCGATGCCTTCGCCGCCACATTGATCTTTGGCAGTCCGGAGCCGCCGCCCGCTCGGCCTGTCTCCATCAATAAAGAGTGCTCATCGAGAATGCTCTTCATAGAACCGCCTCCCCCACGGGACGGGATGCGCGCAACTGTTCCATCTCCGGCTTCAAAGCCGCGAGCCCGCGATAGAGCCTGGATTTTACCGTGGACAAAGGCGCGCGGGTAACACCGGCGATCTCTTCAAGCGAGAGTTCCTCGTAGAAGCGCAGCACCAATACCTCGCGGTAGTTCGGCTCAAGCTTCAGCAGCACCTCACTTACCTCGGCGCAGTTCTCTCGTTCCTCAAGCTGCTCCAACGGCGAAGGGCCGGACATGGCAACCTCAAACGGGCGATCATCTTCTTTGCTGTCGCTCATCTCGTCGAGGCTCGCCATGGTGCGCTTCCGCGAGAGGTCAATCACCAAGTTGCGTGCGATCGTAAACAGCCAGGTATCGAAGCGGGCCTTGCCGTTATATTGCGTGCCCCGCAAAAGAACGCGCATCCAGGTTTCCTGAAACAAATCTTCGGCGACCTCGCGTTTGCCGGTGAGAAACAGCAAGTAGCGCATCAGACGATGTTGATAGAGTTCAATCAACTGGTCGAGCAGCTCGGGGTCCTGACGTTTTAAACCCTGTGCAATGGCCACATTCTCGCTCTGGGTCAAGACGGCCGCTACGTTCGTCAGCGAGATTGTTCCATCATGCACACTCTCTCTGACGCGAGTGCGTTTAAAAAAGACTCGGTTGGAGTTGCTTTTATCCATACAAAAACAACGAATCCCTATCCGGGGAGCGCCTACCGTAACGCTTCCGACTGAATTCATTCTAAATTGCCTATCGCAGCAACCGGGTCGCGTCTTTCAGGTCACCTCGGGATCTTCTCCAACCGCTTCCACTCTTTATAAGACCGAGTTCCGACACTCAACGCAACTTCAACAGAATCAGTAAGATATGCGAGCCAGCGCACCAAGCACGAAAATTGGGTCTTTTAGATGCCCGTTCGAGTAGAGAAACCTTTCGTACATTGGGCATCTCTGGACACCTGCGTTTCGAAATATCGCCACCAGCCTGCGATACTTGAACTTATGGAAGTTCTGTACGGTCTTCATCCAGTCGAGGAGGCCATCCGTTCCGGTTCGCGCCAGCTTGACCACGTAAGCGTCGCCCGCGAGCGCCGCGACGAACGCCTCGAGCGCCTTATCCAGCTCTGCCGCACTGCGGGCATCCGCGTCGCGCTCGAACCGCGGGAGCAGCTCACCCGCCTCGCCCGTACCGATGCGCACCAGGGCGTGCTGGCTGTCGTCAGAGAGCGTCAGTTTCTCGGCGTCGAAGACCTTCTGACGCCCAAAGAAGAAGGGCAGCATCGCTTTTTTCTCGCGCTCGACGGCGTTGAAGACCCCCACAATCTCGGCGCCTTGCTTCGTACCGCCGACGGTGCCGGAGTTGACGGGGTCATCCTGCCCGAGCGCCGCTCCGCACCGGTCACCGCCACGGTGGCAAAGACCTCTGCCGGAGCCTCCGAGCACGTCCGCATCGCCCGCGTCACCAACCTTGTCCGCGCGCTCGAACAGATGAAGCAAAAGCACGTCTGGGTCCTGGGCCTCGACGAGCGCGGCACGCCCGACTACACCGAGTTCGACTTCAAGACCAACTGTGTCCTTGTACTGGGACGCGAGGGCGCAGGACTACACGATCTGGTCAAAAAGACCTGCGACCATCTTCTGCGCATTCCAATGGCGGGCCAGGTCTCATCGTTGAATGTCTCGGTTGCAGGCGCAGTCGTGATGTACGAAGCCATGCGCCAGCGTCGCCCGCAGGCCGAGAAGCCGGCGAAGAAGCCAGAGAAAGCCCGCAAGGGACTAGGATCTTGAATTTGAAGCTGATATCCATCTTTCCGCAAAACCGTTTCCAGAATCGCCTTTGCCTGCTCACGCTCTCGGTCTCCCTGTGCTCCATCGTTGTGACTCAGTCCGCAACCGGGCAGCAAGACAAGGTCCTCTTCAGCAGCGACCATCCTCCTACACAGTCCGAGACGAAGAGCGCGAAGTCCATCGATACTATCAGCGACGCGGAGCGCAGCTCGCTCAACTTTGTCGACTACGACCTGGACGTGCACTTGATTCCGGCCAAGTCGCAGCTCTCGGTACGAGCAAAGCTCGTCGTACGAAACGTGGGAACCGAGCCACTCACCGATCTGGCCTTTCAACTGTCCTCATCGCTCACGTGGGAGAGCTTCGCGATGCGCAACGGCGATCGCATCGTTCCGCTGGTCTTCGCGCAGCACCTCGTCGACACAGACACCGATCACACGGGGCAGGCAAAAGAAGCGATCGTAACCCTACCGCAGCCTCTGGCCCCCGGAGCAACGATTGAGCTGACAACGTTCTACTCCGGTGAGATACAACAGTCGGCCAAGCGCCTGGAACGTATTGGCGCGCCGGTCGATCAGGCTGCAGCGGCAGATTGGGACAAGATCGCCCCGGACAGCACGGCGCTGCGTGGCTTCGGCAACGTATTGTGGTATCCCACAGCATCCGCGCCCGCGTTGCTGGGCGATGGAGCCAAGCTCTTCCAACTCGTCGGCAAGACCCGGCTACAGCAGGCCGATGCCACGATCCATCTGCGGCTCGCCGTCGAATACACCAGCAATCCACCCGATGCAGCCTTCTTCTGCGGCCAGCGCCAACCGCTGGTTGCTGTCAACGAGAACGTCGATGCGGCATCGGCAGCCAATGCGCCGGGAGTGGCGACAGCAGACTTCCCTCGTCACCCTCTGGGTTTCCGCTCTCCCAGCCTCTTTCTCACAGCAGGAGCCGCCACCACGACGGACAACAACGAGATCGCAGCCGTCACAGACCACTATGACACGGTACCCAGCTACGCGGCAGCCGCCATCAAAGTGCAACCGCTCCTGAAGGAGTGGCTTGGCCCGGCTCCTCTGACCACGCTCAATATCATTGACCACAGCGGCCAGCCGTTTGAGGACGACTCTCTTCTCGTTGCGCCGATGCGTGCCATCGATTCGGATGCATTGGCCCCATCGCTAATTCACTCCCTTACACACGCATGGTTCCGCTCCTCTCACGTGTGGCTCGACGAAGGAGTGCCGCAGTTCATGTCGCTGTTGTGGCTGGAACATACGCAAGGCCGCGACATTGCCTTGCAACAACTACAACAGCAGATCAATACACTTGCCCTGGTCGAGCCCGCATCGACTGAAGCAGTAGACCAGCCACAAGGCGGCCAAAGCCTGATTCAGGCAAGTGACGAGATTTACTACCGGACCAAGGCAGCAGCAGTGTTGTGGATGCTGCGTTCAATTGTCGGAAACGATGTGCTCAAGCAGGCGCTTCAGGGCTATCGTCAAATCGGCAGCCAGGACGACGATCCAAAGGAGTTTCAGCGAGTGCTGGAGCGGGCGTCGCACAAAGATCTCAATTGGTTCTTCAACGACTGGGTTTATCAAGACCGCGGCCTGCCTGACCTGACCATCGCCAGTGTGACACCGCGCCAGTTGCCGGCACAGGGGCTGAAGGCCGCAAGCTGGCTGGTCGCCATCGAGGTGCGCAACAACGGCGACGCTGCCGCCGAGGTTCCCGTCACGGTCCGTTCAGGCGCGCTGACGACGACTGAACGGCTTCGCATCATGGGTCGATCGAGCGCTTCGACGCGCATCGTCTTCGAAGGCACTCCCGATGAGGTCATCGTGAATGATGGCAGCGTACCGGAGATTGGGGCAAGCACGCATACCAAGCAGATCGTAATGCATTAAGCTTAGCGATGTGTTGCGTGGCGCGAGTGGTGCGCAGCCGGATGCGCCAAACCCGATGTCCAGACCTGCACGCCCGACCATGGGCGAACCGCAGTTAGATCGACAAACGTGGGCGTTGCCGCGTGGCTGGGCGGCAAAACAGCCGTCAAGCCATCTCCCAGCTCAGGCAGCGCTGTCCCCAGAGCAAGCAGGCGAGAGGGGGATGCCATGCCTGTAAGGTGCAGCGTGTAGCCGGTCGCGTCGAAGTGACCTTCCAACGTTGCAGGCTCTTTGCCTCCAAGCGCCATCAAGGTGGGAGCCAGTACAAAGCTGCTACCGGTTGTTGCAGCCGGAGCAACGTGATGCGCACGTGAATGCATTTTGACTTCAGGCTCCTGAACCGAGCGAAGTGCGATATTACCGGAGACTAGCGAAGGGGCATCGGCATGTGCACTCATCAGTTTGGCTCCCGTAACAAAGATCGCGCCCTGCCATGCGGGAGCACCGGGCAATGCTTCGGGGTGATGAGAGATGCTTCCCGTCAGCGTTCCACCCATCGAGACGTCTTCAGGAAGACGCTCATTGACGACATGCAGCCAGTCCAGGAACGTATCCGCCGGAATGCCGGGGATGGAGATATCGACGGTCGCAGAGTTGAGGTTATGGACGTCCGGCAGCGATCCAGAGAGCATTAGCACCTGAGTGCCGGATGAGTTGGATGGAGGCCAGCTGCAGCGAACCTTGTCGTAGGAGTGGAATAAATTGGTGGCCGTGCCCAGGCACTCCAGCTCGATATTCAGGGGCTGCTTTGGAATAAAGTCGGCCCGTCGCGCATCGTTGGCACTGAACCGGGTCTCGACCGAGCTATGCCCGACAGTTCCCTGAATGTTCGCTACGAGCGTCATACTTCCGCGCCAACCGGCGTCACGGCCAAAGAGAACGCGGCTTGCTCCACCGAGCGGCGCATCGCGCCACTCCCCTTGAAGGCGAATCGGAACCTGGCTCAGAGAGGCGGCGCGCCCCAGAGTGCCCTCCATCTGAATTGTGCCCGCACCTGAGACGACAGTATCGGTTCGAGCGGGATCGGCCTTCAGGCGAAGGTGCCATTGTTCAGGGCTCGGCAGCCAGAGTGCGAACTCGGCATCGGTAAACGAAAGCGGAATCTTCTCCTGCCCAAGCTTGATATTCAACCGTGCGCCGGTTGCCTCAATGTATGGAAAGCGTGGAGTTGGCCCGGCCTTCTTCTGCGCGGTCGGGGCGGCTTCAATGTGCGATGCCTGCAGAAGAATGCTCTCAAGGTTCCACTTACCGTTTGGCAGGTGCACCAGATTGACGCTGGGGTCGGTAAAACTGATCGTCGAGAACTCGACGCGTCTGGTCCACAACGAGCTGATGCGCAGGGTCACGCGCACGGAGTTGGCACGGATAATCGGCTCGGAGCCAAAGGCCGGATCTTCATTGACGACCAAATTGTCCAGGGTAAATCCCGGTAGCGGCAGCAGGTTTAGTGTGACTTGATCCAGGTGAACAGGACGACCGAGGCTCTGACTGATACTGGTGGCAATTCGCCGCTGGAGGCGGTTAACGGTGATCAGCGGAGGAACGATCGCCAGCAACAACAGGGCCACAAGGGCCAGCCAAAGAAAGAGAAAGCGACGGAAGATACCGCCGGAGCGGGGTGACTCCGTGTCACTTTGCGCGTGAGTTGAATCCGTTTCCTGCATGAATAATTGTTCCGCGTGGAACACTCACACGCGGTTTCAGCCTTTATCGAGTGATGTGGAATGTGCGGTGCCAGCGCGTCTCGTCGAAGAAGTGAACGAGAATATGGCCCATGAAGCTGAGGCGATCACCAAGGCCTGTTTTGTTGATCTGATCGGCAGGGGTTTCAAACGACCAGTAGACGAACAAGGGACGGCCTACGATGTTCTGCCGAGGAACGAAGCCCCAATAGCGCCCGTCGAGGCTTTCGGTGCGGTTGTCGCCCATGGCGAACACCATGCCAGGCGGAACAACAAGGTCACCGTTTTGAACGTGATTGGGAAGATCGAGTGCCCAGCTTGCGGTGATGCCGCCCGGACCTATTTCCATCGGGTTCGGAGGAACGGAAGGAAAATCGTCGCGGTAGGCGTTGAAGGCGTGTTCAGGGTCGCCGTCATCGGCAGGCTTGCCCGCCTGCGGCTCATTCTGAGCGACGCCGTTGAGATAGACAATCCCATTGTGAAGATGAATGCGATCTCCAGGGATACCGATGGCCCGTTTTACCAGAAAGAGATCGGGAGTCTCGGGGTTGGGCTTATAAAAGACGATGATGTCGCCGCGGCGAATATCGCGGTAGTGAACAAAAGGAGCCCATTTCGTGGGTGGTGCAAAGGAGGTCCGGTCTACCAGAACGTGATCGCCGATCAACAGCGTCTTTTCCATCGAGGCAGAGGGGATCTCGAAGTTCTGGAAGACAAACGTCATGACGAAGAGACCAATTGCAAGCACAACGCAGATGGAAGCCAATGATTCCAGAGGAGTTTCGGTCTGATCTTCCTGCTTGGCGATCGTCTCTTCGGGTTGGGATGCGGTTGTGCTCATTCAGTGCTTGTCTCCACGGATACAACAGTCAGTGTATCGCCGATTTGCGATCTTGACGCGGTGGAATGTGAGCTGATGCTGGTGGCGATACGGCACTGCAGGTGGTTAACTGTGATCAGCGGCGGAACAATTGCCAGCAGAAGGAGCGCCACCAAGACCTGCCATAGCAGTAAAATAGCGCGGAAGATGCCTCCGGAGCAGATGACTCCTCGTCGCTCTGCATGTGAGTTAGATCAGCTTTCTGCATGGATCGTGGTTCCGCGTACGACACCCGAATGCGGCTTCAGCCTTTATCGAATGATGTGAAATGTGCGACGCCAGCGAGTCTCATCGAAGAAGTGCACAAGAATGTGGCCTATGAAGCTGAGGCGGTCCCCAAGGCTGGTCTTAGACATCTGGTCGGCCGAGGTTTCGAACGACCAGTAGACGAACAGGGGGCGGCCGACGATATTCTGCCGGGGAACGAAACCCCAATAGCGCCCGTCTTCGCTTTCGGTGCGGTTGTCGCCCATTGCGAAGACCATGCCCGGCGGAACTACAAGGTCTCCATTTTGAATGTGGTTAGGAAGATCGAGCGCCCAGCTTGCCGTGATGCCAAGCGGCTGTATCTCATAGGGCGGAGGCGGAACGGACGGAAAGTCGTCCCGATAGGCGTCAAAAGCGTGCTGCGGATTACCATCTTCGACCGGCTTGCCTGCCTGCGGCTCGTTCTGCGCGACGCCGTTGAGATAGACGATTCCGTTAACGAGATGAATGCGGTCGCCCGGAATGCCAATGGCCCGCTTCACCAGGAAGAGATCGGGGGTTTCAGGATTTGGCTTGTAAAAGACAATGACGTCGCCGCGGTGGATATCGCGGTAGTGAACGAAAGGAGCCCATTTCGTGGGCGGCGCAAAAGAGGTCCGGTCTACCAGAACATGGTCGCCGATGAGCAGGGTCTTCTCCATCGAACCGGAGGGTATCTTATAGTTCTGGAAGATGAATGTCATGACGAACAAGCCGATCGCAAGAACGGTGCAGATGGATGCCAATGATTCCAAAGGAGTTTCGGTTTGATCTGCTTGCTTCACCGTCGTCTCCTCGGGCTCGGATGCCGCTGTGCTCATTGAGCGTTTGCCTCCATTATGCAAGTGCAGTGTATCGCTGGTTTACTGTCTTGACGTGGGCGGAATGTGGTCGATCTACTCCTGCACCACCGCTTTAACCAGATTGCGGGGATTGTCCACATCGATGCCGCGACCGATAGCCATAAAGTAGGCAAGCAATTGAAGAGGAACGACTTCGTAGAGGGGAGCGATGTATTCCGCACAACGGGGAATGGCGACGGTGTGAGTGCTGAGCTCGGCGATACGGGTGTCTCCCTCGTTAACGATCGAAAGCACGACCGCTCCCTGCTTGCGCATGTCGCGAAGAAGATTGACCGTCTTCTCGTAGCGTAGAAGCGAGTCGGGAGCATGAGGATCGCTGGTGGCAAGGACGACAAGAGGAGTGTTGGAGTCGAGGAGAGCGTTGGGGCCGTGCTTCAGTTCACCGGTCGGGTAGCCTTCGGCCTGAATGTAGGAGGACTCCTTGAGCTTCAGGGCTCCTTCGCGGGCAATGGGGTAGTGAACGCCACGGCCAAGGAAGAGGAAGGACTCGGCCGACTGAATCTTTGGAGAGAGTTCGGCGATCTGCGACTCCCACTGGGAGAGGATGGCCTGCATGGCGGCGGGGACAGCCTGTATCTCTTCGAGGTGAGATTCGACGACAGCGCGAGTCATGCGGCCACGAATGCGGGCAGCGAAAAGGGAGAGCAGCGAGAGCACCGTGAGCTGCGTGGTGAAGCTCTTGGTGGCGGGAACCGCGCGTTCGATGCCGGCCATGGTGGGCAGAGAGCAGCTAGCCAGCTTGGCCATGGTGGATTCAGGCTTGTTGGTGATGGCGATGGTGGAGGTGCCGCGAGCGATGGCCTCGCGCAGAGCCTCGGAGGTGTCGGCGGTTTCGCCGGACTGCGAGATGGCGAGGAAGCAAGGATTTTTTAGGGTATGGGTGGAGCGATAGATGTATTCGCTGGCATACTCGACGTCGACGGCGATTCCGGCAAGGTCTTCGAAGAGGATCTCGCCGACAAGACCGGCGTGGCGGCTGGAGCCGCTGGCAGAGATGAGCAGGCTCTCCTTGCCGACGAGGGCCTGAAGCGCGGTGCGGAAGGTGTCCTCGCGAAGACAGTTGGCCTCGGTGTATGCGGCGAGGGTCTCGGCGATAGCGTTAGGCTGTTCAAAGATCTCGCGGAGCATCGCATGCGGAAAGGTTTTGTTCTGCGAAAGCATGGCTGGTTGCACCCCTTCTGTATCTTCTAGTTATAAATGAGTGCGATGAAGCGAGTGGTCGGGCCAAAACCGTTGGAACTTGAGCGCGGGCTGTCTACCAGCTCGGCGCTGGGGCTGAACATCATCGACATGGTAGGCGTAGGACCGTTTATTACCCTGCCGCTGATTGTCGGCGTGATGGGTGGGCCACAGGCGATGCTGGGATGGGTGCTGGGCGCTCTGCTGTCGTTGTGCGATGGGCTGGTATGGAGTGAGTTAGGAACGGCTTATCCCGAAGCCGGGGGATCGTACGCGTATCTGAAGCATCTTTATGGCGAGCATGGGCTGGGGCGAGGATTCTCGTTTCTCTATGCGTGGCAGTTGCTGTTCAGCGCTCCACTCTCCATCGCTTCGGGCTGCATCGGGTTTTCGCAGTATGCCTCGTTCTTTGTCCACAACGCTGGGCACGCATTCTTTTCGGCGCGGTGGCTGGGGGTTCCGATTGTGCTGAGCGGGCAGACGCTGATTGCCATGACAGCATGTTTAATTGCGGTGGTAGTGCTGTATCGCAGCATTGTGAAGATCGACCGCGTTGTGCGCTGGCTGGGAGTTGTGGTCGTGCTGACGCTGCTGCTGATTATCGTCGCCGGATTTCTGCACTTCGATGCACGCCGAGCGTTTGATTTTCCTGCCAGTGCCTTTCATCTGAACAGAGCTTTCTTTGTGGGCCTGGGTGCGGGAATGCTGATCTCGGCCTATGACTACTGGGGCTATTACAACGTTTGCTTTGTGGCGGGAGAAGTGCGCGATCCGCAGCGGACGATTCCTCGGGCCGTGCTGGGAGCGATTGGGATTGTCGGTGCGCTTTATCTGCTAATGAATGTGAGTGTGCTGGGTGTGCTGCCGTGGCGTGAGCTGGCCACCGATACTGATAGTCACGCGCGGATGTTTACGATGGCCGTGTTCATGGAGCATCTCTATGGACACACAGCCGCCGGAGTTGTCGTCGTGTTGATTGCCGTGGCGGCGCTGGCTTCGGTGCTTGCCCTGCTGCTGGGGTATTCGCGGATTCCTTTTGCGGCAGCGCGAGATGGAAACTTTCCGTCGTGGTTTGGAGCAATTCACGAGAAGCACAGGATTCCACAGCACTCGCTGCTGACGCTTGGTGCGATGACGATGGCCTGTTGCGTGTTTCGATTGCAGGAGGTGATTACAACGCTGGTTGTGATCCGCATCCTGTTTCAGTTTCTGCTGCAGGGGCTGGCAGTTTTACTGCCGCGGCATCGACGCGAACGGAAGCTGCGTGGGTTTCGGATGCCGCTTTATCCGCTACCAGTGTTGCTGGCGCTGGGCGGGTTTGTGTTCATTCTTTTTTCGCGTCCCAACTTTGCCAAAGAGATGCGGACAGCCGGTCTGATTTTGATTGTGGGCGCCTTGGTCTATGGAGTGCGCTACCTCACAAGCCGGGATGCTGCTTGATTTGATAGGTCGCGGCAGGAAAAGAAGCAGTTAGTTTTAACGATTTATCTCTGGATTTATTGCGTTCCCCTATCACAACCAGCTACATTGGCAGTGCAGATTTTTATCCTTTGAAAGCTGGTACGAAACGATGTCGCGAAAGATGCTGCCCGTGTATGCGGGCTTGATTGCAACGGTCTCGGTGATGATGGGAGGGGCTGCGGCGACAGCGCAGACGACGCCAGTCTACATGGACTCTTCGCAGCCGGTGTCCAGACGTGTGGATGACCTGATAAGCAAGATGACACTCGAAGAGAAGGTCTCACAGATGCAAAACCACGCTGCGGCGATTCCGCGGCTGCATGTGCCGGAGTATGACTGGTGGAGCGAAGGTCTGCACGGGATTGCGCGGTCGGGCTATGCGACTGTGTTTCCGCAGGCGATTGGGCTGGCGGCGACGTGGGACACGCCACTGATGCATGAAGTGGCCACCACCATCTCGACCGAGGCAAGAGCGAAGAATGCAGAGGCGCTGCGGCACGGTAACCATAGCATCTATTTCGGGCTCGACATCTGGTCGCCGAACATTAATATCTTTCGCGATCCGCGCTGGGGACGTGGACAGGAGACCTACGGCGAGGACCCATTTCTGACCTCGCGGATGGGAGTGGCGTTTGTTGAGGGATTGCAAGGAAACGATCCGCACTACTTCAAGACGATCGCCACGCCGAAACATTACGTTGTGCACTCGGGACCAGAGAGCACACGCCATGTAGCGAATATTGACGTCTCGCCGCATGATCTGGAGGACACCTACCTGCCAGCCTTTCGCGCGACGATAAAGGAGGCCCACGCCGGAAGCGTAATGTGCGCGTACAACGCAATTGATGGCGAACCGGCTTGCTCGAATACGTTTCTGCTGACAGACATTCTGCGGAAGACGTGGGGCTTCAAAGGCTACATCACGTCGGATTGCGGAGCGATTACGGACGTCGCTGAGGGACACAAGTTTGCGCCGGACATCGAGCATGCTTCGGCCGTGTCGGTTAAGGCGGGAACAGATACGAGCTGCGGAGATGAGTATGCCAGCCTGACCAAGGCGGTGAAGGATGGATTGATCCCAGAGGCCCAGATTGACCAGGCAGTGAAGCGGCTGTTTACTGCTCGGTTTGAGCTTGGGCTGTTCGATCCGGCATCGAAGGTAGCTTATGCGCGGATACCTTTTTCAGAAGATGACTCCGTGGCGCACCGCGAGCTGGCGCTGCATGTGGCCGAGAAATCGATGGTGCTGTTGAAGAACGATGGCATCCTGCCACTGAAGAAGGGCGTGAAGACGATTGCGGTCATCGGACCTAATGCGGCTGCGCTGTCATCGATCGAGGGGAACTATAACGCGATTCCATCGCATCCTGTGTTGCCGTTGGCAGGGATGGAGGCGAAGTTTGGCGAGTTGGCAAAGATCCTTTATGCGCAGGGATCGCCTTATGTCTCGGAGCTGCCGGTTCCGGTGCCACGGACGATCCTGCATCCGGCGAAGGGTAGCACGGCGTTTGGGCTGAAGGGGGAGTATTTTGACAATATCGAGTTCGCAGGCAAACCTGTAGTGACCAGAGTAGACCAGCAGGTGGACTTCGATTGGGACGTGGCTGCTCCGGTGCCCGGCGTACAGGCTTCGGCCTTTAGTGTGCGCTGGACCGGGACTATTATGCCACCGATGCTGGGCAAGTATGAGTTCAGCTTCCGCAGAGAAGCTAAGGACGTGCGCGTCTTCCTCGATGGCAAGCAGGTAACGGAAGAGCAGGCGCAGGGGAAGAAGCACTCGCGCAGGGCACAGCAGTTTGTGCTGGACCTGAGCGATGGACAGCCGCACAATCTGAGGATCGACTACACGCATCACACTCCGCTGTTCGATGCGGGAATCTCGTTCGACTGGAAGCCACCGGTGAAGGCTGAGCGCGCAGAAGCAGTAGAGGCGGCGAAGCAGGCCGATGTTGTGGTCGCGTTTGTGGGGCTCTCTCCGAACCTCGAAGGCGAGGAAATGCCGGTGCATGTCGACGGCTTCGATGGCGGCGACCGCACCGAAATCGAACTGCCTACCGTGCAACAGGAGATGCTGAAGGCCGTAGCTGCAACCGGCAAGCCGGTAATCGTCGTCTTGATGAACGGCAGCGCGCTGGCAGTGAAGTGGGCCAAAGAAAATGCAGCGGCAGTGCTGGAGGCATGGTATCCGGGCGAAGAGGGCGGAGCGGCGATCGCCAATACGCTGGCAGGCGACAACAACCCAGCGGGACGGCTACCGATTACGTTCTACACGGGCACGAAGGAGCTGCCACCGTTCGACAACTACTCAATGGCGAACCGGACGTATCGCTACTTTAGCGGAACAACGCTTTGGGGTTTTGGATATGGGCTCAGCTACTCGAAGTTCAAGTGGAGCGATGTGAAGCTGTCGACTGAAAAGCTGACGGCGGGAGAGCCGCTGACGCTGGATGCTGAGGTGGAGAATACTAGCGCGGCGAAGGGAGATGCGGTTTCGGAGATCTACCTGAAGACTCCAGCATCGGCTACGGCTCCAATTCATTCGCTGGTGGGGTTTGTGCGGACTCCGCTGGCTGCTCATGCAAGCCAGCATGTGCATGTGGTGATCGATCCTCGCAGCCTGAGCACCGTCACTGGGGATGGAAAGCGCAGCATCGAGGCTGGGGAGTACACACTCTTTGTGGGCGGCGCGCAGCCGGGAGCCGACGACAATGGTGTGACAAAGCAGTTTACGATCGTCGGATCGAAAGACCTGCCCCGCTAGAACACGTCGCAATACGGCCCCTGTCTCCCGTAAGTGCGATGGGAGACAGGGGCTTTTTATTGCTTCTTATGGAAGAAGACCAGCATCTACGATAGTTATTCTTCATTCATACGAGTTACGTTTAGAATCCTCTACGGGAACGTCGCGCGATTGCAGAAGTTGCGAAATTATCCGAAAGTTACCGGTAAAGAATTCCCTTTGCCGGGTTTAGGGAGCTGGTTCATGGAGAAGCAATATATCCTCGCGCTCGATCAGGGAACGACGAGTTCGCGGGCGATGGTGATCGATGGTGCGGGCAATGTGGTTTCCATCAGACAGCGCCCTTTCAAGCAGATCTTTCCTAAGCCGGGTTGGGTAGAACACTCGCCGACAGAGATATGGTCATCGCAGAGCGGAGTAGCAACTGAGGCGCTGGCGGCAGCTGACCTGACGGAGCGCGACATTGCAGCCATCGGCATTACAAACCAACGCGAGACGACAGTGCTGTGGGACCGCGAGACGGGCGAGCCCGTCCATAACGCAATCGTGTGGCAGGACAGGCGGACGGCGGAGTTCTGCGATGGACTGCGAAACCACGGGGATGCACCGATGATTCAGGCGAAGACCGGCCTGCTGCCCGATGCCTATTTCTCCGGAAGCAAGTTGAACTGGCTGTTGAACAACGTTCCCGGCGCGCGGGAGCGGGCAGCGGCGGGCAAGCTTGCATTTGGCACAGTCGATAGCTGGTTGATCTGGAAACTGACGCACGGTGAGAGGCACGTCACCGATGCAACGAACGCCTCGCGAACAATGCTCTTCAACATTCATACGCTCGAATGGGATGAAGAGCTGCTGAAGCTGCTGGATATTCCTCGGTCAGTACTGCCGGAGGTGGTTGCGTCGAGCGGACACTGCGGTACCACGAAGGGCATCCTGCATGGCATCTCCATCGCCGGGATTGCGGGAGACCAGCAGGCGGCGTTGTTTGGGCAGATGTGTACCGAGCCTGGGATGGCAAAGTGCACCTTCGGCACGGGCAGCTTCATGCTGATGAATACTGGAACCAAGTCCATGAGCTCGCAGAATAAATTACTAACGACGATTGCCTGGAAGATCGGCGATACGGTGGAGTATGCGCTCGAAGGAAGCATGTTGATGGCTGGCGCCGTAGTGCAGTGGTTGCGAGATGAACTCCAGATGATCCGCACTTCGGCGGAGATTGAAGCTCTGGCCGCTTCGGTTTCAAGCACAAACGGAGTGGTGCTGGTGCCAGCATTTGCGGGACTGGGCGCTCCGCACTGGGACCAGTATGCACGCGGCGCGCTGCTGGGAATGACGCGAGGAACCTCGCGGGCGCATATTGCACGGGCAGCGCTCGAGGGAATTGCATTGCAGGCCATGGATGTTCTGGAGGCGATGCAGACAGACTCCGGGTTGCCGCTGGCGCAGCTACGAGTAGACGGGGGAGCATCTGCGAATAACCTGCTGATGCAGATTCAGTCGGACGTCTTGGGGATCGACGTCGTTCGTCCCAAAAACGCCGAGGCGACCGTGCTGGGCGCAGCGTATCTCGCCGGGCTTGCTGTGGGATATTGGCCCAATAAAGAGACGATCGCTCGTCAGTGGCAGATGGATCACGTCTTCAAACCGCAGATCGATGATGCGGCGCGACACAAGGTAAAGGCCACATGGCACAGAGCACTGGATCGTGCCCGGGATTGGGCGGGGGAGACACAGGATTGAGCGAACGGTCTGAATTATTGCGGCGGCTGCAGGAGCAGGGTGAGCCGTGGGACGTACTCGTCGTTGGCGGGGGCGCCAGCGGATTGGGAGCGGCGGTCGAGGCTGCCTCGCGAGGCTATCGCACGGTGCTGGTGGAACGCTTCGACTTTGCCAAGGGAACTTCAAGCCGCAGCACCAAGCTGGTGCACGGTGGCGTGCGCTATCTGGAACAATTAAACATCACGCTGGTGATGGATGCCTTGCGGGAGCGCGGACACATGTTGCGCAATGCGCCGCACCTAGTCCACAACCTGCAATTTGTAGTGCCTGCATTCGATTACTTCTCGCTTCCCTACTATGGTTTTGGCCTGAAGGTTTATGAACGGATGTCAGGCAGACTTTCGCTCGGAGCCTCGAAGCTGCTCTCGCGGGAACGGACCGTGGAGATGCTGCCGGGGATCGCCGATACCGGCCTGCGCGGCGGCATTCTTTATCACGATGGTCAGTTCGACGATGCGCGGTATGCCATATCGCTATTGCGGACGCTTCAAGATCTGGGCGGAACCGCTGTCAACTATGTGGAAGCAACCGGTCTGTTGAAACGGAACGGGAAGATCGCCGGAGTACGGGTACGCGACTGCGAAGAGGACGTTTCGTTCGATCTACAGGCGAAGGTTATTGTGAATGCCAGTGGCGTCTTTACGGAAGAGATTCTTGCCATGGACGGCCAAGCTGCGGAGTCGCTGCTCTCCGTGAGCCAGGGAACACACTTTGTTTTGCCTCACTCCTTCCTGCCGGGCAGCACGGCATTGATGATCCCGAAAACAGCGGATGGACGGGTGTTGTTCGCTATCCCGTGGCACGAATCGACCATCGTGGGCACAACCGATGTACCGGTTGATGGAGCTTCCGTCGAGCCGCGCTCGATGGCTGAGGAGAGAGCGTTTCTGCTTGAACACATTGCCCGTTACTTTGGGCGCAAACCACGTGCGGAAGAGATTCAGAGCATGTGGTCGGGATTGCGGCCGCTGGTGCGCAAAGGCGGCGGCAAGACATCGAAGCTATCGCGCGACCATACAATTCTTGTCTCGAAGTCCGGACTGGTAACGGTTACGGGAGGAAAGTGGACCACCTATCGGCGCATGGGAGAGGACACCATCAACCATGCTGTCGAAGTTGCAGGACTTGCAAAGACGGCTTCACGAACTCTTGATCTTAAGCTACATGGATGGACAGACAATTCGGCCGGCATGGCGGAGGCAGAGCGAGTGTATGGAGCCGATCTACCTCTGCTGCAAAGCCTGTCGGATCACGATGCGGCATTAGGAGCGCTCTTGCATCCGCGACTGCCGTACCGGTTACGCGAGGTGGTTTGGGCAGTGCGCTACGAGATGGCTCGAACCGTTGAGGACGTGCTTGCGCGACGCACACGAGCGCTCTTTCTTGATGCGCGGGCCGCGATCGAAGCGGCTCCGGTGGTTGCGAACATGTTGGCTAAAGAACTAGGTCGAAGCGATGCATGGCGCGACAAGGACTTACAACAATTTGTGAATTTAGCGAACGGGTACATCTACCGGGAACAGTAAGTGACGGATTCCGCAGGCAGCCCTTAGCTATACTTCGACTCTCCGCTTAGAGCGCGAACGCGGGCGGGAAGATACGGTCGAACCAGATATTGGTAGACTCCTCCACCGATAACGCCACCTATCAGCGGACCGACTATTGGTACCCACCAGTAGTTTTCCGGCGAAGGAAAGGCCGAATTGCCCCACCCCGTCATGAAGCAGAAGAGCCTCGGCCCGAAGTCACGTGCCGGGTTGATGGCCCATGCTTCCAGATATCCCATCGACGCGCCGATCAGTGCAACGAGCAGGCCGATCATAAGCGCGCCCGAGTTCGCTCCCGGAGCCATCTCGTTATAGGTTTCAGTAATAGCGAAGATGCCAAAGATGAGAAAGGCGGTGAGAATGATCTGATCACTGAAGGCGTGCATGGGCGTAATCGCCAACCCGGGATGGGTAAAAAAGACCCCGGCTGCTCCACCGGCTGCACGGGTAAGATGCGCGGCTTCGTTGAAGTGATCGATGACCGGCGAGTACAGCGCATAAACCAGCGATGCACCTAAAATTCCACCCACGACCTGGGCGATGCAATACGGGATAACCTTGACCCACTCAAATTTTCTGTAGAGAGCAAGTGCAAGTGTGACAGCCGGATTCGCATGCGTACCCGAGACAGATCCCGTGGCATAGATCGCAATAGTGACCGCCAGCCCCCAAGCGATGCAAACACCCCAATAGGCTCCCTGATAGGGGCTCGGTGTATAGAGGGAGTACATGCCGGCAACGGAGTCGCCGAACGCAATGATGATAAAAACGGCTATCGTCTCGGCGATCAGCTCCCCAACCAATTGTCGCTTCATCGTTCCCAGCCTCTTTGTCGATTTAGTTGCAAAATGATCTTTCCGTCTCTAAACCATGCCTTCGCTCAAGACCAGAGCAACGGCGCTACGGAGCCGGGCGGCGTTGCCATCATAGGCTGGGCGCAGAACAGGCGACTTCGACAGGGAATGCTTTCTGAGCTCTGCTTCGACGATGGGGCCAAAGGTATGCCAGACGCCGGTAATGTCGCCGACGACCACAATCTCCCGGGGGGCGAGAGCAGAGGCGATCATACGGATGCCGCGACCTAGCTGGAGAGCCGTCTTTTCGAGCGCGCTGACCGCCTTTTTATTTCCGCTCTGCGCCAGCTTGAGAACATGATCGAAGCTGTCGGCCACGGACGAAGGTGAGAGGTCGTTGTAGTAGCGCAGCGCGGCTCGATTGGAGGCCAGCATCTCCCAGCAGCCATGATTGCCGCAGGCGCAGAGCGGGCCGTCAGGATCGATCTGGACGTGGCCGAACTCGCCAGCCATGCCGTTGTCACCGCGAAGAAGCTGGCCGTTGGCGAAGATACCGGTGCCGATTCCCTCCGACACATTGACGACGACCAGATCGTGCATACCATCGCTGTCGCCAAACCAGACCTCGGAGAGGGCGCATGCATTCGCTACGTTGTCCATCTCAACCCGCAGGCCAGTGGCTCGCTGAATACGGGACTTGATACTGAGAACCGGCCACTTGAGATTGGGCGCGAAGATAAGTTTTTGCAGGTGCAGATCGGTACGGCCAGGCAAACTAATACCGATGCCGTCGAAGGATTTGTCCTTGTGCGCGGTGATGAGTTTGCGGATGCCGGAGACGATAGCAGTGAGCGCTTTGCCTGCATCGGAGGGAAGAACGATGACGTTCTGCGCGATGATCTTTCCGCCAAGATCGGCGACGGCGACAGTAGTTTGTGCCGGGTGAATGTCGAGCGCGATGACAGCGCGCTGGTCGTTAAGCTTGATGAGCGTGGGGCGACGACCACGAGGAAGACGACCAGTAGCGCCCTCCAATATCCAGCGGTCGGCGATCAGTTCTTCGACTATAAGGGAAACAGTGCTGCGCTGAAGTCCGGAGAGCCGAGCGAGATCGGCACGAGAGACCGAGGGGCGCGTGCGAATGAAGTTGAACAGCAGTTTCCGGTTAATCTGACGAGGTGTCTTGTTGGAGGCGGTTTGTTTGCCGGCAAAGATAAAGTGCTGCATAGTTAGATTTATTTCCGCCCAGATGCGGCCATCCTTTCTGGGCCGGCACTCTGTTCATTCACATAGATTCATCAACGAATTTTGTGTGTAGCCTTTATACCATCGGAATTAAGCATTTCTCCATTCAGCAATCGCGAATTGCGCACCGGTACTCCGAGCGTACCGTGAGGCCGGATATACGAAATGGGATTCGGCTGAGAGAGCCCGAACCCCATTTTCAACTGCAAAATCGCAAAAATGTGGCTTCAGAACAAGGTCCAGGCTCTTGTCAGAGGGTTCCTGAGTTCTGGAGAGCCGCCTTCATGCCCGCCCAACTGATGCGAGTGGACTCTTCGTGCGTTGCGGCGCCATGCCAATGCGTCTCCAAGCTGACGGCCCCGTGGTAACCGATGTTTTTGAGATCGCGGAACTGCGCCGTCCAGTCGATGAAGCCCTTGTCCACCGGAGACCAAGCAATCTTCCCGTCCGGCCCCTTCACTGCATTTTTGACGTGGCAGTGGAGAATGCGGTTCTTCGGTAAAAGATTCCAACCGACAGGAAAGGCATCGAGTTCGCCGCGCATCACCGCGTTGGCAGGGTCCCAGTTCAACCCGAAGTGCCGTGACGGAATCGCAGCGAGAATCCGCGCCGCCTCAGGTGCGGTTGCTGTGTTGCATTCGAACTCGTTTTCGATGACGAGCAGCAGACCGTTCTTACCGCAAGTCTCTGCCGCCTTCTTCAACTGATCGTCGATCGCGGCACGATGAGGCTTCACATCATCGAGCCTCCAGAAGTCAAAACAACGAATCTTGTCGGTCTTGAAGCGCTTTGCGAGCGCCATGTATTTGTCGAGCAGCTCGCCCTGCTGCTTGAAGCTGTCGTTCGCGCCAAAGTCATGCTTTGGACTAAATGAGGACTTCGGAGCGTCGGGCCAATCGACCTTGAAGAGCGGACTGCCCATATCGGTGACGCGCAGGCTGTATTTGGCAAGAATCTTCTCGGCATCGGAGAGCTGGGAATCGGAGAGCTCGTGCAGGCTCTTGCCCCACATGCTGCGAAGCTCAACCCATTGCAAACCGAAGTCTTTGGAGATGACGGAGCAGGCGTGATCGAAGTCCGGTGAAATCTCGTCGCTGATGACGCCAATCTTAAATGGTGACTTTGGCACCAGAGCAAAGAGTGGCCGTACAGAACAGGCCGCAGCGGCAGCACCTGCTCCGGCGAGAAAATTACGTCGTGAAAAACCTTCCATTATTAGTCCCCTTCTACTCTTCTGACTTAGTTCGAATTAATTAGTTTGCTCAAGCTGGAGAGGCCGGGCACCCTGAGCGCCCGGCCTTTGGACGAATCTCAATGTACTGACAATTCTAGAACGAGATTCTTGCCGACGCCTGCAGCGTGCGGCCGCCTCCAATTCCGTTGACACTACCCTGACCGCTACCAAGCGTGCTGGTAACGCGGCCAAAGTTTCCTGATGTAAAGATGTTTCCGCTGCCGCTGTTGGGGTTATTGAACTGAGGCGTGTTGCTCAACTGAAATGCCTCGATGCGCATCTCCAGTGCTGCCTCACGGAAGACGTTGAAGCTCTTGAACAACGAGATGTTGTCCTGAATGTAGCCGGGCCCGCGGAATTGGTTTCGTCCGGTTGTGCCGAGTCCTACATTCTGCAAGGTGCACGGTGGCGGAACCTTGCTTGGAGGTATCGCCGCAGGGCATCCGCTGGGCTGGCCAAAGGCAGTGGGATCGAGCCAGTACTTATTCGCCCCAATACCATGGGTCACCTTGTAGGGACCGACAAGGCTTGCCGTCTGCGCCGTGCCTGGCGTATTCAGCGAGCCTCCGTTTGCATAAACAGAGAACGGTGTGCCGGACACAGCAGAGATAATGCCGGCAACCTTCCAGCCACCAAGAGCTACAGCAGCAACTCCTGTATTGAGATGGTTATGACCACGGCCAAAGGGCAGCTCGTAGGTAAAGCTTTGTTCATAATTCAAGAGCCGGTCGAAGTCATTGGGAGCATAGTTTCTACGTTGATTGATAAAGAACATGAGGCCGCCGTCATCGCCGCTGACATAGCCTAATCCCTTGCCCCAGGTGAAGGCTGTTGTAAACGACAGCCCATATGAGGTGCGCTTATTTAGTTGAGCCTGCAAGGACTGGTAATTTGAGGAGAAACCTTGGAAGTATAGGTTAGTGGCGGCAGTTCGTTTGAAAGCAGCATACTCAGGAACGGAATTATTGCCACCACCATAGAAGTTGGGCAGATTGATGTTCTGGCTACCCGCAATATCTACTCCGTGGTTTGCAACATAGGCGAGTTGCATGGAGAGGTTACCGGCAAACGCCTGCTGCACAGCTACATTCCACGATTCGACATAGGGATTTTTGAAGTTCTTGGGGATAACCGTGTAAACCTGGCTGGTAAGCGCTGGAGTACTTGCAGAGATAATTCCATTGCTAGGAATGGCGACAGGCACCGGTGCTGGAAATCCTGCCTGGAACGTCGCAACAGTGACTCCATCGCTCAAGACCGCCGGATTGAAAGCCGAGGTTCCACCAGGTTGGTAGCTGTTGTTGGCGCGAATTGGATAGTTATACGCATACGTGTTATCTGGGAAGGGAGCATAACTGATACCAAAGCCTCCACGGATAACCGTATTGTCGGTAGCGCGATAAGAGAAGCCGACGCGCGGGGCGAAGTAACGATAGCGCGTTTGCATTCCCAGGTTCGATGGATTACCACCAAGCCCTGCAAGCACAAGGTTATTGGTTGTCGGATCGTAGTTGGAGAAGCCGCCTGCAATCTTCGGCGTGGCCGGTGGATAGAACTCCCAACGAACACCAAGATCGAGCGTCAGCTTGGAGGTTGCCTGCCACTTATCGCTGGCAAAGGCAAAGAACCACCACTGCCGATAAGCCGGGAAGAAGGTATTCAGATCGCGGCCAGTCTGGCTTGGCACATCGAGAAGAAAACTGGCGATATCATTCGCGACGTTAGTCTTGGCACCAGCCTCAGATGTCTGGGGCTCTGCAAAGGTAAATGCTCCGCGCGGGCTGAAGGTCTGATCCTGTAGAAGATCGTCGCGTACACGGCGAAGATCAGCTCCCATCTTTAGCGTGTGATTACGGATAACTTTGGTCCAGTTGTTGACGAGGTCGATATTAGCTTCGGCCCGGACCCATGGCATCGACGCTGAGTAGCCCATCGTCGGGCCAGTGAAGTTGCCGATGGTTACAGCCGCCTGTCCTGACGTAAACGGCTGACCACTAATATTCACACCGGGGATACCGATCGTTGTCGCATCATTGGTTCCATAGTCGCTCGGTTGCGAAGTGTTATGAAGATGCGCAACTCCGAATCGGAACTCCGTAAAGAGAGTAGGCGAGAAGACATGATCGTAGTTCACGCCAGTGCTGTATGAATTCTGAGTGCCAGTACCTTCAAAGCCTCCACCAGCAGGACCACCTAAAAACGACCCGAAGGCAGGAGCCTGGAAGGTGAGGACGCGCTGATAGCTATATCGCCCACTGAAGTGGTCTCGGCCGGTCAGGGCATAATCCACCTTGGTATCAAAGCTGTCCGTTGTCTTGGTGAAAGGCAGGTTCGTAACAAAGTTATTGGTCGGCGATGCGAGATTAGATTGGTTCTGGTTTGGTTGCGCCACCTTGCCCATTGCCTGGAGGATCGCAAGGGAGACAGGGTTCACCTTTCCGATGGGAATCTGGTTATTCGCAAAAGGTGTTCGTGGGTTTCCCACGGATCCGTCGCCGGTGGTGGGATCGTAGACCTGCCCGGTTCCGTCTGCTTTCAGAGGAGCGCTTAGATCGATAAATCCAGATGCGTTCGGCGTATAGAACGTAGGAGGAGGAATCGTGAAGGTATTCGAAATTTTTTCGTGGTCGGTGGTGCGGAGATAATCCCCAAAGAAGAACAGCTTGTCCTTCAAGATAGGACCGCCAATGCTACCGCCGAAGTAGTTGTACGAGAGATGGCCGAGCGGCCCACCGAAGTAGGAGCGCGCATTCACATCGTTATTCTGAATGAACTCAAAGACCGAACCGTGGAAGGCGTTGCTACCCGACTTCAGGATGACATTGGTTACAGCGCCAGTGGCACGTCCAAGCTCTGCTTCGTAGTTGTTCGTGGAGATATCGACGGACTGAATTGCTTCTGCCGGTGGAATGATTATCTGGAGTAGACCGGTTCGCTCGTCGTCATCGATGCCTTCAATCTGGTAGAGATTTCCCATTCGCGCATTTCCATTGGCCTCGGTTTGCAGCGAACTCTGCGCATTGAAGAACTGTGAGTGCTGAAAGGTTGCCGGCGATGTTCCGGGGACAAGGTTGAGCAGAGACTGAAAGTTGCGGTTCGTACCTAGCGGCAGATTTTCTACCTGATGCGCTTCGATCTTGGTGCTGATGTCGGCGCGGTCCGTCTGGAGCACTGGCGGAGCCGTGGTGACAAGCACCGTCTCGGAGACACTTCCTAGTTCAAGACTTACATCGACACGCGTCGATGTATTGACCAGTAGGGAGATGTTTTGATGGGTATCCTTCTTGAACCCCTTGGCCTCGACCGTAACGCTGTAGGTGCCGGGAGGTAGATCAGGAAAGGTGTAATTGCCGCTTGCATTCGAAACGGACTGATGCGCGACGCTCGTCTTGGCTTCGGTAGCAGTAACGTTTGCATCGGCAACCGATGCGCCGGTGCTATCGGTGATGGTGCCCAGCAGGGTAGCGTTAACGGCCTGCCCAAACATGAAAGGTGTGGAACACAACGCAAGAACGATGGCAACAAAGACAAGTATTTTATTGCGAATCACGTGAACCTCCAGGAGTAGTACATAAATTCAGGGTCAAGCAATTTATTGTTCGAAGAACGAACGAAACGTTATCAGGACGATTAGAAAATAGCAACAAAAAATAGTTGGAAAATATTGAGCGATCTGGCTTCTATTGAAATCGCGCTGGACGAGCCTACATCAGCGGGGGTAGGATGCCCAGCATGAGCCTTTCAATGTCCCGACGTAACCTGTTGCGTGCAGGCACGATGCTGAGCGCCTCGGCCTTTCTTTCCAACCCTGGCTTCGCTTTTGCCGAAGAGAACAAGCCAGATACCTCCTCTTCCCCAATACGGTTGGGGATCGCCAGCTATACCTTCAGAAATTTCGATCAAGCTCACTTGATCGATTTCATGAAGCAGCTCAAGACGCCTTATTTGAACCTAAAAGACACACATCTCCCCATGACTCCTTTAGACCAAGTAGCCGCCAAAGCAGCCGAGTACAGAGCAGCCGGAATGACTTTGACTGCACTTGGAACAATTTATTTCCCCAAAGATGATGACGATGATATCCGCGCAAAATTTGAGTATTGCAAAGCTGCCGGCGTATCTCTCATTGTTGGTGCGCCAACACACGAGACGCTGCCACGCGTGGAAAAATTCGTGAAAGAGTACAACATTCGTGTGGGAATCCATAATCATGGCCCAGAGGACAAACAGTGGCCTTCGCCACTGACAGTGCTCGATGCTGTGAAAAATATGGACCCGCGTCTGGGTTGCTGTATCGACGTAGGTCACACTATGCGTACTGGCACCGATGTCGTCGAGGCAATCCGCAAGGTCGGATCGCGCCTGTTCGATATCCACATGAAGGACCTCGCCAAGAGCAACGTGAAGGAGAGCCAGGTCGCAGTAGGCGACGGATTGATGCCAGTCCCGCAGATATTCAAGGCACTGATTGAAATGCGCTATCCAGGTCAAGTCGATCTGGAGTATGAGATTTTCCCGTCGGATCCAATGCCTGGCGTCATCAAGAGCTTCGCTTATATGCGTGGCGTACTGGCAGGAATGGGGTATAAAGGATAACCTGAGACGCAATATGAGGTATTTAAAAAGAATGCAGACCGCACATTAGTGCACAGTTGCTACTTTTTATTTGTAAAAAATACGGCCGTCAAGAATATCCGAAATATCTCCGGAAACAAAATCCTGACGACCGTATTGGTTTACTTCGATACACGCAAGAAGAAAACGCCGTGTCCCGGCACCGTTACGGTGTAAGGCTCGCGAATAGTCCCAAGATCCTTTGCCTGCCAAAGATCCTTTGCCTTAACTGCGTGACCGAATCCCAACTTGCTGAAGTCTACCTGTGTAGTCAATGGACTGGGAGCGCGGTTGAAGACACCGACGGCCTTTGAGCCATCCTCCAACGGCTTAGCCCAAATCTCTATCGGACCTTCAGCGCTGACACGATCTCCCTGCTTCCCTGCCGCATCCTGATCGACAGCGATCACATCTCGGTTAGTTAGAATCGCGATAGTCTCAGGCGTCATTGTGGTCAGATCGTTGCCGGCCAACAGCGGCGCCGTAAGAATGGCCCACAGCGCCATGTGCGTACGATACTCATCCGCGGTCATACCCCCGTTGCCGACCTCGAGCATGTCTGGATCATTCCAGTGTCCTGGCCCTGCGAAGCGCGACAGACCTGCCTGGCTGAAACCGATCTCCGCCATGCGAGAGTAGTGGTCGTTAATGTCTCCAGTTGTACGCCAGAGGTTACCGCCAACGGTCGTACCCCATCGCCAAACCGCATCGTTGCCATATTGGCAGAGGCTATACACAATGGGTCGCCCAGTACTGCGCAGTGCATCGCGCATCTTTATATAAGCGTCCACCATAATTTTGTTGCCGGCCTCAGGGGTGGGAGCGGCTTTTATCTGATCGCGCAGACCGCACAGATCGTACTTCAGATAATCGATGCCCCACGCGGCGTAGGTCTGCGCGTCCTGCAGTTCATGCCCATAGCTTCCCTCGAATTTCGCACAGGTCAATGTTCCTGGCGAAGAGTAAATGCCGAGCTTCAATCCCTTGCTGTGAACGAAATCAGCCAGCGCCTTCATATCGGGAAATCTGCTATTTGGATGAATGATGCCCTGCGCGTCGCGCGTGCCCTGCCAGGTATCGTCAATATTGATGTAGGTATAACCCGCATCGCGCATGCCGCTTGAGACCATGGCCTCCGCCTGTGCGCGAATGGTTGCGTCATCGATCTTGCGATGAAAGTGATTCCAACTGTTCCATCCCATCGGAGGACGCATGGCCAGGCCGTTCTGCTGCGCCGATGCAGCGCCCGGAAGAAGCAAGAGAGAGGATGCAAGAGCAACGCAGGCAATGCGTATCCGTAAGAGCTTCATAAGAAAATGACTCCAATGTGAATTCTGTCCGTAACTGCGATGGCAAAACAGTGAGATTTATACGTGAAGATATAGATGAAATGCAAATCACTAATTTTATTTGTAAAAATTAATTTTTACCATCTGTAAAACGATACAGCCTTGACAAAGATGGGACGTCGCATCCCAGTTCCAGTCGAAACCGCCTCGACCTAAAAGTCGCTCTCATTCCCCAACCGCGCACAAATTTATCGCACGAGTGACATACATCTCCATCGGCAAGTTATAATCGCTAAAGCCGATAACACAATCGCAACAAAAGTCGGAGAGTTGGCCGAGTGGCTGAAGGCGGCGGTTTGCTAAACCGTTATAGGGTCAAAAGCTCTATCGGGGGTTCGAATCCCCCACTCTCCGCCAGTTAGTCGTTTCTCCTGCTTTTAATTGGATAAACCGGCACTTACTCGCCAAATTCTTGCCAAATTATTGATCCTTTGATTGTATTGATGCCGATAGAGAGTCACGTTGGCCGACGATTGCCCGGCTTATCGAGGTGTCTTCTCTGCACCCCGACCATGCGGAGAATCGCTCGCGGAATCAATAATTAGGTAGGCGGTCTTACTGCCAAAACCGATATCGTTGAGACTCAGTCTCACCCTATGGGCATGAGCTGGCGCATATACCAATTCTGGCAAGTAGGTTCAATTCACAGTATCCTGACTCAAGCTGCCTAGCCATTCTGAATCAGGATGAAGGATTGACCGAGCATCTTGTCGTTGACGACTTTGTTGCCGCCCATGTCTTCATTTTCGGTCAAGATACAGGTTGGTCTTCTGCCGACATTGTCAGGCAGATGTCGATTTTGTCGCCTAGGCGCAGGCGCCGAACCTCTCAAGGAGGAGCGTGGTCTGCGAGCTTTCGTGCCTGCAACTAGCAGCGGAAAATATATTCACATCTCCGAAAACCTCGGAGACAAGAACAACGAAACGAACGAACCGGATGTTTTGCGGTCTCGGCACTCCCGTACTCAAGAGATTGTGAATCGCTTGGTCATGATATGCACCAGGAAATAGCGTCGCGTTTTGGCAATATCAATGTTTTTGAGCCTTTGTGTGCGGCGCCATGTTCGACGGCAGTCGTTGTGGCCAGCCGCCAGCAAGCGCCCTGTATAAGGAAACAGCCGCTATCCCGCTGTTAGAGCGACTTTCGGCGAGTGATTCTTCGGCCTGAAGTTGCACTCGCTGCGCGTCGAGTAGGTCCAATAATCCCGTGGCACCATCTGTATAACGCACACGCGCAAGTTTCGTGGCCTGTTGGCTGTCTTGCGTCGCGTGTTCCAGTTGGATGGTTCGGTCCTGCGAACGCGCATACCGTACCAAAGAGTTTTCAACATCCTCCAACGCCAGCAGCACGGTTTGCTGATACTGTGCGAGCTGAGCGGAGGAATCGGCACGGGTTGCATCCAGCCGCGCGCGTACACGGCCCACGTCAAGAAAGGACCAGTCGATACCAAGCGCAACCAGACTGGTTGGACTAATGCTGTCGAAGGGAGTGCCCGAGCGAGAACCATAGCCTCCGAACATGCCGGAGAAGCTCAGGCGAGGAAATAAATCGGCTGTGGCAATACCAATCTGCTCTGTCGCAGCGTGCAACCGCTGTTCTGCGGCTGCGATATCAGGACGGCGACGCACAAGATCGGTAGGCGCGCCGGGATCGATACTGGGTGGCAACGCTGGTAATGGCTTCGCGGTATCGAGTTCCGCAACCAAAGCATCTGGCGTGTGTCCGCACAACACCGCCAGACGATGCTCGTCGACGGCGATGGATGTTAAAAGAGTGGGTATAAGCGCGAGCGTCGATTCCAGCTGGGCACGCGCACGTGCCACATCGAAATCAGTGTCACGGCCAGCCGCGAGGCGCGCTTCTATCAGTTGCACGGTCTCGCGCTCGTTATCGGCATTTTCGCGTGCGATGCGTAGACGTTCCTGCTGGCCGCGCAGATCCATATAAGTACTGGCGACATCTCCGACGATCGTTACCTGCAACGCCGCAAGATCGTTCGCGCTTGCCGCAGCCAGCTCTCGTTGCGCTTCAATGTTATGGCGTACACGGCCCCAAAAATCGAGCTCCCAACTAGCATCCATGCCAGCGCTAAAGAAGCGGCTGACAGGAGAATAGCCGTACGCCTGGCTTTCACCGACCTGTTGACGGCCGCCTTGTGCATTCATGGTGACAGTTGGGTAACGGTCGAATTTGGCTGCGCGCAACAGCGCGTTGGAGCTGTCATAGTGGGCGAGAGCGGCTTGTAGATCGTTGTTCGCCTTGAGGGCCTGATCTACCAGCGCGCTGAGTTGTGCGTCCTGAAAACCATGCCAGAACTCGGCGTCCCCTGCATCGGCGACAGGCGTTTGACTATGGCTTTCGTCAGCAGAAGGAGCGGTAAATTGTTGAGGCAAGGTGACGTCTGGCCGCTTATAGTGCGGCCCCACAGAGCAGCCCGTCAAAGACAGGGCGAGAACTACGGGAAGGATTTTAATCGAGTTATACATTCGTGGCTTCCAATACATCTCTGTCGTCTTCCATGGAGCTGTAGCTGCCTTCTGCAGCCAGATTTTTTCCTGAGAGTTTGCGCAAGGCAACGTAAAAAACCGGGGTAAGAAACAGACCGAACAACGTTACGCCGAGCATGCCGGAAAACACGGTGATTCCGGTGGCTGCACGTACTTCGCTTCCAGCGCCATGTCCGAGCAATAGAGGCACCGAGCCGGCGATAAACGCAATCGACGTCATCACGATGGGGCGCAGACGTAGACGGCAGGCTTCGAGCGCAGCTTGCACAGTACCCATTCCCTGAATTTCGAGTTCGCGTGCAAACTCTACGATCAAGATGGCGTTTTTGCACGCCAGGCCCATCAGTACAACCAGACCTACCTGCACGAATACGTTGTTGTCGCCGCCCGTCAACCATACGCCCAGCAGAGCCGCACACATGCATACCGGCACAATCAGAATGACCGCGAGCGGCATGGTCCAGCTCTCATACAGCGCAGCAAGCACAAGGAATGCAAGCATCACCGCGAGCGGGAACACAATCGCCGCTGCGCCGCTCTGGGTCACCTGTTGGTAGCTCAAATCGGTCCATTCCAGCACCATGCCTCGTGGGAGAACTTTGTTGGCGATCTCCTGAAGCTTCGCAATCGTTTGTCCGGACGAAAGAACGTGCGGGTCGGCATCGCCGATCAAATCGGCAGCGGGATAACCGTTATAGCGCATCACCGGATCAGGGCCGTAGGTTGGAGTAATCGTCACCAGCGAACCGACCGGCACCATCTCACCGCGCGCATTGCGAACACGCAGATTGCCGATGTCCTCTTCGCGTTGGCGAAACGTGGAGTCGGCTTGCACCATGACGCGGTAGACGCGACCAAATATGTTGAAGTCGTTGACATAGGCAGAGCCGAGGTAGGTCTGCATAGTGTTGAACAGATCCGTCAGATCCACTCCCTGCGCCTTGGCCTTGTCTCGATCCACCTTAACTTCGAGCTGCGGAGTATTGGCCTGATAGGAGCTGACTGGAAAGGTCATGCCAGGGGTCTGCGCAACAGCGCTCTGAAAGGCAACGACAGCGTTTTGTAGAGCGCCATACCCAAGCCCCGCGCGGTCTTCAATATACAGCGAGTAGCCCGAGCCGTTGCCAAGACCCTGAATGGGAGGCGGCATAAGCGCGTAGGCATATCCCCCTTTGATGCTGGCGAATTTGGCGCTGAGTTCGTCGTTGATCGCCTTCGCGCTGCGCTTGCGTTCGTCAAACGGCTTGAGGATGATGTAGGTCGCCGTAAGGTTGGGCGTATTGACTTGTTGCAAGGCGTTGAAGCCAGCATTGCCCATTACCTTTTCGACGCCTTCGACCTTGTCCCCCATCTCGACCAGTTTGTGCGTAACCTCTTCGGTACGGGCCAGTGACGATCCCTCGGGCAACTTGGCCCCAGCAAAGAGATAGAGCTTGTCCTGCGTTGGGATAAACCCCGTTGGGACCTTGTTGAATAACAAAACTGTAGCCGCCAGAAGACCGGCGTAAACAAAGAACACCACCCCGCGCAGCTTCAACGAGCGTCCCACGGTGCCGTGGTAACGATCGGAGCTGCGCTGGAAGAATCTGTTGAATGGCCTGAAAAACCAGCCCAACGCCTTATCGATGCCTCGCGCTAACTTGTCCTTGGGAGCATCATGGTCCTTAAGCAGTTTTGCCGCCAGCGCAGGAGACAACGTCAACGAGTTGATTGCGGAGATTACGGTCGAGATCGCAATCGTGACTGCGAACTGTTTGTAGAACTGGCCGGTGACGCCAGTGAGAAACGCCATGGGCACAAACACGGCGCATAACACCAATGCAATGGCGACGATGGGGCCGGAGACCTCTTTCATCGCCTGGTGCGCGGCAGCTCGTGCATCCAGCCCTTGCGCTATATTGCGCTCAACGTTTTCTACTACAACGATTGCATCATCCACGACGATACCTATCGCAAGCACCATCCCGAACAACGTCAATGTGTTAATGGAAAAGCCTAATAGATATAACCAGGCGAAGGTGCCGACAATCGAAACCGGCACTGCAACCAGCGGAATAATTGAAGCACGCCAAGTCTGCAAAAACAGAATCACGACGATGACAACCAGCAGTACGGCTTCTATCAGCGTGTGCTCTACCGCACGAATTGATTCGCGTACAAATACGGTGGGGTCCCAGATGGGGCTGTAAGCCATGCCTTTAGGAAAGCTCTTGGAGAGCTCGTCGAGCTTCGCGTAGACCGATTTAGCGACACCAAGCGCATTCGCACCGGGCGTCAGAAAGATGCCGACAGCAACCGCGTTGTCGTTGGTGTCGGCGTGAAAGGTCATGGTGTAATCGCCGGAGCCGAGTTCCACCCGCGCCACATCGGAGAGATGCACGATCTGGCCGTCGGCGCCGCTCTTCAGCACAATATTGCCAAACTCCTGTTCACTACGAAGGCGTCCACGCACATTGATCGAGATGAGAAAGTCCGCCGACTTGGGAGAGGGTGGCGCGCCAAGTTGACCGGCAGAGACCTGAACATTTTGCTCACGAATAGCGTTGAGCACATCAGTGGTCGTCAGGCCGCGCGAGGCAAGACGGTTCGGATCGAGCCAGATACGCATGGCATAGTCGCCCGAACCTATCATCTGCACGTCACCGATGCCGGGCAGGCGCGACAGCTCGTCCTTGATATGAAGCACAGCGTAATTTCTCAGATACAGCGAGCTATAGCGATGATCGGGAGAGGTGAAGTCCACATACATCAACGGCGTGGGTGATTGCTTCTGTGTCGTGACGCCGAAATCACGCACCGCTTCCGGCAATCTTGACTGGGCCTCGGCAACGCGGTTCTGAACACGCACGGCGGCCGTATCTGGATCAACGCCAGGGCGGAAGGTGACCACAACCTGAAGGCTGCCGTCGGAGCCGCTAACCGACTTCATATACATGATGCCTTCAACGCCATTGATCGCCTCTTCCAGAGGTTCCGCCACCGATTCTGCGATCTCTTTCGGATTAGCGCCCGGGTAGTTTGCCCGCACTACGACGCTCGGCGGTATCACCTCCGGATATTCGCCAGAGGGAAGAATCGGAATCGCAATCACGCCAAGCGAAAAGATGATGATCGATAACACAACCGCAAAGATCGGACGATCAATAAAAAAACGTGAGAAGTCCATGTTCGTAAATTCCTTAGTTTGCTGCGATCTGAGACACAGCAGGCGATGCAGACGAAGAGACATCCATCGCGGTATCTTTCGGCGTAACGGGCACACCGGAATAGAAGATCTTCTGCAGGTTGCTCACAATCACCTTGTCGTTCGAAGCCAGGCCTGACTGCACCAGGCGAAGTCCATCGACGAGAGGGCCAAGCGTGACATCTTTGCGCAGTGCCTTATCGCCAGGGCCAAGCACATAGACATACTTGCGGTCCTGATCGGTCATCACAGCTTTATCGTCAATCAGCATTGCCTGCTGCTCGGACTGGTTCTCGAGCTGCACACGCGCATACAGGCCGGGCGTAAAGGTGTGATCTGGATTGGCGATCACAACACGCGCACGGATAGTACCCGTCGACGGATCGACCCTATTGTCGAGAAAGTCTATCCGGCCGGCATGCGGGAAACCCGTTTCATTCGCCAGAGCGACCCGTACAGGATTTTCCGCATTTACACGCTCGCCTTTGCCTGCACGATTTTTGTAGTGCAGATAGCTTTGCTCGTCGCAATCGAAGTAAACATAGACAGGGTCCTGCGAAACCACTGTAGTCAACACGGTCTGGTCTGCCTGGGCGAGATTGCCGGCGGTAAGTTGGGCGCGGCCGACCCGGCCATTGATCGGAGAGCGCACCTCGGTGAACCCGAGATTCAACTCCGCCGTCGCCACTGCAGCCTCTGCCGCGTGGACGTTTGCAATGCTCTGGCTCAGATCCGAACTGCGGTTCTGGTACTCCTCGCGCGAGATCGCCTTGGCGGAGTCCAGTGTCTGCGCCCGCTGCTCCTGGATCTTGGCAAAGTCCGCTACCGCGCGCGCGTGATCGAGCCCTGCCTTGGCGCTTTCAAGAGCATCGCGGTATGGACGCGGATCGATTGCGAATAATAACTGGCCGCGCTTCACCGCATCGCCTTCATGAAAGACAAAACGATCTACATAACCGGTGACCCGCGGACGGACATCGACGTATTCAACAGCCGCAACACGGCCATTAAATTCATTCGATAGTCGCACCTCGCGCGATACGACGGAGGCAACACCAACCTCTGGCGGCGGATTATTGGAAGCGGCGATCACCGCCGGCTTACAACCGATCACAAGCAGCGTTAGCCCAAGGGCACATACACCTTTCAACAAGGGACGTATAAGAGCAAATTGTCTTTCAAAGTTGCGCAAAGCAGTGTCTCCATATAGGTCGGCGAAAGCATTCCGGGCACGGATGAGGCGATTGTTCATCGACTCAATAAGCCTAATTTCAAAGATATTTCTTGTATAAATAGCGGGCTACAGTATGCCAAAAACAAGCTTGGAAAATTATTTACATTCATTGGCGAAATCCTCTCCGCAGAGGTCTTTGCGTTCGATGCTAAAGGTTGAGGCAGACGATTCTTTTTTAGTTACAGAGGAACGGAAATACCTTTAGAAATTAGAGACTTCGACAACTAGTTATGGTCTAGTAAAGATGCGATCGCTCCGCGCCAGGATTCAATAAAATCTTGCTTCGGTTGAATTTTCGTATAATAGTGCTATGGCAGGTATATCAAGTATTGACTTGGAAAACGAGCATGCTTGTCGAACACAAGCGGATCGATTACTCCTGCAACTGAAAGTCAATGGTCCGCAGACCGCGTCTGACCTGGCTCTTTCGCTAAAGATCACAGGCGAAGCTGTTCGTCAGCAGCTTCAAAAACTGGCAGCAGACCACCTGATTAAATTTCAATCCGAGAAAAAGGGAGTCGGACGTCCCTGCCAGAGGTGGAAGCTAACAAAATTAGGCGAGGGAAGATTCTCCGATGCTCATAGCCTGACTACCGTACAACTCATTCAGGGAATCCGGGAAAGCCTTGGTGAAGGAGCTCTCAACACCATCCTTCGTTTTAGAGAAGAGGAGATGGAGGTTGCGTACCGCACTGCGCTTAAGGATGCCAAGACTCTATCAGCCCGCGTACAACGGCTCACAGAGATCCGAAGCCATGAAGGCTATATGGCGGAGTGGCGCGAAGAAGAGGATGGCACATTCCTGTTGATCGAAAATCACTGCCCCATTTATACGGCAGCCACAACGTGTCAGGGATTCTGCCGATCAGAACTCTCGCTCTTTCAAAGATGTCTGGGCGAAGACGACGTCCGCATAGAAAGAACGGAACACATTCTCGGTGGTTCAAGACGATGCACCTACAAAATATGGCCTGCCCCACATAACGCTTGAAGAAGCACCGCAATAGGTTAGCTGTGTGGATTCCTGCAGAGCCTCTACCAACTATTCCGCGAATAATGTAACGGGGGCACCTGTCGTCACCATACGGATAAGCTTGAACTTCAGCTTCTTCGCCAAGCCCGTGATCTCTTCTTTCGTAAAATGCTGCCTGACCTGCTGGGCTTTGTCATCGCAGAAACGTCATAGCTGAGAATTTTCAGATGTTGCTACTGAGAACCTTGAACCTTTCCGACAGTATGCGTTTTGCCAATCAGAACTTCTGTTTCTTCGATCCCACTACGATAGACAACGGTCTGCAGAAGCATATGCCACCAAAGCGACGCTCCTACCTATCGAAACAGGATTCTGGAGAGGTACTGGCCAACGCTTCAAAAACTGGTTCAATAATCATGGTTTTCAACAGCTACACATCTGGCTGATATTTCTGTGTGTCTGAAACGCATACCATTCCTAAAGAGGTTGATCTGCCAAGGAAGGCCGCGCAACAATGACTGATACTGTAGGTGTAACCATATTGTAAGAACACACTGCTGGGCTCGCGTCTTCGGTGACAAGCACATTCCAAAGCTGAGAGTTTTACTTTATGAAACGAACTTACCCTCTGTAGTGACTACTTATAGTGCATATCTAGAAACAACGCGGCATATAAGAATCCGCGTTTTTGCTGCAAATTGCTTCAGTCAAAGAAACTATCTTCCAGAAATAGAAACGTAAAAAATGAAACGCCTGACATCGAAGAGATTGGGTGGGTCGTTCATATTGACACGCCTTTGTACTGCGGACTACAAGGCTCGTGGAATTTATAAACCCAATATGTTGAAGCCTCCTGTCCCTATTAACTAAGGGTAGAAGGCTTAGGAGACCCTTATGCTTTCGAAACGAGGTTGGCTAGCATTCTTTGCGATCCCCTGGCTTTTCGTTCTGCTGATAAGTGCGACGATCAGCCACGCTCAAGTGAGCTATACGACCACGTGGGTGGGCAACACGTATTCAACTACTCCCACGTATGTTGGCAATGCTATGCGATCCATGTGGGTGGCGCCAGAAGGTGTCATCTATACATCATCGATGTGGGACGAAAGTCAGGGAAGTATCAACATCTATCAGAACGGCCAGAAGACAGGCTCCATCGGCGCTCATGGGGAAACCCAGGGCGGAGCGATCAGCGGCGATACCACCGATCTCTTCGCTGCGCTGCAATTCAACACTACTCTGGGCGGTAGCGGCTATATAGGCCGATACAACCGCAGCACCAAGACGCGGGATCTGACGTGGTCGGCGAGTTCGGACAAGACCGAGCGACTTGCCGACGTGATCACTGGAATCGCCGATACCGGCACACTCGTTTATGCGAGCGATCATCCTGACAATCTGGTGCGGTGCTACACCACCGCTGGGGTATGGCAATCGGATTGGAGTCTCACAGATCCCGGCGCAATCGCGATCGACGGATCGGGGAACATATGGGTTGCCCAGAAGAACGAGGGAACAATCCAGGAATTCTCGCCGACAGGGAGCATGCTGAATACGATCAGCATGGGTTCCAGCGCGCGGCCTTCGGCGCTGTACTACGACAGTGCTAATAACCAGTTGATGGTCGGCGATCAGGGGCCGAACATGAACATTCAGATCTATGGGAATCTGTCGAGCACGCCGACTCTGGTGAGTTCCTTCGGCGTGCAAGGCGGATATCTGGACACGACTGCGGGAGTGAAGGGACAAACCGGGAGCCAACGCTTCACGCGCATAGTTGGTATCGGAAAAGACAGCACCGGCAATCTCTACGTTCTAAATAATCCCTGGGGAGGAACCTGGGACCTGGGACGAAATGGGAAGACCGATCTTCATGCTTACAACAGTTCCGGCGTTCTGCAGTACACGCTGGAAGGACTGAACTTCGAAGGCAACGCTGCTTTCGACCCCGGCACGAACGGCGCTTACTTATATAGCGGTCAGGACGTTTACACGGGTTCAGGTGGAGCAGGATACGTTGGCAACAGCGTCGATTCACTCGACTATCCAACCGATCCACGTGTGGACGTGACTAACAACAGCCGCGGATTCGATTTCGGCCTTATGACCAGTGTTGGCGGACATCGAATCCTCGCGGCCGCCGGGCAGAACCCGGATATTTTCCTGTTCTCCTATTTCCCCACCAATCAATATTCGTCTGTCCCATTCGGCACGCTGCCGGGCCAGACCAGTCCGGCGGGCTACACGAATTACTTCAATACGACAGCTCGGGTTCGGAATGGATTTGCCCTTGATACGAATGGAGACATCTGGGTGGGGTTAGACAAGACCAACGCCATCACGCATTATCCGTTGACCGGCTTTGACGCGAATGGCATGCCCCTCTACGGAACACCGACAACCACGCCGACGCCATCGACCATTGCGCCTTTGGCAGGCATCGAGTACATCCCATCCACCGACACGATGATCCTGATGACGGCCAATGGCACCGATTGGACTTCGCTTGGTGGCAGGGTCGAGGTGTATCACGGCTGGAAGGCAGGCAACACCACCAATCCCAATCCTGTCATCAATCTAAAGACCACCCAGAATCCCAAGGGACATGCGGCGGCGGGCAATTATCTATTTATCTCGTATGTCCACACTGTGCCTGATATTGACGCGTACAACCTTACAACTGGCTCTAACGACCTGACGATGACGAGCGCCGACCCCAACGTGGCAGTCGGCAACGATGTCGATTCGATGTACGGCATTCGGGCTTACCAAAAGGCCAACGGCCAATATGTGATCAGCAAGGACAATTACAACAACAACTCAATCGTCATTCACACGATGACCGTTGGAAACCCGCTGCCGGATTTCAGCATCTCGGCCACACCGAGTTCGCAGACGGTGGCGCAAGGGAACAATACGACTACTTACACGGCGACGGTCACCGCCCTGAACGGCTTCACCGACACGGTGAGCCCGAGTGTGAGCGGATTGCCTGCCGGGGCGACGGCGAGTTTTGTGCCAGCGTCGGCCGTAAACCCCAGGACTTGGGCGCTGAGAGTGGCAACCACCTCGACGACTCCGGCGGGAACTTACACCCTGACGATCACGGGCACCAGCGGTACCTTGTCGCACTCGGCTACTGTGATGTTGATCGTGCAAGGAGCGCCGGACTTCAGCATCTCGGCAAGTCCGAGTTCGCAGACGGTGACACCGGGCAATAGCATTACCTATACAACGTCGATTAGTGCGTTGAATGGCTTCGCATCCACAGTGAACCTGAGTGTGAGCGGATTGCCCAACGGCGTGACGGCAAGCATCAGCCCGGCGTCGGTCTCCGGCTCCGGAAGCGCGACGTTAACGGTCTCGACGGCAACCACGACTGCGATGGGAACGTACACCCTGACGATTACAGGCACAAGCGGCACCCTGTCGCACTCGGCCACAGCAACATTGGTAGTACCGGGTCCGGACTTCAACATCACGGCGAGTCCTGGTTCGCAGACGGTGACGCAAGGCAATAACACTACTTACACAGCGTCTATCAACGCGCTGAACGGCTTCACCAACGGGGTAAACCTGAGCGTGAGCGGACTACCTGCCGGGGCAACCGCAAGCTTCAGTCCAACATCTGTTTCCGGTTCCGGAAGCGCGACGTTAACGGTCTCGACGGCAACCACGACTCCGACGGGGACGTACACACTGACGATCTCGGGAACCAGCGGCACGCTGTCGCACTCGACGACAGTGACTCTGGTGGTCAATGCAACCACGGGTGGCGGTCTGCCAACCGGCTGGACCGATCAAGATATTGGAAGCGTGGGCATCGCTGGTAGCGCCAGCTACAGCAATGGCACGTTCACAGTGAATGGTTCTGGGACCAGTATTACCGGTACGGCTGATCAGTTCCACTATGCATATCAAGCCGCAGGCACAAGCTACACAATTACAGCCCGGGTAGTCAGCATGACCAATACCAACAGTGGAGCGCAGGCAGGTGTGATGATCCGCGAGACCCTCGATACCGGTGCGGCAATGGCGAACGTCAACCTCACACCTTCGAACGGCGTCACCTGGGTCTATCGCACGGCCACGAGCGGCAGTTCGAGCGGGAGCAGAACTGCGGGCCTCGTAGCACCCTATTGGGTCCGCGTCGTGCGCAACGGTAGCACCTTCACCGGTTACCTTTCACCGGATGGAGTGACCTGGACGCAGCAGGGCACGGTCAGCATCTCGATGGCGAGCAACGTATATATCGGACTGGCGGTCAGCAGCCGCAATAGCTCCCAGCTATGTACAGCAACCTTCGATAATGTGTCCGTCACCACGCCTTAGTCCAAGACATGGAAGTCAAGCAGCGGTTCGACGGAAGGCATTATCCCTGCACATGAAGTCAAAATGAATTTTCCTCCTGTCCGCGACTCCGAGTGAATTCACTCGGAGTCGTGTGCAGGAGGAAAAACTCGTTGGGCGACTTTCCAGAGGGAGCATTCTAGAAAGTCGGGATGGATTAGAAGTTGTACTTCAGAGAAAACTGAGCGATGCGCGGGTCTCCCTGGGTGGATGTGATCGTGCCGAAGCTCGAGCTGCTGAAGCTGGTGTTGGGGTTAGCAAGTTGTGTGTGATTGAGGACGTTGAAGTACTCAGCACGGAAGTCCAGGGATGTTTCGCGATAGATGGGGAAAGAGCGGATAACAGCGGCGTCCCAGTCGGTGAGAGAAGGTCCGCGGTAGGTGCCCTTGATGATGTTGCCGAAGCCAGTTCCCGGACCACTGTTGACAGGCGTGGAGAAAGCAGCGTCGTTGAACCAGTTGACGCAGGATTTTCCGGCGCCGCAGTGACCTCCTCCAACCACGTTGTTATAAGCCACCTTAGTGAAATCGCGGTTGGGCCGGTCCTGACCAAGGTTGGTGAGTGAGATGTCGCTGCCCATAGAGGGAGTAAGGACGTCGCCGGAGCGGAAACGGAGGAGCCCCGTAGTGCGCCAACCGTTGACCACATAGTTGACCGCGCGGAAGTCAGAGTGCGCCTTGGGAAAGTTGTAGACATAAGACATGGAGATGACGTGAGTATGGTCGATGTCCGAGAGACCACGATCAAGCGCCTTGATGTCCGTAACATAAGCCGCGACAGGAATGTTGACTGCGTTGGCAGGATAAAGCGGGTAGACGTAGGACTCACCGGGGTTGACGTCTTCCGTATTGGAGACGCGAGTGGCCTGGGGCATGTCATCGTAAGACTTTGAGAAGGTGTAGTTGAACAGGACCGAGAAATCGTGTGTCATGCTCTTCTGAAGTGTGGCCTGCAACGAGTTGAAGTGGGCATTGCCGATCATCGCTGTTTCGACGATCTGCGAATACGCCGTGGCGCAACCGGTAGAGGTGATGCATGGACCGACAACCGGCGGCGAGTTGTAGACACGACGCTGGTTGGTGCTCCCAATACCATTATTGACGGCAGGGTTAAGCTCAAGGTTCACAAGCTGGTGATGCGAGGTGGAACCGACATAGGCCAAGTGCATCGACCAGTTTTGCGCTAGCTGTTGCTCGACTGCCAGGTTGAAGTCGTTAGTAACAGGAACCTGGAAGTTACCGGATGGATCGTATTCGGCAACCTGGAAGGCGTTGGGGAAGACCTTATCCTTCGGGAATGGCAAGGTGAAGGGGAAGGGATTCGCGACTGCGCCAGCGGAGCAGCCGGTGCAGTAAGGGTTGCTGAAGGGGCCACCAGGGTTAGTGCCTGGCGCAGTGCCATACATGCCGGGGTTAGTCAGCGCAAGAGAGATCGTGTTGGGAACGAAGCTGCCCTGAGTGAGGTTGAAAAAAGCGGGCAGGCGGTCTTGATAGAAGATGCCGAAGCCACCACGAACAGCAGTTTTGCCGTCACCGAAGACGTCATAAGCGAAGCCAACGCGAGGCATGAACTGGGTATACCTGTTACGGACACCATTGTGAGGGATGCCGGGGTCGCCACTGACAAGCAAACCGGCAGGAAGGTTCGTGTAGACCTGCGACTTCTGGTTGGCAATATAAGCCGAAGGAACCATCTCGGTCATAAGGTTGCGGCGATCAGTCCAAGGAGCAAAAGACTCCCAGCGCACGCCATAATTAAGTTGCAGGTGACGCGTAGCCTTCCAACTGTCCTGGGCATAGATGCCGGGGAAGTGGTTGCGGTCGTTAACTAATTCATAGTTGCCTTGACCGAAGCTGCTCATAAAGCCCATCAGAAAGTTGCCGTAGGCGTTTGGATAGGAGTAGGTGTTAGAGCCGATCTTATTCGTGACACTATTGAAGCCGAATGCTCCATACGAGGTGTAGACGTTAGTGACGTCGACCTTGGAGAGCTCGAAGTGGCCGCCAAAGGCGAAGTTGTGGCTGCCCTTGACCCAGTGAAGATCGTCGTTGAAGGAATAGTTGTTGCGGCCCCAGGCTGCGAATGCAGAGGAAGTTGCGCCGAAATATCCGGTAATGGTCGCCTGGAGGAAGGGGCCAGTGGCGGGCTGCCAAATATTGGTTACGCCATAGTCGGTAATCTTTGTGCTGCCCGGAGGGCCACCGCGAAGAGCGACTTCACGTTGATAGTTCAGAACCAGCGAGTTCAGGATGTGGTCGGTAAAGGCGTGTGTCTCTGAAAGCAGCGCGTTCTGATAACGAGTGTTGAAATACGAGGCGTAGCTCAAGAGGTTATTGGGGTTGAAGACGCCGGACTGTGTATACCAGTCGTAGAAGTAGCGGCCAAAGATATGATCGCGAGATCCGAGGTCGTGATCGACACGTGCGGTGTACTCGTCAAAGGACTGAAGGACAGGCTTGGAGTAGTTCACAAGATTGCCGATAAGACCGGCACCGGCATCGGAGGTAACGGTAGGAAAGTGTGACTGGTAGTTGACCGAGGCCGGATCGAAGGCCGCCTGCGGAATGTGGTTATACGGATAGACAACATTGGTAAAGGGGTTACGAACCTGCTGGCTGGCAGTAAGGCAGTTTCCGCTGGTGTCGAAGCCGGCTTTGCAGAGATTGCTGAGGTCGGCGTATGCGGCCAGACCACCCGAGGCTGTACGACCTTCTTCGGCAAGGGTCGGGACAGTGCTGCTGGCTGTAGAAATCTGGTTGGCAATTGTGTGCTGGTAGCCGAAGAAGAATTGGGTGGCGTTTCCTTTGGACAGATGCGGAATGATGACCGGCCCACCAATGGTGCCGCCGAACTGGTGGCGGTGGAGATTGTCGGCAACGCTAGCGAAATAGGGGCGGGCGTTGAAGTAGCCGTTGCGGAGGAATTCAAAAGCTGAACCATGGAAGTGGGAGGTGCCCGCCTTGGTAACAATATTGACTACAGCACCCGCGCTCTGGCCGAACTCGGCGTCGTAGTTGCTGGTCTGGATGCTGAACTCTTGCACGGCATCTGGCATGGGGAAGGGTGCATTGACATTCGTAAGCTCATCAACGTTGTTACCGCCATCGAGCAAATAGTTGGACTGATTGGGAAGAGTTCCGTTCGATGTAACAACCACCGCCGCAGGGAAGGTCTTACCGTTACCCTGATTAACGCCGTTGCCTTCATTCGTGGCATCTCCTACACCGGCGACCAGAGTCATCAGCGAAGCGGCATTTCGGCCATTGAGCGGCAGATCAACCACGCGCTCGCGGTCGATGACCTGCGACATGGTGCCGGTGGTCGTGTCGACCTGCGGCGGTGCGGTGGAGACGTCAACAACCTGCGTGGCCGCCCCAACGGTGAGCTTTGGATTGACAGTCAGCGACTGGTTGGCCTGAAGAACGGCTTTCTGCTCATAAAGCTGGAACCCTGAAGCTGTCACCTTGAAGTCATAGCTGGCGGGCGGCAGTGTAGTGAAGACGAAGGCACCGTTTTGATTGGACGTAACCGTAGTCTCATGCCCCGTATCGACCTGAGTAGCGGTAACGCTGGCGTTGGCGATGGCTGCGCCTGAAGGATCGGTCACTGTACCGGAGACAGAGCCATAGCCTTGCGCGAGCAACTGAGAAGCAGACAGGGCGAAGAAGATCAGGGTCATCAGGAGACAAGAAGCTCTCCATAATTTCCTATTCAGAAATTGTTTCGGCATAGAGGTCATGATGGTGAGCACTTTAGCCGTCTCATTTTAGAACTGTCAAGAGAAAGTAAAAAAACAGAAATCCATGAGCGTATCTGCAAGAAAATAAAAGAAATATGGGACAACAAGACGAGCAAAGACGTGGAAGACTCCGTCGAATGACGATGGACTGAGGAAAAGAAGGAATAAAAAAATCGAACATCTTTCCTCCCTCACATCCTTCCCAAACACGAAATCACGTGTTGTTCCGTATTTCGGTACGAATAAGAAGGCAGCACGAGCACATTTTGCGACAGACGCTGAAAGTCAATCTCTGCCAACAGAAAGAAGACAAATCAAGCTCTGATATATTTTCTAAGAAAAAATTTCTCTATTGACACTATGTTGCCACGATCTCTAAAATTTGGGGCGGTCAGATAAATCATTCTTACTCCTGACGCATTATTTTCATTCCTAAAATTACTGAGGCCAAATGATTGCGTATTTAGTTCCCGCTTCTTTTTCCAGTTCACGGGCCCTGTTTCGAACCTCCCTCCTCTGCCTTTTCGTTTTTCTGGTAAGTTTCGTACCAAAGACGGAAGCTCAGATCGGCGGACAAGGTGCCATCTCCGGAACCGTCCAGGACAACACTGGAGCCGTCATTCCCAATGCCAGCGTTACCGCCATCAATATCAACACAGGCGTCAAGACGACGCGCGTCTCCAGTGCAAGCGGTTATTACCTTATTTCGCCACTCATTCCTGGTGAATATATGGTGACCGCTACCGCGCAGGGTTTCGCGACGCTTACCCAGGAGCACATCACCGTCGATGCCCTGCAAACCGTTGGTTTCAGCCCAAAGCTTTCCACGGGCAGCGTCGATCAGACAGTTACCATCACGGATGCGCCACCCGCCCTCGAGACCGAGAACGGCACCCTTAATATGACCATGGAGCAGAAGGAGTACACCAACCTTCCGCTGACCATGAGTAACGGCCCCCGCAACCCGACATCATTTGTACAACTAATGCCAGGCGTACAGGGTGGAGGTCGCTCCGGTGAATTCAGCGGCTCCGGTTCGGCTGCTTATCTCGATGAGGTGTATATCGACGGTATTCCGGTTACGGCGCCGGTTCAGCAAGGTGATAATCGTGCAGTCGCCTACACGCTCGCTCCTGAAGCCATCGAGCAGTTTCAGACCCAGACCAGCGGTTCTCCGGTTGAGTTTGAAGGTCAGGGCGTACAGAACTACGTAGTCAAGTCCGGCACCAACCAGTTCCACGGCGGCGCCTTCGCTTTTGTCCGCAATACTATCTTCGATACCTGGGGCTTTGGAGGAAAGGTCTCCAACATTAATCAGCTCACCGGCCAACCAGTGAAACCTGTCGAACACCAGCTTGAGTGGGGTTTTACAGTGGGCGGACCGGTAATTAAAGACAAACTCTTCTTCTTTACCTCATACGACAAGTACTTCTACCACTCCACCCCGAATCCCACGCAATACACAGTTCCTTCCGCGCTGGCCCGCACGGGAGACTTCACCGAATACTCCTATCCGATCTACGACCCCTCCACCACTGCGGCCTGCACGGCAGCAAACCATGGAGTGAAGTGCCGCTATCAATTTATGGGCTTAAAGAACGGCATACCTACGCCCAACGTTATTCCGCAAGGCGACCTCTCTCCCATCTCTCAGGCACTCGCCAAGACTCTTCCAGCCCCGAACCTGCCTGGCCTTGCCAACAATCTCTCTACTGCAATCCGTCAAGGTACGAACTACTGGAAGACTGCCAGCCGGGTCGACTACGACATCAATCCCACGCAGCGGCTCTCGGGCATCATCCTATTAGGCAACTACGGCACAATTGGTCCGGACTACACCACCAAACTTCCCATCCCTTACGGCACAACCGAGTATGTATCGCAGTTCTCTACGACAGCCGATATCGAACATAGCTGGACTCTTACTCCTAACCTGGTCAATCAGGTCAAGTATGCGTTCAACCGTCTCTCCGCGCCCGATGTCAACGCTACGTTGAATACGCCGTATACGGCCAATGCTGCCGGTCTTACCGGTCTGCCTGCCGGTGAAGCGTCCGACACATTTCCGGCTATCAGCTTTTCCGGCGGTCAGGATTCTCCCCAATCATGGCATGCCATCTCCGGCTCTGTATCGAATAACGAGATCGTCAACACCTTCGTTCTGCTGGACAATCTGCAGTGGGTCAAAGGCAAGCATGCATTTACGTTCGGCGGTCAAATCCAGTGGCTGCAGGACAACTACAAATATCCAAACAACAGTTCCAGCTTTCCTATGAGCTACAGCTTCTCTAATGCCGAAGTGGCTGGCTATTATCCAGACTCCAATACCAAACAGGCCGGAACGATTGATACTGCCGATACCGGTTTGTCTTATGCCAGCTTTCTCGTGGGTGGATTGAGCTCTGGGCAGCTTCAAACAACTTCCCTGCCGGAGACAGGTGCTCGCTATAAGACCTATGCTCCTTATGTTCAGGATGACTACAAGGTTACGAAGAACCTGACCGTCAACCTGGGATTGCGCTGGGAGCTCTGGACGCCCTTCCACGAAGTTCACAACCGCGCCTCATTCTTCGATCCGACCGAGACTAACCCCATCACCGGCAATAAAGGCGCACTCCGCTTTTACGGTCATGGGACAAATAGCTGTAACTGCTCCTCTCCTGTGCCGTTCTGGTGGAAAAACTTTGCTCCGCGTGTGGGCTTCGCCTTCTCCGCAAACAACAAGACCGTCTTCCGTGGAGCTTATGGCATTAGCTATGCGCGTCAGGCCGCTGAAGGTGGACATAACTCCGGTGCACGCACTGGCCCCAGCCAACAGGGCTTTGCCGGGTCGACGACTCTGAGCGACGACAGCCAGGGCACCGCCGCGTTTTTCTGGGATCAGCAACCAAACTTAGTGGCGGATAGTGTGTACGGTAACGGATCCTTTCCGGGTAGCGTTCCTGTGCTTCCGAACACCGATCCATCTCAACAGACTGGATACACCAGCCTCATCAACAACGGCGCTAACGGCGGCTCGCTCGGCTACGGAGATCCGGTTCTCGGTCAGCGTGTACCGTACTTCCAGAACTTTAACTTCGGCATTCAGCGGGCTGTGACAAACAGCACTATGATTCAGGCAAACTATGTCGGAAGCGTAGGACACTTTGTTCCCGGTCAAACCCGCGGTTACTGGTCCGATAAGCTTGACCCTCGCTACCTCGTTCTGGGTTCTCTTCTAACCCAATCTGCTACCCCGGCAAACATTGCCAAGGCAAATGCCATCATCCCTGGAGTGTCGCTGCCTTATCCAACATTTGCAGGCAAGTCGGCTACAGTCGCTCAGGCATTGCTTCCCTTCCCTCAATACAACGGACTCTCCGACGTATGGGGCAACATTGGCAACACAAGCTATAACTCTCTCCAAATCACTCTCGCCCAGAGAACGTGGCAGGGGCTGACGTTCAACGTGAACTATACCTACTCCAAGGCACTCGGCGATGTCGATACTACTCGTGGAGGCTATCCTCTACCGGCCGGTGTTGTCGTCGGCTCAACCCGCAATTACGCGCAAGGCGAGATCGACCATAGCTGGCAGGCAAACGCCCAGAAGCAGCGCCTCGTCGTTTACGGGGTGTGGGAGCTGCCTATCGGCAAAGGGAAGCTCTTCAGCGGTGGACCAGCCTTCATTCGCCCTCTCACAACCGACTGGCAGTTCTCTTCGATCTTCCAGTACAACTCCGGTGCACCCCTACAGGTCAGTGCATCCACCTGCACGGTCTCGCTGGTGACAGCGACCTGCTTGCCTAACCTCACTCCCGGTTACAGCGGCTCTGTGCGCCAGAACGGTAGTCTCGGCAATAACTATGTGGCAGGTGGCACATCTCCCGTATACCTGAATTCTGCCGCCTTCCAAAAGATGTCGAACTTCCCTTATCAGATCGGCAATGCTCCGGATCGCGCACCTTACGATCTCTGGTCACCTGGAACACATAACTTCGACATGAGCGTGCGTAAGAGCTTTCCGATCTGGGAGCAGGTCAAGTTCACCTTCCAGGCAGATTGCTTCAACGTAGAGAACAAGGTGACCTTCGGCTACGCCTCAACCAATATCGATTCAACCAGCTTCGGACAAACCAACCTCGGTAGCGGTAACCGCGATTGGCAGTTTGCTGGCCACATCGATTTCTAAAAAACAGAACGGACGAAACAACGGCGGCATCCATGCAGGATGCCGCCGTTGTCTTTTGCACATGATTTTCTTATTAGAAAAGAACCTTCAGCGAGAACTGCATCTGTCGCGGAAAGTTCTGTTGTGTCGAACCAACCGTTCCATAGCCTGACCATGCTCCCGGCTGTGTCGGATCGGCAACGCTCGTATTCCGCGAGGGTGCCTGCTCCGGCGATCCAGTGTTGGGGCCACCGAAGATCGGAGTATTGGTTGCGTTGAACATTTCGGCCTTGAACTGCGCCTTGACCCCTTCTCGGATGGCGAATTTCTTCTCCATTCCTAGCGAAGTCTGCTGTGCATACGGATTACGCAGCTTCGTCGTGCGCGGCAATTGCGTCACTGCCGTGTACTCCGGAAACGTTGTGAAGCATTGGTTTTCGCTGTTGTTCAGATAGCTCTTCCACGACCGATGCGCCGGTCGCTCGTTGTACTGGCCGCCGCAGGTATAGATATCGTTGTTGGGGAAGCCGGCAGGCGTGCCGCCGTCATTGGTAAATATCCAATCCAGTTGCCAGTCGTTCACTACTGCACCGAGCAAGCCATGCGCGTTGGAGAGATACGTACCGCCACGCCCAATCGGCAGGCCGTATAGTCCACTGAAGGCAAAGTCCCACGGACGATCGCTGCCATCGACCGCGTTGTATGGCTTTGTATCGACCAGGCCTGCACCGCTGTTGTTCAACAGCCCGGTAGCCGACATCAAACGCGACCAGGTGAATGCCGAGAGGAAGCTGACCCCTCTGCTCAATGCACCGCCGCCAGAGAAGCGCTTCTCCATCTTTGCCAGCATTGCGTTGTAGTGGCTGTATCCACCGGCATAGGTGTAGATATACAAATTGCCGTCAAACTGCGGATACGGCACCATCAGGTACTTCGCTTGAATCGTGGGATTCTGCCCCATCGAAACCGACTTGGGCAGTACACCATAAAACGGGTTCGGCACCTGCTGATCCAGATAGTTAGGATCGTCATGTCCCTTCTGGAAGTCAGATGGATTCAAACCATTGAACTGCTTGGAGGCGCGCAGCCGTGTAGTGTGTGCTCCCAAGTAGGCAAGGTTGGCAACAATGCCGAAAGGCATCTGCACCTCGAAGCCTGCCGTGAACTGCTGCACGATAGGAATTTTGCGATCACGCTGGTCAATACCGAAGCCGGTACCCACCAACGTTGCCGCCCCCTGCGAGTTACCGGGCGGCACGATGAACCCATTCGGATACGGCGTACCGCTGCGGAAGGACGTCGACGGATGCAACCCTCCATCAGGCGTCGAGTTGTAGCTCGTGTCCTGGCTCCATGCCGATGCGCCACCAAGCTCGATTCCAAAGGCCTTCGAGATGGTATATCCGCCATGGAATACGATGTGCCTGTTCGGCGTAAACGAGAGTCCAAGCTTCGGTTGCCAATAACCGCTCTGGTTGTCGTACGCCGTAAGCTTGTCGCTCGCAAACTGTACGGCGCCCAACATCGGATTCACCATCGTTGCTCCATTGGGCAACACGTTGCCCGCCGGGTAGGTGATCTCGCTCGAGATAGGATTCACACAGGTCAGGCAGACGCCCGCCAGCAGCCGGTTATGGCGCTCTCTTGGCGACAGCTCCTCGTCCCAACGCAGGCCCGCATTCACCGCGAACTTATCATTGACCTTCCAGTCGTCCTGAACGAAGAAGCCAAAATACTTGTACGACTCGTAGGGCGCGAACCCGTAGTGCACACTCCCGCCATTGGCATATCCCATCAATGTTTCAGCAATAGAAGAGCCGTCTTTGTTCGACTTGAACGGATTCTCCTGCGTAAAACCATCAGCGAAGGAGAAGTTTCCATTTGCCTGCCCAATCCCGCCTGAGACATCGTGATAAAGCGAGAACTCACCGCCATAGTGCAGCGTGTGTCGACCCAGCGTCTGCGTAATCGACGGGCCCAGATCATATGTCTCAAAGATGGTTGGATCTCCCTGGTTTCCAACAACTCCCGGATAACCATCGCTGAATGAAAACTCCGGCGCATAGGTATGCGTCGTCGTCGGAATCTGCGGCATACTCAACCCCAAGTCAGTCGGAGTAAGCTTTGCCAGACCTGCCGAGAGTGCCCCGTCTGGAGCGAGCGTGTAGTAGCGATTGAAAGAAAGCCGTACGTCCGCCACTAGTGTGTTCGAGAAGGTATGCGTCAGGTCCAGCACCTGCGTCAAGCTCGAACGGTAGTTGTTGATATTTCCCGTAACGGCTGGCCCGGTAAATCCGTTGCCATTGCGGTACTCATACCCAGCCCACCACGCAAAGATGCCATACAACCGTGTCCGGTCGGTGAAGTTGTAATCCACGCGGGCAATGGGCATGTTATAGCGGTACCGGTCTTTCCCATTGAAGACATAGTTGTTCTGGTACCCGGGCCGGTTCGGTGCAGGAAACAGACTTAGTATCTTCAATCCGATCGGACTGATCCGCGCGGACGGAATTGTATTGTTAGCAAACTGCGTGCGGCCATAAGTGGTGCATCCACCGTTACCTGATGGAACGACGCAGGTTGTCGTATCAGGATCATAGATCCCGTTTGTCTTGTTCACCGCGGCAAGATAGTTCGTCAGATTCACGTTTCCGCTCGCATCCGGCAACATATCGGGCGTTGGCACCGACGTAACTACGCCAGCCGGAAGGACCTGTCGATATCCTTCATAACTGAAGAAGAAAAAGCCATTGTGCTTCAGGAAGGGACCGCCAATCGTTCCTCCAAAGTCATGCTCATTGTGGAATGGCTTCGCTTCACCCTCCTGGCTCAACTGATAGGTATTTGCATCAAAGATCGAGTTCCGCCAATAGTCGAACAGTGTGCCATGAAAGTGAGGCGACCCGCTCTTCAGGATTGTGTTCATCGCTCCACCGCCGACACGCCCATACTGCGCATCAAAGGTGATCGTCATTACCTTGAACTCCTGCACCGCGTCGATGCTGGGTGAAATGTTCCAGGTCCCGGCAGGTCCGCCACCCTGTACCGAGATCGGCGCACCGTTCAGCAAAAACTGGTTGGTAATTCCCTGCTGCCCCGTAATCGAATACGCATTCGACGTATCCCATCCGCGCGTACCGGAGTAGCCTCCCGCACCGAACTGCGTCTGGGTAAATCGAACGCCCGGCGTCAGCGCCATCAGCATATAAACCTGCCTTCCATTCAGAGGCAGGTTCTGCACCTTCTCCGGATCCATGACCGTACCGCCGGAGGCGTCCGTCGTAGACAGCTGAATCGGGTTTGTCGTTACGGTGACCGTCTCTGTCTCTCCGCCGGCAGTAAGAGCGATGTTCAGGTTGATCTTTTGTGCTACATCGAGGATCAGGTCAGGCCGTTGTTCTGTCCGAAAGCCTTTGGCCTTAACTGTCACCGTATAAGTTCCTGGCTGAACAAAAGGAATAACGAAATATCCCTTGTCATTGGTTGTGATCTTGTAATCCTGCTGTCCGCTCTTTGCCTCAACCATAGCCCCATCAATAACATAGCCTTTGGCATCGGTTACATTCCCTTGAATGGTTCCCCTATATTCCTGTGCTGCCGCAGGTAGTGAACAAGATAGCGCTACCATAAAGCAGACGACGACTGGCCCAAATATCTTCATAGTATTTCTCCAAAATATTGATAAAAAGCATGTTGGAAGACCATGGCAGAGAGGACTTCAGCCGTGCAGGAAAGTTGTTCAATCTGATAGCGCAACCACTATACCCGCGCACGACAAAATTGAGGAGGAAAAATTTTGCACACAATCTTATAAGTGGACTTATATCAAGAGGTACGACAAGTGGGGTCACACCCGCCCCACTCTCGCGTTAGAAAATTACACCCGCCTACTCTGAGGTAAACGTAGAGGCCGGAAGTCCCACAGCATTGTAAAGATTCGCCGTCGTAACGTTCTGCCATCCATAACGTACATATTCCGGAGTCTTTACTGTCGCATTGCTCACCTCGACGGATGTCCCATCGATCTTCGCTGTAGCCGGAACAAATTGCTTGTCCGCTCCTGCAATCTCAAAGCCGGTCAGCTCACCACCCTTGGCAGTTAAACCTTTAGCGTGGTCAAACCAAACCCGCATTCCCGCACCATCTCGCGTGGCCTGACGAAACATTGGACCCGAGTAATCCACAGCCTCTCCATAGACCATTCCGCGCGCAGCCACCGCCAATCGCGCTCCAACGGTCTGCTTATCCGGAGGATGCACATTGTCCGGCGTACCCACGTCGAGCGACACCGCCATCGCCGTATTCGTCACCGCCAGCGTCCGACGCTGCTGGTCGCGCAACATTCCCCAATGCTCGCCAGGAGAATCGAAGCTGGAGATCTGCACAAAAAGAAACGGAAAGTTCCCTTCCCGCCAATGATTTCTCCAGTCTCCAATCATCGCGGAGAAAGACCTCGTATAGATCGGAGCGGTCGCCGGTGCGCTGTCGGTCTCACCCTGATACCAGATCACGCCCTTGATCGAATACGGCGTCATCGGAGCAATCATCCCGTTGAACAACGCAGCCGGCAGCCACGATGTCTCATCCGGATGCCACGGATGCTTCGGCAAAGGCTGATGAGCAGCAAGCGCCGCCGCGTCCTCCCGTTTCTCCGCAGCCTCGACCCTCCGAGCCCTGCTCTGTTCATCGGCGAAAAGTGCACGATTTGCAAAGATTGGCATCAGCGATGCATCCGCGCCGATCCCATCCAGGCTGATCCACGAAGCCACCGGCGTTCCTCCCCAGGTTGCATCGATCAGGCCAACCGGAACATGCTCCTTCTGGCTGATCTCACGACCGAAAAAATAAGCAATAGCCGAAAAGTTGGCAGCCGTCTCCGGCGTACACAGCGTCCAGCTCCCGTCGACATCCTCCACCGGTACGTCTGAGCTTTTGTGTTCGATCCGAAGCAGACGCACTGTGGGCACCGTGGCATTCGCAATCTCCTCGGCGCCGTTCTTCAGTACCGTAGTTCCGCCAAAGCCCTTCAGCGGAAACTCCATATTCGATTGACCCGATGCCACCCACACATCCCCGACAAGAACATCCGAAACCGTGACTGTCCCGCCTGCATTACCCTGCGCGGTCAGCGTATAAGGCCCTCCAGCCTGCTCCGGCATCAACCACAGGCTCCACTCGCCTTCAGCATTCGATTCCGCAGACCGCGTCTGCGCATGGAAGTGTACCGTTACCTTCTCTCCCGGGTCCGACCATCCCCACACATGAATGGGAGCTTCCCGCTGCAGTACGGTGTGATCACTGAAAAGGTGCGGAAGACGAACTTCCGCAGCCGCGCTTCCCACTACGGGGAGAAGAAAAAGCCCTAAAGCCCCAACCAATCTCAGCTTCTGATTCAGCATCCAGTCCAGTCCTTTCGGAAGGGTTCGCAACAAAACACAACGGCTCGTCACATCTCGATGACGATACCATTGCTTCGCTACAGCCTTCCACAGACCGTCCTTTTACGCCTCCATCAGCTCATCCTCAATGGTCAGCTTATGGCTGTCGAAGTGCGTTTTGCTCTTGTCTCCGACCGCATGGCGTAAAAATGCCAGTCCAATCAGTGCCAGTGCCAGCACGCTTACGCCCGTCCACTGCCAATGCACCCAGGCCACCGTCGCCAATGCCGACCCCACTGCGGCGCCGCTGAAGTAGACCGTCATATATACCGTGTTCAGACGGCTTCGCGCCGACGCATCCAACCCGAAGATCCGCGTCTGGTTGGCGACCTGCGTCATCTGCGCCCCCATATCCAGCACCACGACGCCCACAATCAGCAGAACCATATGAAGCGCCGTTGAAAGCCGTGCGCACTCCTCGCCCCACAGCAGCAGATACGAAACCGCCAACAGCGAGATTCCTACCGACACCACCCACCGCGAGCCATGCTTGTCCGACATGCGCCCGGCGATAGGAGCCACCATGGCACCCGCTGCACCTACGACGCCGAACGTACCGGCAACTCCAGCCCCCAGACCATAGTGGCTATACAGCATGAACGCCAACGTCGTCCAGAAACAGCTGAACGAGGCAAACACCAACGCTCCCAGTTCGCTGGATTCGCGCAGTAACGGCTGTGTCCGGTACAGTGTCCACAACGATTTCATGGCATCGGCATAGCGCAGCTTCTGCTTTGGCGGCAGCTTCGGCATCATTCGCCACAGCATCGGCACAAATGCCGCATTCATGATCGCCGCAATGACAAAGACAGAGCGCCAGCCGGTAATGTGGCTCACCCATCCGGCAAAGGTCCGCGCCAGCAGAATGCCCAGCAACAATCCCGTCATCACAATGCCGATTGCTCGTCCTCGCTGCTCGTTCGACACCAGGTCCGGAGCAATTGGCAGCACCACGTGGGTCACCGATGCAAAGATCCCGATCAGAACGCTCCCCGCAATCAACAAGCCCAGATTAGGAGCCAGCGACACCAGCACCAGCGACACCGCGACTGCGGCGAACATACGCATCATCAGCGCACGCCGCTCTAGCAGGTCGCCCAGCGGCACAAAGAACAGTAGCCCCATGGCATAGCCGACCTGCGTTGCCACCGCCACAAACCCGGTGCGCCCGGCGGCGGTGCCAAAGGTGTGGCCCATCTCCAACAAAAGCGGCTGGTTGTAATACATAGTGGAGACGCCCACGGCACACGCAAGCCCAAGAAAGGGCAGCGGCGCGCGGGATGCGGCACTGGAAGTCTTTGTCATGATTCAAGAGGCCTGACCACTAGTGTAAAACGATCACCCGATAACATTCACTCCTAATATTCATCAGGTTCCATCAACCGGCACATCGGCGCCTCTTTCGATCCTTCAAAGCACCAGCTTGGCGATCGTCGCCAGCTGCATAAAGGAAGTCCCTTCATAGATCTTCCCGATCTTCGCATCGCGGTAGAGCTTCTCCACCGGATAGTCCTTCACGAATCCTGCCCCACCGAAGACCTCCACCGCCAGGCTCGCTACCTTCTCCGCTACCTGCGAGGCGAAGTACTTGCACATCGCCGCCTCTTTCACGAAGTCAGCACCTGCATCCTTTAACCGCGCAGCGTTGTAGACCAGCAACCGCGCCGCCTCTATCTCCGTTGCCATCTCCGCCAGTTGAAATTGCATCGCCTGAAACTCAACCAGCGCCTTGCCGAACTGCCTGCGTTCCTTGGCCCATCTTGCCGCGTGGCCCCACGCCCCGGAGGCCAGCCCCAGCATCTGTGCGCCGATCCCGATCCGCCCCTCGTTCAGCGTCTCGATGGCAATCCTGTAGCCCTTGCCAACCTCGCCCAAAACCTGGCTGGCAGGAACAACGCAATCGCGAAAGATCAGTTCGCATGTACTCGAAGCACGAATCCCCAGCTTGTCTTCCTTTTTGCCCAACGAAAAACCGGGCGTTCCCTTTTCCACCACAAACGCCGTAATTCCCTTGTACCCCGCCGAAGGATCAACCGTCGCAAAGACGATAAACAGCCCTGCCTCCTTCGCATTGGTGATCCACAGCTTCTGTCCGTTCAGAACATAGTTGTCCCCGTGCGGAACCGCCCGCATCTGCAAGGCAAACGCATCGGACCCCGATGCCGCCTCGCTCAGCGCGTAAGCCCCCACCGTCTCCGCAGCCAGTCGCGGCAGCCACCGCCGCTTCTGTTCCTCCGTCGCCCAACGCAGCAGTGCATTCACGCACAACGTATTCTGCACATCGACCAGTACACCCACTGCCGGGTCGACTGCGGAGATCTCCTCAACCGCCAGAATCGCCTCGAAGAAGCTGCCATCCGCTCCGCCATAACTCTCAGGGATAGAGATGCCCATCAGCCCCAGGCCAAACATCTGCCGAACCACACCGGCGTCCATCGCCTGAGTCTCATCCATGCTGCGCACCAGTGGCGCAATCTGCTCTGCGGCAAACTGTCGCACCGTCGCTCGAAACATCTGCTCGTCTTCGCTTAGCTGTGTCAGCGGAGCGGCGCCTCTTCGTTGCTCATCCATCCATTCACCTCAATTAAACAAAAGAGGTTAAGCACGATTAAAGAGGTTAACCCACCCGGCGCCCGCATTGGCCATAAAGTAACGCCCGACGATGAAATTTATCCCGCCGCCTTCACTAACCGTCCACCCCGGCTCACGATCGACAGCTTCTCCGCGTTCAGAATCTTGCGCGCCTGGTCTTTTGCATGGCTCGACCACGGCCCCGTCGGGTCCAGCCGCACGTACGCCAGCCAGTGACGCAGAGCGCGCCGCCGCTGCCCCTGTCGCTCGTACGACAGCGCAAGGTTGTAGTGTGCATCTGCATAGTGAGGTACCAGGGCTACCGCCTTTTGGTAAGCCGCCGTGGCCTGGTCTAGTTGCTGCATCTCATCCAGCACATTGCCCAGGTCGAAGAACGCCAGCGCATAGTCCGGGTCTGCCACCGTCGCCCGCCGGTACAGGTTCTCCGCCAGTTCATACTCGCGCAGGTTGTAGTGAATCGTCCCCAGGTTAATCAGCGCAGGTGCATGTTCCGGTCGCACTGCCAAAATCTCCCGGTAGATCTCGATCGAAGCCGGAATCGTCGCCGGATTCTCCTCCAGCTTCACCGCGCGCAGAAACATCTCCTGTAACTCGGCAGCCTGCCGCGCAGGGTCTTGCCCTCCGCTCCTCACCACGCTCAACTGCCGTGCGCCGGTCGTGTCGAAGTCAAAAGCAAGCTGCTGCGTCAGCGGATCGACCAGCGCACCTCCATGTCGAAACGCCAGCCGCGACCCCCGCCGCACGGCGCTCGCCTCCATGAGAGGGTTCCTCATCCCACCGACGCGCTGCATCGCATCCACCGAAGCCCGGATGCTCTTGGCCGAAATCCGCGTCGTAGCCTGCAGATCGCGCAGCGTGCGCAACCGGCCCAGCTCTTCAAAACTGTAATGTTCGTTGGGGGAGATCAGCCCCGCTCGCTCCCACGCCACTAGCTGGCGCGCATGCAAGTGCAGGATTCGCAACACGTCTTGACGGCAGTATCGGGTCACGTCGCTATCTCTGTTGCCCCGTCCGGAGATCCGCTCCAGCAGAACTCTTGTTGCAGTATGCCGTCCAACCCCGCACCAATCAAGCCCTTTTCATGCAGCCATATTAAAAAATGGTGGATATCTTGTACCAAATCGGGTACAGAGGCCAAAGGATGCCCCATGTCCGGGCTTTCGGATATGGGGATGCAACCTCGGCTCCTCATCGCAACCTCATTTCAGCTCGCTATGGTGAAGCGATACATCCAGTCTCCACCAGCCCACTGCGGATAGTTCGTGCCCCATGCATTGTTGAAGAGGTTCACATGCACGCCTCGCCGCAGATCAGGCAACTCCTCGCTGAAGTTCAGCGGCGATCTCGCGCCCAGTGCCACCACCGAAGCATCAAGCGTCGTAATCATCAGCCTGTCCGCTCCATCTTTGCAGGCAAACTGCGAAGTCACCGCATGCATCCTGCGGCCACCACCCCGCACAACATCATCCGCCGAGACTTCTTGGTTTACCTTCTCGAAACTCCATTTGGGATCGCCCGCCGTCTCCGGCATAAAGGTGAGCCACATCGACTCCGGCATACGGTTCGGAGCCTTGCCCATCGCATAAAATGTAACCTGCGCCACAGGCTCAGTCTTTGGAAAAACTAGTTCGAGATACATCGACTTCGGCCATGCCACCAGTCCATGCTGCTCACTCGCAGCATCATCCACCGCAAGCTCCATCAAGACTCGATAACGTTCCGGGTGCTCCTGCACCCACATCTGCTTCAGCACCGGGTGCCACTCGCGCGACTCTGCATGAAAGCGCTCAATGTTCGGTTTGCCGAAGTCCTGCGGAGCCCACCACTGCTTGCTACGCACATACGCCGCCAGAAATGCGGTATAGTCAGCCTGCGAAAGCGTCTGGTAGGTGAATAGCGCCAATGGATGCTTCTGCGATGCCCATGTCTTCTCCGTCCGCCGATTGACGAGCTTCACAATCGAGCCTGTAGCCGGATCGAGCATCAACTCAAAATGCTCCGTGCGAATCTCTTTCTTCGCATCGTGCACCTGCATTCCGGAGTGGTCCGGTGCCGTAACACGCAGCGCCTCCAGCCGCGTCTTCGCCTCCCTCTGCAATCCCTCCGGCAGATTCGCCACACCCGCATCGACGTCGTCGCGCTTCTCCTGCCAACTTCGTTCCATCGTCTGATAGCCGGGCTTGTTAATGTACTCCGCCAATTCTTTCGGCGAATAGTGATCGTGGTCAATGTAACGCTTCGTATCCGTCCCCCACGTATGCTCCACCGCCAGCACCAGCCTGCGGAGCAGTTGCCGGTCCGTCGCATCGCCCACGCTCATCCGCTTGCCTGCGAGCCACTCGCCGCGTAACCGCGCCATCTCGCGATATCGCGCAATCTTCGGCGGATCACTCGGCGCTCCATAGATCCACGTATCGCCGATCTCCTCCGTCACGACCGGCAGTCTCGTGCGTGTACTCTCCATCGCCGTCGCTACATCGCTTAGGCTCCCCGCAACGATCTTCGCATTCGGAAACTGCCGCCGCAGCCCGGTGTACATATCGTCGATCTCTTTCATCGTGTGCGGGCCGGAGTTGTCACTCCTTACCATGACCGACACTGCCAGGTCCGAGCCTGGCACACGTACTACGCTTCCATAATCGTGTCTGTGATACAGCACCGCAATCTCGGCTCCCTCGGGCTCCTTCCACAGAAAGACATCGGGAACCTCAGGCGGCGTGCTCGCCGGATTCACCCCAATATCCAGCAGCCGCACCCCACCCGCAGCCAGCGGAGCGACAATCCCCCGCGAATGGCACGGAACGTCCGTCATCTTCCCCGCAATCGTCGTATGCCCAAAGCGCTTGTCGAGCGCAGTCGAAAGCCCCAAGCATCCCTCAATCATTGAGCGGTCGAGCATCTCCGTCTGCCAGCTGAACGGCAGCGAGTGCCACGCAATATCTCCCTGCGCAATCGACTGCTCCATCCTCCGCCGCTCGTCGCTGCTTGCCTGCTCCAGATACTCGTAGAGCAGCCACGATCCCGTCGTCCAAACATAGCGGTCCTGTCCTGCCTCTCTGCGCTGCGCCGCCAGTGCCATCGCCTGCGGATAGTACTGTTTGAAGTATTTCTGCATCACGTTCGCCTGCGTATCCGTGAAGCCGATATCGAGATGACACTTGAACACCGCAATCACCCGCTTCACATCTTCCTGAACGGCTGGGGCCTCCACACCCTGCTGCGCCATGGCAACCCTCTGCCACGGAGGAAGCGCAGCCGAGGCCGCAGCGGTCAACGCCGCAGACCTGAGAAACTCTCGTCGCTTCATCACTCCTCCATCCTCTATCGGTGAATTAGATTATCTTTCGCCTCTATGCCAGGCAAAGATTAAGCATGATCGGCGCGCAGCGTCACAAGGTCCCATCCCGCAATCGTAACCTCATGCTCCACGCGATTCACCCGCTGCTCGTTCAGGTCGCTGATCCAAAGCTGGGGAGCCACCGGCGCAGTCCACGTCAACTTCGCGCGTCGCTCTTCGCCGGAAGCTCCAAACAACCGAATCACCGTCGCTCCACCGTCATTGCTCGTCTTCAACGCCAGCGCGAGCACATCCTGCGGCTCAACCCGCAGCAACGCCGGCTTCACTTCACCTGCACGCGCCACGGTCGTCACCAAGGGCTGTGACAACCCAATCGCAAATCGGCTCGCAGCCGCCGCATCGTATCCTGCATGAGGCCGCAGCGCGTAGCGAAACTCAACCACGCCTTCCTGGTAGGCGCGATAGTTCGTTCCCCAGTGGTTGTTCATGGCCCACGAATAAAACTTCTGCGTCGACGCAATATGGTGACGCCACAACTTCGGGTCACGCTGCGATCCCAACATGTTCGCCGAGATCTCGCCCACCTCCACCAGCGGCGCATCCAGCGTCACCCAGGTAACACCATGCTCCGCATTCGACACATCAATCCAGCGCCCTACCGGAAGCCAGTTCTTACACGCCCCCGGAAGCTGGTCGATCTCCGGCCGCATCATCCCCAGTGGAATATCCATCCGCATTGCGCCATCGCGCACGACAAACGGAAATGCGAACTGCACACTCTCCTTCGCCTCCCGCTGCGCGAAGTCATCTCCCGGCCCACCTTTGCCGGGATGAGGATTCAGTGGCGCGCGCTTCTTGTCGACAACATTGGTCAGCTCAACGTGATCCTCCCCGGCAATCAGCCGAACCCGACGCACCAGGCTATTGCATCCCGGTGCAGCCGACTCAACGCGCACCGAAACCACCAGCGGCCCCGCCTCTTCGACATGGATCGTAGCCGTTCCACTCTGCTGCACCTTCGACACATCACTGCCTTCGAGGAAGAGATACTCATTCACTGCTTGCCCCTGGCTACGATCAACCAGGTTTTCCGCCTTGCCGTGCAGCGACATCTCCACCAGATCGCCGGTCGCCGCGTCGATCTTCACATGCACCATCCCGTTTTCAAGCACTCCATCCTTGAACGTCACATGCTTCGCCGGAGCCAACGCCTTTCCCCGTGAAAGATGAAACCTCGTGCTACCAAACGCCGGAACATCTCTCGCCACAAACGCCAGTTCCCCACTCGACAGGCGCTGCGACGGCACCGAAACACCACGCTCCGTCTTCACATGGTCTCCCGCAGCAGACATAGCAGCCGACAACACCACCAGTTCGCTCCTAGGCCACGAAGTCGAATTATGCACATCAATCGCCGTAGCGTCCGAACCTGCACCCGCAGATTTCAGCACCTCATCCAGCAGCGCCTTCGACATACTCTCCGCATCCACCGCGAACTGCCGCTTCACGTCCCACTGCTTCTTCGTAAAGTCGCTCTCCGAATCCGAGACACTGCACCACGCACCCCATGTGTGCTCGGAATACAACAGGATGTTCCGCCACGCCTCATTCACCTTCGCCGTACTCAGCGCCGCAGGTGAGAACATCGCACCCAACACCTCTGCCTGGGTCAGCCGATCCGCCGCCACGCGATTCATCTTCGTTTCCAGCGCCGACGACCCCGCACCATCCTCCCAATACGGCGTCAGGTCTCCGTGCATCTCCGGCACCTCGCTGCCATGCCGCTTCTCAAACGCAGAGAACGCCTCGCTCGTCGAAGAGATGTGGAACCTCGGCCACTCATACTCCTCGTTCCATCCTTTAATAAACTCGCTCAGCTCCGGGTCAGGCACCGCGTTGTCGCCATGCCCCGACCAGCGAATATACGAGATGTCGTACTTAAACCCCGCCGTATCCAGACGGTCCTGATACTTGCCCACCCACTCCGGACTCAGCTTCATCACATGCGACATCGCATAGCCCGTCCACGGAATCCACACCAGTACCTTCTCCTTGCCCGAAGGCGACACCGCCCAAAACGGCTTGTCCTGCCATTCCGCCATCAAACTTCCAATGCGATCGAAGAAGTTCGGCGCCGCCGAAAAATACCGTATCCCCGCCTGCGACATCGCCGTCACCGTTCCCCACGTATACCCCGGCACGTCGCTGATCATCGCCGAGTCCACACGCACACCGCACGTCTTTCCCAACTCGGTTCCATAGCGAAAGAGTTGCATCAACTCCTCCGGTCGGCACAACCCCGTCAGCTCATTCGCATACATTCCATTGATAGCCACCCACCCCTTCTTCACCGCTTCGACAAACGCATCCCTCTCTGCCTGCGGCCTGCGCCGCATAAACAAGTCGGCTCCCCACAGCACCTCAAGGTTCCACACAAACCGCGAACCCTCGGGATACCCCGCCGTCTTCTTCGCCAACTCCATACCGAGCGTGATGTTCTGCATCTGCTTCTCTTCCACGTTTGCCTGCAGATCGGTATATCCAAGGTCATGATGTGAGTGCGGCAGCACATAGACCAGCACCTTGCGCACCGGCTGCAGCTTCACCACCGTAGAGCTCGTATTCTCTCCAACCTTCACTGCAACCGAGCCATCACGAGCCTCTGTCACCGCATCGATCAACACATTGAAGGCGTGCTGCCCCGCAGACAACGTTCTTCTGTCGATCTCTTTTCCATCAAGCGTCGTTACTAGCGCTGTATCCGCGTCCGCACTTCTTACGGAGATCTGAATCGGCTGCATCAGCCTGCCGTCTTTCCTCGCCAACCCGCGAATCGCCATCGCCAACGGAAGCGCAGCCACGGGCTTGTCGTCACCCAACGCAAACGCCGACAGCGCAGGCGTCGAGCACAACGCTCCCCCAGCCACAATCGAAAGCCCCTTCAACACGTCCCGTCGCTTCATCCTGAGATACCCCGTTCTATCTGCGTTTAAACGTCCTAGTCGCCGGCAGCATTCTTTGGACAGAGATCAGTTAGTCCGCACAACACAAGGGCGGTGGAGCTTTACGCCCCGCCGCCCTTGTACTATGTATGGCTTGATTCGGCAACCGTCAGCTAACGATGACCGCCATCGTGACCGCGTCCACCACCATGGCCACCACCGCGCCCGTTGCCGTGTCCGCCGCCACGGTATTCTCCTCTAGGGCCGCCTCTATGGCCATGGCCCCTATAGCCAGGCCTGTAATAATGGCCCCGCGCATAGTGATGACCTCTTCCGTCCCCGTAATATCTTCCGCCGCCCGGCCCTATAAATCGATGATTGCCCCAGCCATGGCGATATCCCCACTGATACCAGGGACCAACACCTAAGAAGATGCCGTTATAGAAATATCCTGGCCCGTAAAAGCCCACCGGCGCACAGGCATAGGGAGCATAGTCATAGTAGCCATACGGGCAAACCGGCGGCGGGCCTCCAATGCCAATACCAATGGAAACCTGAGCATGAGCCGTCGACACCGGGCCTACAGGCGCAAGCAAAGTTACACTTGCAAGGAAAGCTGCACTCCAAAGTAAAACTTTGAACCTACGCATTATGCATACTCCTAAAGAGTCTGCGCTTGTGAAATTGCACACACTGCGAATGATGACCATCTGAGGCTTAGAAGCCGCTACAGAAGAAATGGTTACTTCGTGAAGCCAGAAACTTCGCAATCCCAATATGGGAAAAGACACGTTCTGGATAACTCACCAACTATTGCATAGGAATCTCAATAATCGTCACGCTCGCACTGGGAAACTTATGCGTAAAGGTTCTATGCACCTCTTCGGTGCTGGTCACCGGCTTCACTTTGTCCGGATTCTCCTCACTATTCTCAGCAAAAATATTGTCGGCAACTATCGTCGTCACCTTCGCAACACTTCCCTTCACCCCAAGACTGGCGAAGTCGAAGTTCGCTGTCAGCGCCTGCGTCAGATAACGGTTCACGCAGAAGAGCACAAGCGATCTTCCACCTGCGGACTCCGCAGCGTCGACATCGAGATAAGGAACATCGCTAATGTCAGGCAGGCGTCTTACGCCATGCGTCACAGAGTAAACCGGCGAGTTCGATTGCACTCGCAGCAGCGTGCGCGGCTCCGCATTTGCATACTCGCGCAGAACCCAGTACGCAGGCGCTCCGTAGACCTGGCCACGCTTGCTCCATATTCCTCCAAACTCCATGATCCCTGTCATGTCAGAGATAGGAACGATCTTCGAGTTGCGAATGACCATATTCAAGAAGCCACCGGCGAAGAGCGCTCCACCCATATTGGTAAAGTGCAGCCCGGTATGAGAATCAGAGATCATCAGCCACTCCGTAAAGGCTGTGTTCACATGATCGCGATGCGAGCTCTGCTGAATTTGCTCATGAATGGCGTGCATCCGATCTTCCAGACCGATAGGCAGCGCAAGGCTCGCCATCGTGCGAAACTGAGCAGTGGAGTTAGCCATCTGCACGTTATCGTCAACCACGAAGTGAGTCGAGAGAAAATCGAATGTTCCAACAGGGTTGGACAACTGCGCAGCGTTCCAGTCGTGGAAATGATCCTCATCCGCGCCTGTCGCAATTAAGCGCGACGTTGGATCGACCTTGCGAACAGCCTCGCTGGTAGCGAGCGTCTTCTGGGCCACGCGTTCCAGGCTCGGATACCCTACCTGAAAGTCGCCCCAAAGCTCATTGCCTAGCTCCCACAACAGACCGCCTTTGCGATCGCCCCAGTGCTGATCGACATACTTCACCCACGCAGCGGCATCCTGCGGCGTTCCGGTGCCGAGGTTCAATGCGATCTGCGGCTGAGCATGGATGAGCTTGCAGAATTCAAGAAACTCATCAGTGCCAAAGGTGTTGTACTCCGGAATACCCCACGAGACATTCAGCTTGCTGACACGCTTATCTCGCGGGCCGATACCGTCTCTCCAGTCATAGGCTGAGGTGAAATTGCCACCAAAGCGAATCAGCGGCGAGTGCAGATCGCGGGCCATTGCGATCACATCGGGATCCATACCGTCGATGTTGTCGGCAGGCATCAGCGATGCCTCATCCACCTCGGCGCGCGCATCGTTCTTCAGCGCAATCACGAAGTCCACCGGAGCCAGCGGAGCAATCTGTCCCGGCTTGAGCACAAACTTGAAGGTATACTTCGTCCACGTCGTTGCCGCTGCATCAAGACTCTGCGTAACAAGAATGCTGTCCTTCTGATCGTGCGCGCGAAGAGAAACAGTGACATCGGTTGGCCCCTCGACATGCTTCAGCCAGACACTCCCCGTATAAGTCAGTTCGCGATGCACCGGTAGGTAGACCATCTGACGAACGCCGACCTCCTTACCCGGCAGCGACATCACCAGCAGCGAGCGCGTGGAGTTTGCCGCGTCTCCCCACACCGGAAGATAACGAGCACCCTGCGCCTGATTGAGCGGCTCCCACGGCAGAGGAATTCCCAGCTGCGATGCACGCCGCAGTTCAGGTCGCGCGTGCAGCATCCCTGCAATGTTCCCCGCGCTCCACAATCCATCTTCGAAGCTCGGATTCTCCAACACATCGGCCCAGAGTCCACCGTATGTCGACTTGCCGATAGGCTCGAGAAAGCTGCCAAAGACCGAGGTCGGAATCGCCTCAGGAGTCTCCGTTCGCAGAATATGCACCTCAATGGGCGTGTCCGTGACGGCGGTCTCATTGATAACCTGAGCCGAAAGCGAACATGCGATCACACACGTAAACGCGGTAATGGAGGCAACCTGCACAAAGGACTTGATGAAAGTTGACATGCGGTTCATGAAAAGCGTCTCCTTGCGAAAATAAAAACTGGCACATGGAATTGCAGCGCCTTCGAATAGAAAGGTACGCACGTCTACTCTCTACTGCGTGCTCTGCGTTGTTGGCATAGCAGGCTTCTGTTGCAGACTTGCGGCAATCTTCAATTCCTGTTCGGCCTCTGCTTTCTTGCCGACATGCGCGAGCACAAGGCTGTAGTAGTAGTGAGCCGGCTGATATTTAGGTGCGCTGACGATAGCTTTTGCGAGATACTCTTCTGCTTCGGTGTAGTTCTTCGCACGAAAACAGAGAATGCCCATTCCGGTAAGTGCTCCGCCATGGTTCGGATCGCGCGCCAGGGTCTTGCGGAACAGCGGCTCCGCCTCTGCATCGTGTTGTGCGTCAAGCGCGATCTGGCCAAGTGCGTAGTACGACTCTGTCTGTACCGGTTGCAACTCGATTGATCGCCTGAACTCTTTCGTCGCCTCTTCCGTCTTGAGCTGCATCTCCAGAAGATGGCCCAATCCATAGTGTGCTGTGGCGTCGTCCGGTCGAGCGGCCAGATAGGCACGGAAGTGCTTCTCCGCCGCCACCGAATCCATCTGATCGGTCTCCACGCGCGCCAAAGCATAAAGCGCCGTGAGATCGTTAGGTTTAAGCTTGAGCGCTGCATTCAGGGATTCATTAGCAAGCGTCAATCGATCCATCGCCTGTGCTTGAATCCCGAGATCTGTAAGCAACGTAGGATCATCCGGAAGATTTTCGCGAGCATGCTGGAGACAAGCAAGCGCAGCTTCTGGACTTTCACCGCGTACCTGCAGCGCAAGTGCCACGGCCGATGAAAGCTCGCCGTGACGAGCTTCGGAGTCACGCAGGTTTGTAGACAGCACGGCTTCGAATCGCTCCATCGCCTCCGGATAGCGATGTTGCTCAAAATATAGTTTGCCCAGCGCGTTATTGGCAGCGGGATGAGTAGGACTCACCGCGATAGCCTGCAGCAGAAGCTGCTGCGCGGTGCTTTGATCTCCCTGCTGAAGACTGTGCAATGCCTGGGCCACGAGCGCGTCCGCCTGACTGGAAGAAGATAAAGCGTTGTTCGTCTTCTGTGCTGTTGCAAACAGCGGTGAGCACAAGCAACCAGTTCCGATACCAATCAGCAGCAGAATAGCGAAACGAAATTGGAAGCAAGATTTCATAAAATAGCAGAGGGCTCGTACAAGCCCTCCGCCGGAATTATCACATGAGGACAACAAGCTAGAACTGGAACCGCGCTGTGAGCTGCATCTGGCGTGGACCGTTGATCGTTCCTGTCGGCACACCGAAGGTGTAGTCATAGGGCTGAGTATCCGGTGTGCTGAAGGTGTGCCGGTTGAAGGCATTGAGAAGTTCTACCTTCAGGATCAACAGCGTACCTTCAGTGATGGGTGTCTTCTTCAGGAAGCTGAAATCTTCGTTGAGGTACTTGTAGTTTCGAATCTCTCCGGTAACACGTGGAATGTCTCCGAATTCGAAGTTGCCGTTATCGCACGTCGCGCAGTCTCCAGACTGAACAGCACGGGTACGGCGATTAATGCTGTTGTTCTGGCTATAAATAGCCGGAGCTGTCTGGAATTTTGAATAATCGGAATTTCCAGTATTCGTTAGGCCATTGAATTCACTATCCACATTCGGATCAGAACTCAAGTTAGACGGATTTCCCGCACGGAACCGACGGAACGGATCAATATGACCCTTCCGTGCCGGGCTGGCGAGGCTCGAACCCGGAACTCGAGAGAAGGCTATGCAATTTTGATAGCCGGGAATACCATCGGCGCAACCGAACGAAGTTGGCTGACCCGACATATAGCGCTGCACAGCACCAATCTCAAATCCGCTGATCGCCGCCCGCACGAATCCGTTTGTCCCTCCAAAGAAATGTTGTCCTTTTCCGAATGGCAACTGATAAATATAGCTAACAACAAAGGTATGCGGGATGTCCTGAATCGAGAGGGCCTTTGTGCTCTTAGGATTGGACGGATCCTGTTCCTGATTAACTCCAGCGTTCGTTCCCGGCAAAGCAGAATCCGCATTGGTGATCGACTTCGACCAGGTATAGGAAGCCTGCAGGCTGAGCCCGTTAGAGAACCGCCGCTCCAGTGTTGCGATCAGAGCGTCGTAGGAAGAGTGGCCAACGTTCTGTAAGCAGCAGTCCGTCGCAATGTAGTCATACTGAGGGAACGGTCGAAGCGCTTGAAAGTATTGAGCCGATGTATTGAAAGTTGCATACGGCAGCTTGGTTCCCTGCGCTGGCGCACTCTCTGAGTAGTGCCGGCTGAGAATGTCGCCAAGCGGGAAAGTTGAAGGAGAAGTATTGTTGACGTTTTCAATTCCAGACTTGAGGTGCGAGGCCGACGATCCGATATAGCCAATCGTCATGATCAGATCCTTGGCAAGCTCTTGCTGAACCTGAAGGTTCCATTGATTGACCTGAGCAGGACGACCATAAGACGGCTTAATATAGTTGCTGAACGGGGTCGGAGAAGCAGAGTTCTTGCTATCGAATAGACCCGGATCAAGGTTAGGAGCAACCGTATATGGTTTGAATCCCATATCGATGGTATAGGCAGTATTAAACCCATCGCTGTTCTGAACGATTGGAAGAGCAAACCCCGCAATCTCTGAGCCCCCAAAATCGCTGTATTGAAGCGGAGCGTAAAGAGTTGCAAAGCCGCCACGAACTGCAAGCTTGCCGTTCCACCTAGAAGGCGAGTAGGCGAATCCGATGCGCGGAGCAATGTCTTTGTACCATGTATCAGCCCAGCGCGTATTGCAGCCATTGCAGTTTGTTCCAAATACCAGCGCACCCGGCAGACCACTATAAGGATCGATAGCTGTTGGGCTGAAGTTGGAGGTTCTGTTCGTCGCTTCTTTACGCGGCTGGTCAATGCTATAGCGAATACCCAGATTCAAGACAAGATCCTTCGTTGCCTTGAAGTCATCTTGTGCAAAGCCCGCCATGTAACTGGACAGCCAGCGCGGCTGATGAGTTACGATCGTCGCTCCACTGTTATCCACAAGCCCCAGAAGGAAGCTCGCTCCTCCCAGACCGGTTCCATCCTGATAGGGACTAATCTGAGCTGATTTTGTCTCATTCCCGTTAAAATTGAAGTGCCCGTTTTCCGAGTCGTGCGCAATGTTCGAATACTGCTGATAGCGATAGTCGACACCGAACTTGAAGCTGTTGCGGCCTCTCTGCCAGCTCACAGAATCGTTAACACGAATTCCATTGTCGATATTGTCATCAAATTGATTACGGCTCAGCGAGACATAACCACTGATATTGATCTCCGGAAATCCCCGGAACACATTCGGAATGCCAAGTTGCTTGGCATAGTTGTTATTGACATAAGCGGGCTGGTTTTCGATGGCACCATTAATCGAATTGGAGCGGTTATAACCCACGTTCAAGTGGTTGAGCAGGTTCGGCGTAAAGATATGGTCCCAACCGCCACGACCAAAATGAGTGATGAAATCTTGGGTTTGAACGTTCGGCGTGACCGGCGGAGGTAGTTGGAAGTTCTGCGGACTAAAGCGGAAGTTCTCACGCGTGCTGTAGGAGCCGAAGAACTTATCGTTCGATCCGATGGAATGGTCAATACGAAGGGAGTACGTGGTGTTCGTTAGAGGAGACGAGGTGCTGAGCGTGTAATTGTTGGAGATGCCAGGCGCATTTGGGGTTGGATAAAACGCAAGGATGTTCTGGGAAACACCGTTGATACGACCCTGGGGAATCACGTTAAGCTGCCCGTTGGTCCTGAATGGCAGACGGCACGGAACGCCATTGACAGTCTGCGTGGTGTTCGGATCGAAGATCTCTCCGTTATACATTGGGCTGCCGTCACACGGATTGAGGATCGGATTGCCGTTCTTATCAAGCTTTTCCGCGCCGAGCTGATCGGTAAAGTCTCCGCCTCGCTCTGCCATGGTAGGCACCGTGCTTGTAATCGGGCCGCCCATCGTGTGTCGATACTGCTCCCATGAGAAAAAGAAGAAGCTCTTATCGTGCCCGTTATAGAAGTGCGGAATAACAATCGGGCCGCCCATGCTTCCGCCGTAGTCATTCTGTTTATCGTTTCCACGGTTGTACTTGGCTTCGACCGGATTTCCCTGGCTCTGATAAAACGCCTTGTAGCCATTATTGAACCAGTTATTTGCATTCAGGTCTTCATTACGGAAGATGTCGAATGCGCTGCCGTGATAGTCGTTGCTTCCACTCTTGGTAACGAAGTTCTCGATACCGCCCGAGGTACGTCCAAACTCGGCCGCGGGCGTGTTCGTCGTCACCTTGAACTCGGAGATCGCCTCCACCGAGGGCGCTTCTTCATCGAACGAGGAACCATTCTCCGAACGAGTCTGCGAGGCACCGTCGAGCAATACCTCGTTGCCAAAGTTTTGACCGCCGCCAATCTTAGAGATGAAGATACCGTTCGCGCTGTTACCGGTGCCAGGACCCGCCGTGCCGGGGATCAGGAAGACGAACGCTTCAGGAGAGCGCAACGCGCCTACTCCACCCAGCGCCAGCGGCAGGTCGATAATCTGCCTGGTTGAAACCGTGCCGCCAACGTCGGAAGACTGAGTTTCCACAGTGGACGCATTCGCTGCAACCGTAATCGTATCCGTCGCCGCGCCAACTGCAAGGTGAATGTCGAGGGCGGTGACGCTGCCTACGCGAACCACCACACCAGTGTTAACCGACGGACTGAAGCCCGATGCCGTCGCCGTCACGGTGTACTGACCAAGAGCAATCGAGGCAAAGTGATAGCTTCCGCTGCTTGTCGACTTAATGCTGTAAGTCGAACCTGTCGCGTCGTTCTTAGCGGTGATCTGCGCGTTCGCGACCTGAGCGCCAGTGCTGTCCAGAATATTTCCCGAGAGCTGACCTTCATTGGTCTGAGCCATACCAGGAATTGCAGCGAGAACAATCATCGCCACAACGACAGCACATCGGAAAAGTGCTCGTTTAAATTCAAAAATTTTACTCACAAAGACCTCCAGAAAATTGTTGCCACTCTGCCAAATTCCGCTTCTATTTCTGAGTTACCGCTAAAGGGGGCGAAAATTTGAATCGTTTATATTTCTGTTGCCACACATCGCCAAAAACCGCATTTTCACAGTTCAAAAACTTGTGTAACCGGTTACAAATATGGGAACGTCCTGAATACTACGTAGTTATTTACACCCTGTCAATCAAAGGTTGGAGATTAATTTCGACCTCACTAAAACTACCCTTCCGCTGACACACTTTTACACGCCCTATCCTTCTGAAAATGAAATGCTTGTAATCGTTTTCATTAAAATCGCTTGCTGTGAAAAAAGTGCCTCAAAAATTAACGATCATCCTGTCCGCGACCTTGAAAATGTATCTTCCATCTCGCAGCAAGAGATCTTTTCTCAACACACGAAGCCTTAAATTCACCCTGCAATGTCAGCTTAGAGAGATCACCAAACACAGATCCCGGAACGCAGCCGAACCCACCGCCGCAAGGGCTGAAGCTCTCACGCCCTGGAAAAGTGTGCAACAGATTGATCTGGTGGAAAGGGATTCATGAAGAAGGGGAATGGAGCCGATGAGCGGAGTTGAACCGCTGACCTACTGATTACGAATCAGTTGCTCTACCAACTGAGCTACATCGGCCTGCCTCACCTATTCTAGCGGCACACCCCCTGTACCGCCAAATCAGAGCGAAGACTCTACTGCATCGGAACAAATCTTCCGTCGCAGCCGAATCCCGTCTCGCCCCCCGCAACCCCTTTGAACGGTATGACTTTGATTGTTGTCCCGCTGAAATCGAGGTTCGTTCCGCGCGGCCCCAGCGCCACCGTGGCAAACCGTCCATGCACCTGCGCGGGCGTAATCCCCTCCACCCGCACGCCATCCAGCATAATCTCTGTGGTGTGAGCATCGTCTAACCCGGCCAGCAATACATTGCCTGGCGTGGTGTCCAACACATTGCGAATCGTAATCGCCTTATAGTCCGGAATCCGGTCACCGACATACTTCGGGTCGACAAACCCCTCCGTCGTCTGGTTCGTGTAATAAGGGCTGATGGCAATCGGATTCGCCACATCCTTCATGCAGATGTTCTGATAGACCAGATCATGCACCAACCCGCCCCGTGTCACGTTGCTTTTAATACGGATGCCGCTGGTCGTATGGTCTTCCGTCAGACCATCCACCAATAAATTGCTGTCGCCTGTATAGGTTTCGCTACCGATCGACATCCCATGGCCATCATAAAAATGGTTGTCGAGCACACTCATATGCGTGACTCCGGTCTTGATCGCGATATTATCGTCGCCGTTGTCGATCCAGCTATGCGCGATCGTAATATTCGTCGAACTCCCTGGATCGATCCCATCCGTGTTCCGCGCATCCATGCCCTTCGTCGTCGGCGTCTGCAGATGTACATCCCATGCGGTAAATCCATCCGTGTTGTTGACGCTCACGTGATAGTTCGTCGAGTTGTGCAGCGTAATCCGATACAGCGTCAGGCCATCGGCATGGCTGGCCACAATCATGCGCGGCGTAAAGTAACGCTGGTTCTGCGGCTCTGCCTTACGGGCCATCTCCCACCAGCTATAGTCCTTGCCCAAAATCTTCGCGTATCCTCGCCCATCGATTACGCCATTGCCCATGATGCCGACATCTTTTGCATCCATCACGCTGATGAACGGTCGGCAGCCTCCGCGCGTCTTCAACTGTCGCTGCGGCGCAGGAAAGACAGTAGGAATTCCCGTCGCAATCGTCCCGCACAGTCCTGGGGTCACTCCTTCGCCCTTCATCTCATACAGCTTTGCATCACGCGAGCCAAACAACGTTACGCCCTCATCGACCAGCAGCGTCACGCCGGTCCGCATCTCCAACGGGCCGCTCAAAAATGCGTTGTTCCCGCTCGCAGGCTTTAGCTCCACCGCCATACCCGGCTTGCACGTATCAAGAGCATGTTGAATGCGCTCCGTGTCCAGCTTGCTCTCATCGGCAGGGGCCAGCAGGTTGTTCATCGCTCTTAGCTGTGCCGGCAGCTGTACACACGACTCTGGAATCTTCGGCTCCGTCACCTGGCGCGTATCCTGCGCGGCTGCGGATAAGCTCATCAAAATAAAAACTCCCGCGCACATCGCTGCAACACCGACAGGCACATCTTTCCATCGCGAAATCATTGGTCCACCCTCTTGTAAGCCCCTTCTGCCAAACTAGCATAAGCAATCCGCGCAGGTCGCAACGCACGCGAGCATCAGGACCTCCCCTCTTCGAATCTGCGCTCCATCCCACTCTTTTCCCCCTTCCGACATCACCCATCGGTAATTCCACACAAAAAGTGAAGAGGCCACCCGGCAACAGGGTGGCCTCTTCTTTAGGGAGAATAGTTCCAACGGAGGCAAAGCCATCAGAACTTTCTGGCGAAATACTAAGTTTGCCAAAATCAGGTGTCAAGGCTTAAAGATCATCAACATAAGTCGTTATTTAGTAATTAGTTACGGGGGTTACTTCCCATACAACATAGCCAAACATATTCGCTTTTTATTTGCCTAATATGGTCTGGCAAATTTTCAAAACACCTTCAAATCAGCCGCTTAGCCTCCGCCCTGCACCATCCCCGGTGCAGACATCTTCACCCTTGCGTCGGCGGGAGCTCCCCTTCGAGATGAATCTTCTCTGCCCGGCCGCTCAGGTCGATCCGCAGGAACTCAGGCTCGGTCGCCGCTGGCTTCCCCTGCAGCACGCGGATAGCCGCCCTGCCAAATCCGAGAACCAACCCCAGGATGATCGCCGCCAGCGCCAGCAGGCCCGACAGGAGGGCAATGCTGGTCAGCAGGCTCACCGTCTTGCGAACCTCCGTCCGGAACTCCGGCGGAGGGGTCTTCTCCACCGTCAGCACTGCGTTCAGGTGAACTCCTTCGACCGCCTTCTGAGCCTCCTCGGCACTCCACGCCCCGGTCGTCATCGCCACCAGAGGCCCCTCACGACGCAGCTTCACCGTTCCCGCCGCCGCGCCCTGACGGTTCATCTCCGCCACAATCTCTCGCCCGTAGTTGCCCGCAATCTGCGGCGTCGGATAGAGCAGCAGCGTCAACAATCCTCGGCCCTTATACTTCGCCATCACCACTTCGGCACTCTTATCGAAGCCGACAATATCTCCCGGCAGCACACCGCCCATCGCCTGATAGCCGATCGGCCCCAGTGCATACCGCTCGCTCTCGACATCCAGCCCCTTGGTCGGCAGCAGGGTCGGCAGCAGAGGAGGCTGCGCCCGTGGCCCGCCGATCTTGGGCAGCGTCGACTCCAGCAGCCGCAGGTCTCCTACCGCCGGAGCTCCCGCCTTGCTCGCGTCCACCACGACTACGGTCGTGCCGCTGCGAAAGATATAATCTGCTCCCGAAGCCGCCATCTCCGCGCCAACCTGGCTGTCTTTCGACTGGACCATGCGCGACTCCGGCTTACGCAAAAACGTAAATGCACTCGCCGCTCCTGTCGCATCGCCAAACTGATAGGCGTCCAACGTAATCGTTCCCGGTTTGTTCAGCCGATGGTAGGCCGCATGACTGATGCGGCTTACTCCATCCTCCTTCAACACCGCGCCCGTCACTCCCTCCACGGGAGGACAGTCCGAACACGAGGGCGAACTTCCATCCGGCTGCCACGCCCCAAACTGGGCTGGCAGGAGCGGGGTAGGAGGCTCGACGAGCATCGTCTTTGTGCTCTGCCCAAAGGCCGCAGGCATCGCACCCACCAGGCACAACAACACGACGCGTTGCGCCGTCCTTCGAAGCTTGAACTCAATCCTATCGACCATGAAGCATGACCCTGCTATCGGTCAGACTACACCACCTCCAACACGTAAGCGAAGCGGCTATCCCCCGCTTTCAACGCAGAACAACACCAATGCAAGCGCAACACCAGCCACACGTCATCTCGACCGAAGCGAAGCGTAATGGAGAGATCCCTGTCTTTCGTCTTTACCGCCGCCCTCTCATTCAATCCAAAGCCAACAACATCAACACAGCGCGATGCAGAAGAAAGCATCACCGCCCTTGAGTTCGCCAAAAATCTCCATATAATTGGCGAACCTAAACCTTACCGCAACAAACGTTTGTCTAAACAGGATTCCCGATTCAGACCTCAATCCCTCGGAGGCATCTTCCCTTGCAAACACGCACGCTCCACTCCCGCACGGTTCTCTCCACCCTGATCGTCGCTTTCGCGGCGGCCACCCTCTCCGCATCCGCAGCCAGCTATCAAAAGACCTACAAGGGAACTCCCTATAACGACGACCACTCCAAGGCAGTCCAGAGCATTCCCGGCCGCGTCCAGTGTGCCTTCTACGACCGCGGCGGCGAAGGTGTCGCCTATCACGACACCGAGGCCAAAAACCTCGGCAGCGGAACCCTGAACCCAGCCGACGGAACCTACCTCAACCAGTTCCGCATGGACGAGGGCGTCGACACCTCCTACACCAAGTTCCACAACTTCCAGCATCAGCCTGAGGTCATCGACAATAGCCCCTACGACCTTGTCCAGCCAACTGAAGGCCAGCTATACGTCGGCTGGACCGAACCCGGCGAGTGGTTCAACATCACCGTGCAGGTCGCCCACGCAGGCACTTACACCGCCGACCTCCTCTATACCTCCAACCGCGGCGGAGCCATCTCAATCGACGTCAACGGCAAACCAGCCAGCGGTCCCCTCAATATCACCTCCACCTTCAACGCCGTCGACCCCATCGCCTGGCGCCAGTGGCACCACTGGAACCTCGCCCCTGCCATCACGAAACTCAGGCTCCCCGCAGGAAAGAGCGTCCTCACCGTCCACATCCTCAAAGGCGGCAACATGAACCTCGCCTACTTCGACTTCAAGCCAGTTCACTAAGCTCAGAACTTTTAGATTTCAGTCTGGACGAAAAAGTACATCATCTCGACCGAAGCAGACCACCCAACTGCACGTCATCTCGACCGAACAACAGGCTGCTACAACCGTACGTCATCTCGACCGGAGCGAAGCGGAGTGGAGAGACCCCTGTATTTGCCCTTCGCTAAATCCGGTAAACAATCTATCGGCAGCCAAAACGAATCACCCAACCTACTTCGTGCTGGCCCGCTCCACCGGCAATTTCACGCCGCTCAACCCGGCCTCGTACTTTGCCACGCCGCGATACAAGCTCTCGGCCACCCGCTCACGATACGCCGGCTCTTCCAGCTCCCGCGCATCGTTCGGGTTGGTCACAAACGAGATCTCCGCCAGAATCGAAGGCATATTCGCGCCGATCAGCACCACAAACGGAGCCTTCTTCACGCCACGGTCCTTCAACCCCGGATTCCCCTTCTCCAGCCCGCCATACAGGCTCTCCTGCACATCCGAAGCGAACTCCCGCGACTCCGCAATCTTGTCCTTCAGCGCAATCTTCTTCACCAGATCGCTCAACTGATGGATCGACTGATCGGAAACCGCGTTCTCTCTCGCCGCCACTTCCAGCGCATCGAGTTGCGTCGTAAAGTTCAAATAATAGGTCTCCACACCCCGCGCGCTCTCATCCCGCGAAGAGTTTGCATGGATCGACAAAAACAGGTCTGCCTGAGCCTTATTCGCAATCGCCGTCCGCGTCTCCAGCGGAATGAACGTATCGTCCGACCGCGTATAGATAATCTCCGCGCCCAGCCGCTCATGCAACAGCTTGCCCAACCGCAGCGCTACATCCAGCACAACATCCTTTTCTTCAATGCCGCCATAGCCCAGCGTGCCAGAGTCATGTCCGCCATGCCCCGCGTCGATCACGATGCGCCCAATCTTCAATCCCAGCGCCCTTACCAGCGAAGTCTCCCCATCCGCCGTCGGCACCGCCGCCCGCGCCGGAACAGCCCCCGCAACCTCCGCCCTGCTCTTCTTCGTCCGTCGCGCGGAGCTCACCGTATCATCCGGTCGCGCCTCAGCAACCCCCGAATCCGGGTCCTTCACCACCGCCGAGATCGGCTGCGAGGTCGGCCTGTGCGTCGCCTCCACCCTTCCCGGCTGATCGCTCAACGAAGCCACCTCGACCAGGCTGTTCGACCTGGCCTCAACCGTATTCGGCACAGGACGCGCCGGCGTAACCTTCGCCACGACCGCAGTCTCCGGCGGAGCCGAGTCCGTCTTCGCCACCTCCGTCGGCGCCCCCTGCTCTCCATTTCCTCCATGAATGTCAATAATCAGTCGATAAGGATTCGGCAGCAAGAACGCCGAATACTCCGTCACATGATTCACATCCAGTACCACTCGCGTCATGTCGTTGGTAAATTGCGCGGCGCGAACACGTTTCAAAAAGCCATCATCCGTCACCGTAAAACTCTTGCCCACCAGTTGCGGAGCCAGCCGCGTCCCATGCAGATCAAAATAGATGCGGTCAGGATTCGGCACCCGCGCCGCTTCATACGTCACGTCATCGCCAAGATCGATCGCCACCCGGGTATAGTTCGGCGTCGACCAGTGCCGAATCCCCGTTACCTGCGCCAGTCCATGCCGCTTCGACTCCATCGCCACATGCGTCGGCCCAGCCTCTTCGACTCCAGCCGCCTTATTATTTGCCGTCTCCACCACCGCAGACGGAGCCTGCGCCGGAGCACTCGTATCCACCACATTCCGCGCAGCCGACTTCCGTTTCGTCACCGGCATTGGGGCAAACGAAGCCGTATCAGTAGCAGCCCTATTCGCGGTATCCCTATCGCTCCCCGCAGCCTGCTCCACACTCTTCTGCTCTCTCGCCCCTCGCTCCTGTCTCCTGGTCCCTGCCGTAGTCGTTCCAGTCCCCTGCTCTCTGCTATTTAAAGAAGCCAGCCCAGCCCGAGCCTCTTCTGCCAGCTCGCTCTTGGGATAGTCCTTCACCAGCAGCGCATACTGCTTCCGCGCCCCGTCCGAGTCACGCAGATCGTTCTCATAGATCTGCGCCTCGGCCAACAACGCGCCCACGCGCAGCGAGCTGCCCGGATACTGCTTCCGCAAAAACTCATACTGACCCACCGCATCCTTCAACGCCTTCGTGTCATGCGATCCGCGCCCCTGCTCGGCCAGCAACTCCGCCACGGCATTCACAGCCGCAGCCGCATACTGATCGCCCGGCGTCTGGTGATAGATCGCGCGATACCGGTCCATCGCCTCGGTATACTCCGCCTTGGTCCGTGCCCCCGCCGGAATCGACTCCAGCTTCTCCCGCCCCTGCATCGCCTGCTGCCATGGCGACAGCTCCACCCGGCGATGTGCCACCTTTCTCGTCTTTGCCGAAACTCCGTGCACCATCGCGCAGCAGCAAAGCACCGCCACGCAACCCCCACACAACCACCGCTGCGTCTGTATCCTCAGGCCCATCATCTCTCTAAAGTTTAAGAGAGCAAGCCCCCCAGCGCGTGTGAAAAGAACGGCGGTATTCCCCGCGATACCCCCACAAAAGCCGCAGGCGCTTAATCATTCCGGCTAAATCTTTGCAGATTCCCTCAGCGGTTTGGCCGCTGGCATTCTCCGCAAGCCGCGATGGGATCCGGCTCAGATCTCACCTCTGCTCAAGGAGTGACTTGGCAAGAAAATTATGATTTCCCGGCGTAGTCTCCATACTCCCACTCGTAGGGCACGCCAGTATCGCCAAGGAGAAAGCGAACCAGATCGGCGAACTGCGCCTCTGAACGCACATCGTTCGAGAGGATCAGGGCACAGCGCTGCCTTCGCTCGATGCAAACCATGGTGTTGGCGGTCTGGCCGTCATGGCCGCCCTTGTAAAAGCCCGGTCCCTGCGGCCCATCGAATACAACAACGCCCAGCCCGGCGTTAAGGTCTTTGCGCTGCTCGCTCACCGGAAGATCAGGCTGGAAGAGCGGAAACTGTGTCCGCGTCGTAATGTGCAGCGAAGGCTTAACCATCTCGGCGCGCGATGCGGCTGACAGGCCATCGCCGCGCACCAGTGCGGCGGTAAACTTCGCCATGTCCGAGATAGTGGTGTTCATCGACCCGGCTACGCGCACCTTGCTGCGCTTGGAGTGAGGCTCCGGTTGACCATGATCGTTCCAGCCGTCCGCAACATTCGGGTTCTGGCCCTCGCGCCACGTCAGGCTTGTGCGCGTCATTCCTAAACGTACAAAGTTCGCATGGGTCAGGTCGCCCACATCGAGCCCCAGCCCTTGCGACTTTCGACCATGTTCGACAACAAATTGCAGCAGGCCGAAACCCTCACCCGAATAGCTGAAGTGCGTGCCGGGATCGAAGTGGATATGCAGCTTATGGTCCGGCTCAATAAACCAGAAGTTGCTGAAGCCGGTCGAGTGATCGAGACACATGCGCGGCGTAATCTTCTTCCAGCGCGGATCATCGGCAAGGTCTTTGTATGGGCCGTACTTGTCAGGAAAGACAGGATCAGGTCCGTAGGTCGGCAGCGGTCTGTCAAGATCAGCCGCGATCGGTGTATCGAGGTTCAGCTTGCCTTGATCCACCAATTGCAGCACCGTATACGCGAACACGGTCTTGGTGAGAGACGCTCCATACATGACAGTGTCCGTCGTCAGCGGGTCGCCCTTCGCATTGCGGATACCGTAGACATGAACATACTTCACCCGGCCGTGGTCGATGACGGCAACCGCCATGCCTTTGACGCCTGTCTGCGTCATCAGGCCGTTCACCTTCGCATCGATGGCAGCTCCCGACGGAATCTTCTGTGCAACCAGAGAAATGGAAAGAGAGAGCACTGCAAACAGAGAGCCTAGCTGCCTCAACTTGATCATAGATGGCGTCCTGTAGTCCCTTTTGAAATACCGGAGTCTTCTCGTCACAGATACGCGTCGGCGATGAGATGTTCCATCATATCCGTGCGCGTGTACGGAGTGAGTGCAAAATCGTCCCTGTACTCATCGAAGGTGCGGAAATGCCACTTAAGCTGTCGAGTAGATAGAAATATATAAAAGAAAGGGCCGCTCCTAAGGAGCGGCCCTCCGTACTTCCTGTGACTGAGCTTACTCGCGCTCAGATCGCTTCCAGTTGATCAGATCGCCCAGCGTGGTGCTGCTGCTCGACGAGGAGGACGAGGACGAACCCGACCCACCCTTCGGCGACTTCTCACGCTCCTTGTAGCTCTCCACCTCAGCGCGGCTGGCCTCTTCGCCAACTGCCCGAATGCTGAGACCGACCTTCTTCTCTTCCTGGTTCATCTTGACGATCTTGAACTCGTGCTCCGAGTCCACATCCATCGCCACCGGCTGGTGGTTCGCATCGACCGCCTCGGAGACGTGGCACAAGCCCTCGACTCCTTCCGCAATCTCAACGAAGGCGCCAAACTGCGCCGTGCGCAGAATCTTGCCCTTGATGACGTCGCCCACACGGTGCTGGGCAAAGAACGTGTCCCAGACATCGGGCTGCAACTGCTTGACGCCCAGCGACAGGCGGCGGTTCTCCGGCTCAACGCCCAGAACGATCGCCTTGACCTTCTCGCCCTTCTTCAGGACCTCCGAAGGATGCTTGATGCGCTTAGTCCAGCTCAGGTTCGAGACGTGTACCAGGCCGTCGATGCCATCTTCGATCTCGATGAATGCGCCGAAGTCGGTCAGGTTGCGAACACGGCCCTCAATGATCGCGCCAGTCGGATACTTGTCCTCCAACTGCTCCCAGGGATTGTCCTGCAACTGCTTCATGCCCAGCGAGATGCGGCGGTCGTTCGGGTTCACGCTCAGAATGATCGTGTCGACCTCATCGCCCGGCTTCACCATCTTCGACGGATGCTTCATCCGCTTCGACCAGGTCATCTCCGAGACGTGAACGAGTCCTTCGATGCCCTGCTCCAGCTCGACGAACGCGCCGTAGTCGGTAACCGAGAGAACGCGGCCACGAACCTGCGCCCCAATCGGGTAACGCTCGATCGCGTCCAGCCATGGGTCAGGCGTCAACTGCTTGAAGCCCAGCGAAACCCGCTGCTTCTCCTTGTCGAACTTCAGCACCTTCACCTGAATCTCGTCGCCGACATTGACCAGATCACGCGGATGCGTCAACCGGCCCCAGCTCATGTCGGTGATGTGCAGCAGGCCATCCAGACCGCCCATATCCACGAATGCGCCGTAGTCGGTCAGGTTCTTGACCGTTCCGGTCAGAACGCTGCCCTCTTCCAGGGTCGCCAGCGTAACCGACTTCTTGGCGTTCTGGTCTTCTTCGAGCAGTTCCTTCCGGCTGATCACGACATTGCCGCGCTTCTTGTTCAGCTTGATGACGCGAACTTCGATCTCGGTACCGATGTAGCCATCCAGATTGCGGACGGGGCGAACCTCGACCTGCGATCCGGGCAGAAACGCCTTGATGCCAATATCGACGGTCAGACCACCCTTGACGCGGCTGAGAACCATGCCCTTGACGGGGGTCTTCTCATTGGCGGCAAGCTCCAGCTTGTCCCAGACCTTGTGGCGCAACGCCTTCTCGTAGCTGACCAGGTAGCCGCCTTCCGGCTCCTCACGCTCAACCACAACCTCAACGGAATCGCCAACCTGGAACTTCGGTGCGCCATGGATGTCCAGCACCTGTGCCAGCGGAATCAAACCTTCCGACTTGAGCCCGATATCGACAACAACATACTTGTCCGTAATCTTGAGGACGGTACCGGCGACAATCGCCTCTTCGGCGGTCAGATTCTGGGCGGCGGCGGCATCGGCTGCCTGCTCGCGGTCAAAATTCGCCAGCGCTGCCGCAAAGTCAGCGGCATCGTAGTTCAAGTCGTCGTCGGCAGACTCTTCGGCGGCGGCCGTAACGGTTGCAACATGCCCGGATTGAGCATCTTGTTGCGCGTTGTTGGCGGCGGCTTCGTGGACAGCTTCATGCTGTTGGGTTGAGGTGGATTCAGAAGACAGTTCGGTGTTGGCCGCTGTCGCTTCGGGCGCTAGGGTTTCCAGTTCGGTGGTCAGGGGTTTGCTCTCGGTGTGTTCAGGATTATGGTCGTCTACCATGATGAATGCGGACTCCGGAACCCAAGGTTCCATTCCATCGCGGGCGGCGCTTGTCCGGGGAGCAATCAGCAATCCAATAGGGGACGCTGGTTGATTCTGAATCCCCCGTAACAGCTTCGGCAGGCAGGAATGAACTACATCTAGCAGAGGAGCTGCTGCACTTGGGTCCCACACGCAGTGGCTCACCTAAAAGCATAGAACTTTGGGTTCTATACGTCAACCAACTACGCTCTTAGAGTCAGCCAATTTGGATACTTTTGAGCAAATTTACGAAGACGTAACCTAACAAACACCCTCTAGCCTGACAGTCGCGCCAGAACCAGAGGTTGGTAAAAGCCACTTTCAGACGGCATAAGCCAATCAATCTCTCCGAAGCCAGCAGTCCTCAGAACATCTGAAAGCTCATTCCGCAGCATACATCGATATTCCGAAACGAAATGATGTGTCTTCCATTCCTCGTCTGATTTGGCCGTAATGTACAGGTGTACGACATATCTGGTGTCGTCGATCCAATCCCATACCTGATGGACAATGCGCCGATTCTCATGCGTGCCATAAAACGTCGGTTCTTGAATCGTCGGTTTTTGGAGGATGAGTTTGTCGTAGTCGCGAATACTTGCGAGGAACAACCCCTTTGGTTTGAGCTTTGAGACTATCGCTCGCGTTGCTTGTCCAAGTTGAGCGGCATTCAAGTGTGGCAAGGCATTGTCCATAGCTACTACAACATCAAATTCGCTCTCGGCAATCTCTCGGAGCGACGTCATGTCTGAAACGTAGAACGAGAGATTCAGAGAGCGACAGAGAGCCTCCTGTTGTGCTCGTTTGACTTCACTCGGGCTCAGGTCCGATGCGACGACGTGATGACCCATCGCCGCAAACCCGATTGCCTGAGTTCCAATCCCGCACGCGCAATCCAAAATCTTTAAAGGATATACAGAGGTTTGAGATGCCAAAAGACCACCTAAAATCCTGGACTGACGTTCAATGGCACTATCCCAATCCTCGAAGATAAGGTGGTAATGGTCAGCGAGTGCTTCGTAAAATTTCAGGGTTTTCTCGGCCATCGTGAAGCCTATATTTTCTGATTATTATTGTGGCTCGCAAAACGGAATTCTTGCAGCGTATCAGCGACTGCGCTCGCGCACGAAATTCGCTGCCGGAAGACCCAGCCACTGCGGAATCATCATCACCCGCGGAAAGCCGATCAGCGGGCCAGTCGCAAGGTTCGTCAACATCTTCTCCGTAAAACCCGGCATCTCCTTCGCAACCTGTTTCCACGTCATTCCCCGCCTGCCGCGCTCCGCGTTGAGCGCCGCATGCATGGCCGCCGTATCGAAGCGGAGGATGCGGCAAGGACCACCTTTAGGCAGCGTTTCGCCCAATAACGGCGCGGATTGCCGACCTGTGCAGAAGCTCTCCGGCGTACGCCCAAGCCACCGCAAAACCTGAAGCACTACCGCGCTGGTGACCGACCGCTTGGCGTGCATGCTACGAAGCGTCGTGACGCTGATCGGGATCGAGGGCGTGCCCCGGAACGGCTCGTTGATCTCCCCCGTCAGCGCAACCCAGGTCAGTTCGCGCGCACAACGCTGCTCCTCGAGCGCAGCCTGCAATGCATTCATATCAAAGTCGCAGAGTTGAACTCCCATGAGTCGGATTCTGCCACAAGGCTCATGAACGCCACGACAACGCCGCCACCGACGCCCCTCGCTCTTCGGCAGCGGTCTTCATAAAATTCTCAGAAATTTCACCTTATACTCGCTTCTATGGATCGTCTCTGGACCCCTTGGCGCTACAACTACATCACCCGGGCCGACGAGCAGGCCCGCACCGGCGTCCCCCCTGCGCTCTCCGGCTGGCCTGCCTCCGAAGACAAGCACTGCGTCTTCTGCAACATGATCGCCGCCACCGACTACGCCATCGCCCACGGCATGCCGCAGGAGAAGGCCGAGCAAGCCGCGCACATCCTCCATCGCGGGCCTAACTGCTTTGTCTGCCTCAACGCCTACCCCTACGCCACTGGCCACGTCCTCATCCTGCCCTACCTGCACGTCGACTCGCTCGCCGCCCTTCCCCCCGAGCCCGCGCAGGAGATGATCCTCACCGCGCAACGCATCGAGCGTAGCCTTCGCCACGTCTACCACCCCGACGGTCTCAACCTCGGCATGAATCTCGGCGAATCCGCCGGCGCAGGCGTAGCCAACCATATCCATCTCCACGCCCTGCCGCGATGGAGAGGCGACACCAACTTCATGACCGTCACCGCCGAGACCCGCGTCCTCCCCGAGACCCTCGACGTCACCTGGACAAAGCTACGCGAGGCCTTCTCCACAAGTTCATCGAGCGCCGCTCCATCGAGTGCAACTTCCGCACCGAAGTAATCATCCTATGCCTTATACGACGGCGAAAACCTTCGCCATTCGAGGGCACAATGTCCATCCTTCATTCCTCCCCTGCCTCCTTGAGGGCGGACTCCCCGATCCCCAATCAGCATCGCGGAAGTTTTACCCCTCAGCCCCGTCCCTACCTCGTCAATATCAACATCAACGGCCAAAAACGTAAGTCCATAAAATCTGCACAACAATACCTCGCGCTCTTTCCCCACGAAGCGGAAGATGCGCGCCTCACAGGGTGTACCCGTTCTCTCTACCGTCGCCTTCTTGCGCTCAATCTTCCCGGTTCTCTTACCCGCATCCAGGCACACTCCGAGACAGTTCTGGTCATCGACTCGAAGATAGCCTGAGCGATAACTCCTTCAATTTAGAGTGAAACGGCCCTGCCAACGGCAGGGCCTTCTTATGTCGCAGAGCATCTACGGTGCTTGAAATCTAAAACTCTCTGCTTGCAATCCTTTTTTATTTCGATTCCGTCGCAGGCTGAGGCTCGCCAGGGGCCACTGGAGGAACCTGCGAATCGGCGGTCTGTCCATCGTGCCGGTGATGGTGCTCGCGCGTAGCCTCGAAGCTCGTGATCCTCCACTGCCCCGTCGGCAGATGCCGATAAATCCTGGTGTAGCGATACGTTCCCTGCACCGAGATCCCATCATTCGTACCCTCGACCTGCGCCTGCGAGGTCACAATCGCGACCGCCCCCACCAGCTTTACCTTCATGTCACTCAACTCGATCTTGGTCAGCACCATCCGCCGATCCGTCACCCGGCGTAGCTGCTGCGCCTTGGTATCCACCTCTCCCGTCATCGAGATGCCCACATAGTCGTCCGACAACATCTTGCCCATCGTCCCGGTATCACCCGCAAGCTGCGCCACCCGCCACTGCTCCTCCAGGGCCTCCACCTGCTCCTTCAGGCTGTGCTTCTTCACGTGCACCGCTGGATCTGCAAACGCCCGTTGCCCCGCTACCCCGACGGAGATCACCGCGAACGCTGCGAGCGCCGCGATCAGACCACGACGAAGACGAATTGGTTGACCATGTAACGTCATAATGCGTACCGGATGGTAGACCGCTTCACGCCAAGAGTCAAAATAACTTTCGTTACATCCTTGAGATGCCCAGAATTCCTTGGAATTCATGCTCGTCCCCCACAAGCTTCAAGGCGCACGCTGAAAGTAACCGGGCGCTATAGAGGTTAGACTCCTGCGAAGCTCCGAGAGGTTTCTCCATGCCGTTTTTGTCAGGGAAAAGACGCACCCCACATCGGCAGATCGAACCACCGCGACGAACATAAAGACTACGAGTGTTGTCCTACGGCAGCGGCCTGCTTGTCCTTCAACTTCTTCAACTCATCGAGCGCGTGCAGCGAGTCTTCTCTTCGCCCCAGCTTCTGGTACACCCTCGACAACTCGTAGTAGCCGCTCTGTTTGATGAAGTCCGAGGGATCGCTCTGCATCGATCTCTCCAGCCACTTCGCCGACTCCTCGTTCTTGCCCACCTTCGACAGCCCCAGCCCCAAATAAAAGTAGCTCGGCGCCGGACTCGCATGTGCCTCAATCGCCTGCCGCAGCAGCGCAATACCCGCCTCCGGGTCGCCACGCTCCACGTCGATCTTGCCCAGGTTATAAAGAGCGATTCCGTTGTGCGGATCGAGCTTCGCCTCCTGCTGGTACGCCTTGGTCGCATCGTCGAAGCGGCTCAGCTTCTGATACTCATCCCCCAGCGACTCATAGAGATCCGCATTCGTCGGCTCCTTTGCCACCGCCTTCTCGAACTCCTCGACCGCCTTCTCCGGCTGCCGCAGCGCCGAATAGCTCTCTCCCAGCGCCTTATGAACGCGCCATGAATCGGGATCGAGCTGGTACAAAGCCTGGTACGACTCCTGCGCGATCAGGCTGTGCGCCCGCGCCCGCAGGTAGAGCAGGTTCGGATCTTTTGGCGATAGCTCCACAGCCTGATCGAGCGGCGGAGCCGCCTTGTCCGCGTCTCCTACGCCCAGCTCTACGATGCCCAGCCACGTCAGCGCCTCTACGCTCTGCGGCTGAAGACGAATCTCCTCCCTCAGATTTGTCGCCGCTTCGTCCACCTCGCGCATCTGATACTTCGCGATGCCCAGAAACATATGCGCGCCCTGTAGCTCCGGGTTCAGCGCAATCGCCTTTGCCAGCGAGACCTCGGCGGCATCCGGCTTGCCCTCGCGCAGTTGGATCAGTCCCAAGTCTAGAAACCCCTCGGCAAACCCGGGCGCTGCGACCGTCGCCTGCGAGAAGTACCGCTCTGCCGCAGCAGCATTCCCCTGCCGCATAGCGGCTGCTCCCTGCTGCATCAATTGCATGGCCTGCGCATTGGGTTGCTGCCCTTGAGCCGAAGGAGAAAGTAACAGGAACGGCACAAGGAACAGACCGCACATGGGAGTACGAAATCTAGTAAGAGAGATCATGAGAGATTTCAACGAGACCTGATTATAGCCTCGCAACTTCACCCCGCAGCACAAGCTTCCGGCAACAAAAATGCTCCCCCTCAGGGGAGCACTCATGCCTTTCAGTTAGAGGTTGCCGGCAGCTCAGCAGACAGCCGTAAGGTTCTCCACCTGCCGCTCGCGCATCCTCTGGTAGAGTCCGCCAATCGCATATTGGTGAAAGTGCGGCGTCGTCCGGTGGTGCTCAAGCGCAGCTTCGTCCGCATACTGCTCATAGATCAGCACCGTGCCCAGATCGCCCTCAAGAAAATGCGCGATATAGCTGACGCATCCCGGCTCCTGCCGCGAAGCCACCGTCAGATGCCGCAGCATCTCGGTAATCTCCGCATGATCGTCATGCGCAAACGTCATTCGTACCGTAAAGCTCAACATACCTGGCTCCTAAGAATTCAGCGCTTCTTCAAACCCTGCAATCGTGATCGTCTGGTCGCGGTCCGGCCCGGTCGAAACCATGCCGATCTTCGCACCCGACTCCTTCTCGATAAAGTGCAGATAATCCTGCGCCAGTTGCGGCAGTTTGTCGAACTCCGTAATTCCCTCGGTCGAAGACTTCCAGCCCTTCAGCTTGGTGTACACCGGCTCAATCGCCTCAAAACCGCGCATGTCTGCCGGAATCACGTCCGTCAGCTTACCGTCGATCTTGTAGCCCGTGCACACAGGAATCTCGTCGCACTCGTCCATCACGTCCATCTTGGTGACGACCAGCCACTCCGTGCCATTAATCATGTTGCTGTACCGCAGCAACGGCAGGTCCAGCCAGCCGCAGCGCCGCGGACGGCCCGTCACCGCGCCATACTCCTGTCCGCGAGCACGCAGCAGGTCAGCAGAGCTGTCATGTATCTCCGTCGGGAACGGCCCCTCGCCTACGCGAGTCACATAAGCCTTGGTCACGCCGATCACAGTCCCGATCAGCGTCGGCCCAACTCCCGTACCCGTCACCGCCCCGCCGGACGTAGCCGACGACGACGTAACAAACGGATACGTTCCATGGTCGATATCGAGCAGCGCACCCTGCGCTCCCTCGAACATCACCTTCTCGCCGTTCTTGATCGCCTCGTTCAATAGCACCGCAGTATCCGTCACAAACGGTGCCACTTGCTCGGCCAGCCGCGAATACTCCTCATACATCCCCTTGGGGTCCAGCGGCTCCGTCCCAAACAGCGCATGCGCAATGGTGTTCTTCTCGTCGCAGGCGTTCTTGATGTGCGTCCGCAGCAGCGCCGGGTTCAGCAGATCGACCACCCGCAGCCCGTTGCGATGAACCTTGTCCTCATACGCCGGCCCAATGCCGCGCCGCGTCGTCCCAATCTTCGTCCGCCCCGGAGCCGTCTCGGCCGCCAACTCGATCATGCGGTGGTAGGGCAGAATCACCTGAGCCCGGTTCGAGACAAAGAGCTGGCCGTCGACCTTCAGGCCAGCGTCCTTCAGCTTCTTCACTTCGCTCAAAAACGCCATCGGGTCAAAAACGACGCCGTTGCCGATCACGCCCTTGCACTCCGGCCGCAATACGCCGCAGGGAATCAGTTGCAGCACAAACTTCTTGCCCTTGATGATGACCGTGTGCCCGGCATTATGGCCGCCCGCATACCGTGCCACGACGGAGAACTTCTCCGACAGCACATCGACGATCTTGCCTTTGCCTTCATCGCCCCACTGGGCACCCAAAATAACCGCTGTTTTGCGTTGACTCACGAGAACTCTATTCTCCAAAGGATTGGTTTGGCCGGAAAGAAGCACATCGCAAAAAGCAGCGCTTCCCTTCTATCATACCGTGTCCCACGCCAACCCACCCTCCATCCTCATAACCTGTCTAAAAACTCAACAAATCCAAACTCGAAAGCAACGTCATCTCGACCGGAGGCGGCGTTCTTTGCCGCCGCAGTGGAGAGATCCCCGTATTTCGCTCTTATTCTTGTGGTTGCATATTCTCTACCCGGATGCGCCACAATTTAAGCGTATGGTGGGAATGTCCTCGCATACTATCTATGCCTGAACCACTTCCGCCAGAACCCCTCCCATCTTCTCCAAGACACACCGGCGCGGCATCGCGTTACTACATCGCTTTGGATGGGCTCCGCGCCGTTGCGGTCATAATGGTCTTCAGTCAGCACTATTTATCGAGTAAATCGGCAATTTTCGGCTGGGGATGGGCCGGAGTCGATATCTTCTTCGTTCTCTCAGGCTTCCTCATCACCGGCATCCTCTACGACAGTCGGCAAAAGCCACACCGCTACCGCGATTTCTACATCCGCCGTACCCTCCGCATCTTTCCGCTTTACTACACGCTGTGGCTCGCCATCCTCCTCGCAACGCCCATCGCGCAATGGCAATGGAACTGGAGATGGGCGCTCTGGCCTGCCTACGTCGGCAACTACGCCCGCTTCCTGTTCCTCCATCAACCCGGCGATCCTTATCGTTTTGTGCGAATCACCTTCGGCCCTCTCGTTCAGGGATGGTTCAAAAGCCCGATGAATCTCTACATCGGCCACTTCTGGTCGCTCTGCGTCGAAGAGCAGTTCTACCTCCTATGGCCCTTTATCGTATACACCGTGCGAAAGCGAGAGGCGCTCATCAAAATCTGCCTCGGTGTCATCATCCTGATGCCGTTGTTTCGCTGGCTTCTCTCCGTCCTCGTCTCTCCCCAGATGCTGAGGATGGAGCTCTTCTACCGCAGCCTGCCCACGCGCCTCGATGCATTGCTCATCGGCGGTCTGATCGCCCTTTGCCTGAGAGGCCCCGAACAGGCATGGCTGCGCCAATGGCGGCGATGGCTGCTGGTTGCCGTCGCATTTCTCTTCGCCTTCACCTATTTCATTGCGATGGACATCATGCACCTGCCGTTCTACGGCTCCGCTACGAACTGGGTCGGCATCATCGGCTTTACCTGGATCGATCTCTTTGCCGCCGCCCTTATTCTGGAATGCATTCACCCCGGAAGCACGCTCGGTCGCGTGCTCAGCCTGCGCCCACTTCGCAGCCTCGGCATCGTCAGTTACGGCTTTTACGTCTACCACGATCTCTTTCACGACTTCTACAGCTGGTTCGGCAACCGCTTCTTTCCTGCCCACGCCTTTGCCGTCACCACCATCAGCGCCTTCCTCTGCTCTATCGCAATCTCGGCCGCCAGCTACAAACTCCTCGAACAGCCCTTTCTAAAACTCAAAAACCGGTTCACAGATCAGGTTCACAAAACTCCCTCTGTCTAGAAGCGAGCCGAATAGCATAGACTGGCTCGTCTCGCGGATCCCCTGTTTCCAGATCGTCCATTTCCGGATCGCCTACCCCTATGCCCTCAACGCGCTCGCTCTACGGCTTCGCCATCTTCCTCTCGGCCTTCCTCCTCTTCCTGGTCGAGCCCATGTCGGCAAAGCAGCTCCTCCCCGCGCTGGGAGGCTCCTCGGCGGTCTGGCTCACCTGCCTGGTCTTCTTCCAGCTCACCCTTCTGCTCGGATACGTCTACGCGCACTGGCTCACCCGCCATCCTTTTAACCGCAGCCAACGGCTGCTCTACTTCGCCGTGCTCGGACTCGCCATCGCCCTGCTGGCCTCGCAGCGGCTCCTCCACCCCGACCTCAGCCAAGGCTCGGAGCATCCAGTCACCACCATCTTCTTCGCGCTGACGCTGACCATCGGCCTTCCCTTCCTTCTGCTCGGCTCCACCAGCCCTCTCTTACAGATATGGCTCTTCCGCAAACAGGGAGGCCAAGTCCCCTACCGCCTCTTCGCCCTCTCAAACGTCGGCTCGCTGCTCGCCCTCATTGCCTACCCCACGCTGGTCGAACCCCACCTCACCCTCAAGCTGCAACGCCTTCTCTGGGCCATCGGGTTCATCGTCTACGCAGTCCTATGCGCCATCCTCTCAAGACAAGTGCCCGCAATAACACAGGCCACGCCACAAGAATCCGCCGCCCCCACCGCTCTCCCAGCGTCATCCGCCGCAAAATGGCTCTGGTTCCTCCTCCCCATGGCCGCTGCCATGCAGTTGAGCGCCGTCACCAGCCACATCACCAGCAACATCGCCGCCATCCCCCTGCTCTGGATTCTTCCGCTCGCCGTCTACCTCATCACCTTCATCCTCGCCTTCGAGTTTCCCCGCCTCTATCGCCGCAGCATCGTCGTCCGGCTCATGGTCGTCATGCTGGCCAGCCTCGGCTACGCCATCTCCAAGATGGACACCAGCATCCCCATCGGCCTCGCCATCCTCTTCTTTCTCTTCGAGTGCTTCATCGCTTGCCTCTTCTGTCACGCCGAAACCTACGCCCTTCGCCCCCGCCGCCCATCCGAAACCACGCTCTTTTATCTCCTCGTCGCCGCCGGCGGAGTCACCGGAACCTTCTTCATCGGCATTGCCAGCCCATTGATCTTCGCCGCCAACTACGACCTCTCCATCACCTTCCTCGTCACTGCCGTACTCGCCCTCGTCGTCACCTGGCCTGACGGCTGGGGCCAGCGCCTGCTCTGGGCCACCGGCAGCGTCCTCGTCGTCTTCCTCAACTTCGCCCTGCACGCCGCCTACAAGCAACAGGCCCTGCTCGAAACCCGCAACTTCTACGGCAGCCTCCGCGTCAAGGAGTCGGTCACCCACGAGGGCCAGCCGCTGCGGTCGCTGCTCAACGGCACCATCCAGCACGGCAACCAGATCTTCAGCCCCGGCCTCACTCGAACCCCCACCACCTACTACGCCAAAGACTCCGGCATCGGCCTCGCCCTCGCCAACTGCTGCGCCAACCGCCCGCGCAATATCGGCGTCGTCGGCCTGGGAGCAGGCACCATCGCGGCCTATGGCAATGCAGGCGACCGCATCCGCTTCTACGAGATCAACCCCCACGTTGAACCCATCGCACGCCACCTCTTCACCTACCTTCGCGACTCACCCGCCGCCATCACCGTCACCGAAGGAGACGCCCGCACCTCGCTCGCACAAGAAGCTCCGCAACACTTCGACGTACTCGTGCTCGACGCCTTCTCCGGCGACGCCATCCCTCTGCACCTGCTCACCACCGAAGCCCTCCGGCTCTACCAGAAGCACCTCGCCCCCGGCGGCATCCTCGCCTTCCACGTCTCCAACCAATACCTCAACCTCGCCCCCGAGGTAGCGCAACTGGCCAACTCCATCCACATGCAGTCGATGATCTTCGACACGGCATCCGCAGACGCACGCGGAGAGTTCCGCTCGACCTGGGTGCTGGTCACCGCCAGTCCAACCTTCTTCACTCAGCCCGGAGTCGCCCTCATCGCCGCACCCATCACCGCCGTCCCCAACCTAAGGGCCTGGACCGACGACTACTCCAGCCTGCTGCCCATCTTCGAGCCCACAGGCCACTAAAACTCTATTCACCGCCTCCCCTATACTCGAAAAAGTCATGCCCGAGCTTCCTGAAGTAGAGACCGTCGCCAACGGCGTCCACGAACGCACCCACGGCCAGACCATCCGCGCTGTCTGGACCAGCAACAAGCCGCAGACCTTCAAGACGCCGCCTGACCAGATCATCGAGACACTCACTAACAGCCGCATCGAGCGGGTCCATCGCGTAGGCAAGACCATCGTCATGGACGTCATTCGTAATAAGAAGCCCGCACAGTTTCTCATCCACCTGGGCATGAGCGGACGCCTGCTCGTCTCCGATCCTAAAGTTCCTGTGCCCGCACACACCCACGGCATCCTCACGCTCAGCGGCGGACGCGAGATCCGTTTTGTCGATCCCCGCCGTTTTGGGCGGCTGTCTATTGCTGAAAGTACTTACGAAGGGCCGGGCAAGGAGCCGCTGACTATCTCGCTCAAAGATTTCATCGCCCTCTTCCGCAATCGCAAGACGCCTATCAAAGCTGCGCTGCTGAACCAATCGCTGCTGCACGGAGTCGGCAACATCTACGCCGATGAGAGCCTCTTTCGCGCCGGAATTCGCCCGCGCCGACAGGCCGGACGGCTCACCCATGCAGATCTGGGTCGCTTGCGGACTGCTTTAATTGACGTTCTGAAGCATGCGATTAAATTGGGTGGATCGTCAGTCTCCGATTATGTCGATGCAGAGGGAATTGCAGGATTTTTTCAGCTTCATCACAACGTCTATAGCCGAACGGGCGAGCCTTGCCGCGTCTGCAAGACTGCGATTGAGCGCATTGTTGTCGGAGGGCGAAGCACCCATTTTTGCCCTCACTGTCAGAAGTAACCGGTAAAAGCGCGAATTACCGGTTACACTGCTACGAGTGTAACCAGAGAAAACTACTTTTACCGGTTACATTGAGAATTTAGCGCTCGAGAGCCTGCTCTGCCGAGATCGCCGCACCGATCACTCGCGTGACCGGCTTGTCTTCGACAATCTCGAACGAATAGCTCTGCAGAGGGCTCATCTTGACCATCTGCTGCATGTAGTCCCGCAGCATCGCCAAGTCGAGAAAACGCACGTTGAACCCAGTCAAAAAGACGCGTCCCGGTCCGGACATGTGGATCGATGTAGCGGTCGCCGCAGCCAAAGCCTTGTGCCACATACGTTTGAACTCCAGGCAACGCGGATCGCCGTTCTTCGCAGCTTCGAAGACCTCTTCCGGCTCCATGTCGAGGAAGCGGAGCCGCATCGCGCGATGTCCCATAATTCCTTCAAGATGGCCTCGGCCGCCGCAGCCGCAGAAGTGCTCCTTTTCGTCGAGGGTCACGACCGTATGGCCGCCCTCCCAGACTCCCGGCAAAAAGGGATAGCGTCCGTATCCGATGCCCACGCCGAGCGACCACACGCGGATAGTGCTGTCGAGCTTGCCGTGCGCCGAGGCCAGCCCGGCGGCCATGGCGTCGGCGTCGTTGACGGCAGTTACCGAAACGTCGAGGTCGTGATTGCGCAACTGGGTGCGCAGCAGCTCTTCGATGCGTGCGCCCTTCAACTGGGGCAGATTCGGAGACTCTTCGACGACGCCGTTCTTGATCAGCCCCGGCAGAGCGACGCCTACGGCCGTAACGCCCTTGGTGCCGTTGACAGCAAGCACCACCTGCTCGCAGATGGTTTTGACCAGACCTTCGGTCGGCATCTCGACCAACGCGTAGCTGTCGTCCTCGTGCTCAGGAAAGCGGTGCAGCTCCCCCACCAGTTTGTGGTCGACCACCAACCCGGTCGACATCTGGTTCGATACCTTTACGCCAACAAACTTTGTCATGCCTCGTCCGCCTCATCTTCGGCGCCGCGTCTACTCAAACTTGCTAACGCGATTCAACCCGTTGAAAGCTGCAACTTTATAACATTCAGCCAAAGTTGGATAGTTGAAGACCGTATCCACGAAATACTCAAGCTTTCCGCCCAGTGCCATCACCGCCTGGCCGATGTGCAGCAGTTCGCTGGCACCTTCGCCGATGATGTGTACGCCAAGGATGGAATGGTCGATGCGGTGGAAGATCAGCTTCAACCGTCCGGTCGTATCGCCGCGAATCTGACCGCGGGCGATCTCGCGGTAGTAGGCCACACCGACCTCGTAGGGAACGTCCTCTTCCGTCAACTGCTCCTCGGTCTTACCGATAAAGCTGATCTCGGGAATGGTGTAGATGCCGTAGGGATAGAGCCCGGGGTTCGACAGCACCTCTTCGTCGCCGAAGGCACGCGCTGCGGCGATACGTCCCTGCTCCATCGAGACCGAGGCCAGCGACGGAAAGCCGATGACATCGCCACCGGCAAAGATCGTCGGCACCTTGGTCCTGAAGTCCTTGTCCACCGGGATTCTGCCGCGTGAATCGGCCTCGATGCCAACGGCTGCCAGATTCAGCTCGTCCACATTGCCCTGCCGACCGACGGCGTAGAGCAGCGCATCGCCCTGAACCTTCTTCTTACTTTCGAGGTTGGCGACGACCGTGCCGTCGGGCATCTCTTCGACCGACTCCACCTCTTCGTTGAGGCGCATCGTCACGCGGGAGTCACGCAGATGGTAGCTCAGCGCCTCGACGATCTCCTGATCGGCAAACTCGAGCAGGCGCGGACGGCGCTCGATGAGAGTGACGCGCACGCCGAGGGCCGAGAACATACAGGTGTACTCCACCCCGATGACACCGCCGCCGACCACGATCAATGTCTTGGGCAGGTTGACCATCTCGAGGACGAGATCACTGTTGATGATGCTGTGTCCGTTGATGGGCACCTTGGGCGACGCAGCCGGCTTAGTACCGGTCGCAATCAGAACGTTTTTGGCCTCGTAGACGGTCGAGCCGCGCGAGTTGGTGACCTTGACGTGGGTCGCGTCTTCAAAGCTGGCGACGCCGACCAGCATCTCGATGTTGTTGCGGGAGAGCTGCGCCTCGGTCACGTCGACTTCGGTCTTGATGACGTGCTGGACGCGGAAGGCGAGGTCCGCCATGGTGATGCGTTCCTTGACCCGGTAGTTCATGCCATAGATGGACTTGTAGTTGTAGCCGGAGAGGTGCAGTACGGCCTCGCGCATCGTCTTCGAGGGAATCGTCCCTGTATTGATGCAGGCCCCGCCCACCACCTCGCGCATCTCTACGAGCGCAACCTTTTTGCCCAGCTTGGACGCATAGATGGCCGCCCTCTGCCCGGCAGGGCCGGAACCAATCACGATCAGATCGTAAACACTACTCATATGCAATGACTCATCGACAATTTTCTTACCCCAGCTTACTCAGCGATGATTAAAATCCACGCTGCGGTGTAATGAATCGTCCGGTTAGCGGCCAATAATCGCACTGTCCATGACCGATTTTTTTTGAAAAACGCGCCAATTCCTAACCTATCACAGCAACATCATCATCCTACGCCTGCGCGGCGGCACCGGATCATGCAAAACTCATAAATCCCATACACTTACACCGTGCGCCGCTACGCCATCACCGACCGCTTGCTGTTGCCGGCAAGCTCCTCTCTGCCGCAGCAGACCGCCCTTTGGGCTGCCGAAGGTATCGACTATATCCAACTTCGCGAAAAAGACCTGCCCGCCGGGGCGATTGCGACGCTGGCGCGGCAGATGCTTGAAGCGCTGCAAGGCAGCCGAAGCAGGCTGCTGATCAACTCGCGGCTGGACATCGCTGTGGCCACTGCCGCCCATGGGGTGCATCTCACTGCTGCTGCCGGGGAGCTTACTCCTGCACAGGTTCGGAAGGTGTATGCCGCGGCCGGTCTACCGCGGCCCGTCATTTCCGTATCCTGCCATACGCTGGCTGAGATCGAAGTGGCCCGAAACGAAGCAGATCTGATCCTCTTTGCTCCGGTCTTTCAGAAGTCCATCGCGGGGAAGGTCGTAACCCCCGGACAGGGCCTTGAGGCGCTGCGCTCGGCTTGCCTTGCCGCCGCGCCTACTTCGGTCTACGCGCTTGGCGGCGTTACAGGAGAGAATGCCGACTCCTGCCTGGGGGTTGGAGCTGCGGGGATTGCCGCAATTCACCTCTTCCATACACTCTGAACGCTTCTCGATAGAAATAATGACGAAATACAGGGGTCTCTCCGCTGCGCTGCGCTCCGGTCGAGATGACGTGCAGTTTGGGTGGCTCGTGGGATCGGCTCATGAGAAATACATCTATAGCTCATCCCTTGGTTCAAGAGAGCTTCGTCAGCTATGGCTAACCGGCGGACGGCCAACAGAATCTTCTTCCCGCAAGTGAGGCTCCGGCGTATGATTTGCCATCCGGCCCCTATCGATCGGCGCTTAAGGTCAGCGCTCAGTGCGGAGAACCTCCCTATGTTTCGATGGAATGAAAGCACACAGTCCACCACAGCTTCTCCGGCTTCTTTTAAAGACGCCCTTTGCGACTCGGAGCGCCTGCTGAAGTACGCCGCCGAGACCGGCGTCGAGGTCGATGCGGCGACTCGTGCCGCCGTGTTGCTGGCTCGCAGCACGCCTCCTGATAACTGGACCGAGCCGATCATCGACGGCCTGCTGGAAGCGCTGACCAAGCTGGCCGCGTTGCTGAAGCCGGTGACCGCCGACAGCCTGAAGGCGTGGACGCAGGACACGGGTGCGACGGTCCGCTATTACCTTCGCTGGGCGATCATTCTGGCCTGCGTTATCGTTCCGGCGTCGATCGCCAGCTTTACGACTTCGGCGCTATCGAACTCGCTGCGTACCGATATTGCTTCGGCCAACGACCTTGCCGTGAAGCTGCGCGCGCAACTCGGCGTCGCTCCGGTGGGGACCGAAACCGGCGGCCAGGCTGGAACAGTGGCAGTGACGCTTCCGCCGGGCATCAGCGACTCGGAGATCATCTCCGAGCTGCAGGACTATGCATCGACGATTCGTCTGATCGATGCGCGGGCGCGCGAGTTGAACTGGCTGGTGCTGCCCCGGGTCTCGCCGCCTGCGCAGACCGAGCGCAGCAATCCTTCGCAGCGGGCCGTCTATGAGCTAGACCCTCGGCTTCCTAACTACTATGTGGCTCGCGACACGGCCACGGCCACCTACCAGTCCGTCCGCTACTTTGCGCAGAGCCTGCTGAATAATGTCTCCATCTTTTATGGAGCGCTCAATACCTGCATTCTGCCGGTACTCTATGCGCTGCTTGGAACGTGCGCTTATCTGCTGCGCAACTTCGAGAGCCAGATGAGCAACCACACGTTTATCCCGTCGCCGGCCAACTCGGCGCGCTTTCTGATCGCCGCCATCGGAGGGGCCGTTGTGGGCCTGTTCAACAATTTCACGATCACCCCCGAGGCCTCTGTTCCGCCGCTGGCGCTGGCGTTCCTGGTCGGCTATGCTGTCGACGTCTTCTTCGCTTTTCTCGAAGGGCTGCTCAAAGTTTTTTCCAGGACAGAAGTGCCGCCACGCACCCCGGCTTAGCCTCTGCCCGTCATTGTGAATTTTGAAGTTCAACGTCACAACCAAAGGAATGACCATGACAAGAATTGCTTCGCTCGCCGCTGTGCTTGTTCTCTGCGGCCCACTCGTCTCCGCGCAGACCCCAACAGCGGCACCGACGCCCGCACCAACCGCGCAGGCTCCGGCGACTGCGCCCGCTCCGGCCGTCAAGCCTGATCTGAGCGGGACGTGGACGCTGAACCTCTCCAAGAGCGACTATGACCAGGTTCCCCCGCCGCAGGACGAGATCCTCGTCTTCAGCCACAACGGCTCGACCTTCAGCGTCGCCACGACTTCCGATAATGAGCGCGGCAAAGAGGTTTATACGCTGCCCTTCACCATCGACGGCAACGAAACCCCGACACCCAAGGGCACCTTCGCTGACACCGCGACACTCCAGTTTCTGAGCACTAAGGCGGAGTGGGACGGAACTTCGCTTATCCTGACGCAGAAGATCACCTATCAGGGCGGCGCGGGGACCCTGAAGTCGACCTTTACGCTGTCTGCTGACGGAAAAACCCTGACCCGGATGATGCACATCTCAGTCGATCAGGGAGAGTTCGATACGACCTCCGTCTACGACAAACAACCCGTCGTTGCCGGGGCTTAGGCCCCGGTTTGACCTCAACCCCCAACCTGCTACCCTTAAAGACGTGCTTATAACCCCGCTCCAACTCGTCGATGAACCTCTTGAGATAGACGAAACCGTCCAGCCCGGCACCATCGAGTACACCCCGGACCTTCGCCAGACCGGCCCTCTGCCGGTCAAGGGAACCGCCGATCTGCTGGTCGAGCGCCGGGACGAGGGCTCGCAGGTCAACGATATCCGCCTGCGCGCCGGGTATCATGGCGACTTCGAGATTCTCTGCGCCCGCTGCGTCGAACCAGTCGCTTTGGCCCTGAATGGGGAGTTCGATCTGCTGTTTCGCCCCGAAGACGCCGATGCAGGTGGCGGGGAGCACGCAATTACCCCGGAAGAGACGGAAATCGGTTATTATCAGAAGAGCGGTCTTTCGCTTGAAGATGTGGTGCGTGAGCAGGTGTTACTCTCCCTGCCCGGCCGTACCCTCTGCAAAGAAGATTGCAAAGGGCTTTGCCCGCGCTGTGGCCAGAACCTGAATCTTGCAACCTGTTCCTGCGGGGAGGCTCCGGCCGATCCGCGGTGGAATGCTCTTGCGGATCTGGCGTCCAAGCTCGAGCTCAAGCACTGAAAAAAGTTTTGCTTCGTCGTCAGCGCGTGATTCGCCTGACTGCCGCGGCCCACTGAAAGGGACACTGCAATGCCTAATCCAAAACGGCGCCACTCCAAGCAACGGACTGCCAAGCGCCGCAGCCACGACTTCCTCACCCCGACCGGCGTCTCCGAATGCCCGAACTGCCACGAGCGTAAGCTGCCCCACCGTGTCTGCCGCAAGTGCGGTAGCTACAAGGGTCGCGAGGTTCTCGCGGTCAAGGAAGCCAGCTAGCATTACCTACATTTACAAGCTCCAAGTCCCCTGCTGATGCCGATCGATATCGTTGTAGACGCAATGGGTTCTGACAAGGCCCCCGAATCCGAGATTCGCGGGGCCATCCTCGCTGCACGCCAGTACGACGTCAGAGTCCACCTCGCCGGCCCGGAACACATCATCCGCCCCATCCTTCGCCAGCACCTGCGCGGCCAGCATCTGCCGGTGTTTATCGTGCCTGCGTCGGAGTGGATCACGATGGACGACAAGGCGGCGCAGGCGGTTCGCTCGAAGCGCGACTCATCGATGCGCGTGGGCCTGAAGATGGTGCGCGAGGGACGCGCTGCCGGATTTTTTACCGCGGGCAATACCGGCGCGGCGATGGCGACGGCCAAGATGGTTTTGGGCATGCTGGCCGGAGTCGAGCGACCGGCGCTGGTCGCGGTACTGCCGACGACGCAGGGAACGCCCTCCCTTCTGCTCGACGTCGGCGCCAATGTGGACTGCGACCCGGACAATCTCGTTCAGTTTGCGGTGATGGGCCACATGTACGCGCAGAACGTCCTCAAAATTCGTGCGCCGCGCGTGGGATTGCTCTCGATCGGCGAAGAAGATTCCAAGGGCAACTCACTGACGCGGGACACGCTTCCTCTGCTGCGCGCGCTGCCCGGCATCAACTTTACGGGCAACGTCGAAGGCCGCGATCTTTATAACGGCAACAATGATGTGGCTGTGTGCGACGGCTTCGTCGGCAATGTTGCGCTGAAGACCAGCGAGGGCATCGCCAAGCTGGTCACGGCATCGCTGCGCGAGTCACTGAAGTCGACCGTCACCTCGCAGGTCGGCGCTCTGCTTTCGCGCAAGGCGTTTGCGAATTTCAAGAAGCGCCTCGACTACTCGGAGTATGGCGGTGCACCACTGCTTGGGGTTCGTGGGGTTTGCATCGTGGGGCACGGCTCTTCGAATGAGAGGGCTGTGATGAACGGGATTCGCGTGACCGCTGAGTTTGCTCAGGCTGAGGTCAATGCCAGCATCGAGGCTGCGTTGGCGGCTCCTGCTGCGAATGGGTAGAGCGGGCTGTTTGGAAGCTGCTTTAAAAACAAGCAACAGTAAATGCGAAATACAGGGGTCTCTCCACTCCGCTGCGCTCCGGTCGAGATGACGTAGTTCAGGTGGTTCTCTTCTGCCAAGAATGACGTGTGATTGAAGCGGCTTCAGGAAGAAAAGAACAGGCTGGCTGCCAGGACAGCGAGAACGATCAGGCTTACTGCAACATAGAAGCGATCGCGCTCGAGCGCAAAGCCGACGACGGCGAAGACTACGCGGGCGACGGGAGTGGCAATCAGAAGGATCGCTCCCAGTTGGATCACGGCCGCCGGATCACCGGCTCTCAACAGGCGGAAGAGTCCGCTGATGCTGCGCAGATTGGCGGGCTCTCCGGCGAAGGTGCGGTAGTCGACGCTGCTGCCAAAGTGTCTGCGGACGTAGAGGACTCCTCCTGCAAGGACCACGGTCGAGGCCAGCAGCACACCGGCCTGCAACAGCCGGCCCATTATGATCTCCATCCGCTGGTCGTCGAATCTGGATCCTCGAGGTTCCATTACATTCTCCCCATCGCGCCGTTCAGGATCATCTCGACCCCCAGCGCCAGAATCACTACCGTAAAGATGCTGCGTAGTACCGAGACCCGCGCGCGGACCAGAAGCCTTGCGCCGAGCAACGATCCGGCCAGGACGCCGAGCATGACCGGAAAGGCCAGCCCTGGATCGACGTAACCGCGATGCAGATAGATTCCTGCGCTGGCCGCGGCGGTTACGCCGATCATAAAGTTGCTGGTCGTAGTCGAGACCTTGAAGGGGATGCGCATCACCTGGTCCATCGCCAGCACCTTGACCGCGCCCGAGCCGATGCCCAGCAGGCCAGAGAGTGTGCCTGCTCCGAACATAGTCGCAAAGCCTGCGGAGATACGATCGACCTTGTAACTCTTCTGGCGGCCTGTGCCGTCGGGATAGGAGCCCGAGAGCCGCAGACGATCAGACCACGGACTGCTGTGGCCGCTCTCTTCGGTATGGCAACGGCTCTGCCGCCACGACAGCCACGCCGAATAGAGCAGCACCACGCCGAAGATGATTGCCAGCGCGCGGGTCGGCATGCGCGTGGCCAGGAATGCGCCGAAGACAGCGCCGATGGTGGTCGCGATTTCGAGGAACATGCCGATGCGGACGCTGGAGAAGCCCTCGCGCACGTAGGCGGCAGCAGCTCCCGACGAAGTAGCGATGACGGAAATGAGCGATGCTCCGATGGCGTAACGAATATCTACGTGGAAGACGACGGTGAGCAGAGGCACCAGCACAACGCCACCGCCGAGGCCAGTGAGCGCTCCCAGCAGCCCGGCGCCGATGGAACCGGCAAAGACGAGTAGGGTAAACAGCAGCACCGGCAATGTGGCTAAATGTTCGATAACAGAACCCTATGAGACTAATTTACTTTGATGATGAAAGCCCGGTTATCACAAGCGTAACGCAATAACTTTGTGTCGGAATCTGCCGTCAAACATCCAACACAAATGGTTAGTACGTGGACATTAGCCGATATCCCCTCGCAAGCGGGCAAGCGCATTCTCATCACCGGAGCCAACAGCGGCATCGGCTATTACGCGGCTTTCACACTGGCACGCAAGGGAGCACACGTCATCTTCGCCTGCCGCGACCGCCGCAAGGGCGAGGCCGCGTTGGCGCGGCTGGACGCCGAGGCTCCAGGGACAACGACGGAGTTGGCGATGCTCGACCTGGCCTCGCTCGCTTCGGTACGCGAGTTCGCCGCGCGCGAGCTTGATCTTGGACGGCCTATCGATATCCTCATCAACAATGCCGGAGTGATGGCGCCGCCTGTTCGTCAGCAGACGGCCGACGGCTTCGAGCTGCAGTTCGCCACGAACGTTCTTGGCCACTTTGCTCTGACCGGGCTGCTGCTTCCGGCGCTGCGGCAGGCTGCGGAGAGGTCTTCCGAGATGCCACGCATTGTTACGATTGCGTCGATCGCGCACAAGCGCGGGCGGCTGAACTTCGACGATCTGCAATATAAGCAGAACTATGGCCCGATGAAGAGCTACCAGCAATCGAAGCTGGCGAACCTGATGCTTGCGCTGGAGATGGATCGCCGTCTGCGTGCCGCAGGCTCAAACATTCTGAGCGTTGCGGCGCATCCGGGTGTGGCGAATACCAATCTGTTTCAGACTGGGCAGCGCTCAGCCGCGGAGAACGCTGCGCGCAAAGTGCTGGGGCATCTGATCGGTGCGTTTCTCAACACTGAGGCGGAGGGCGCGCTGCCGACGCTGTATGCGGCGACAGCGTCCGCAGTGACGGGCGGCGGCTACTATGGCCCGCAGGGATTTCAGGAGATGTGCGGCGACGAGATTGGACCGGCGAAGATAGCACCGCAGGCAAGCGATGCAACGGCGGCGGCGCGGCTGTGGGATGCGTGCGAGAAGCTTACAGGAGTTAAGTTTTTATAAGAACCGGCCTGATGCGTTTTGTGGGTGAGTCTAACAATAGTGGCGAGAATGACTGGGGAAATACAGGGGTCTCTCCCCTACGGCGGCAAAAGGCGCCGCCTTCGGTCGAGATGCGTGCAGTCAGGGCAGGTGTGAGTCTTTGTTCGAGACATGGAGAAGTGAGGTTACAGCCGAGATGATGTGGTTATAAATCTCTCTTCTTCCATTGCTACTTTCGCATATACTCATCCCGACAACGGGCCCTGTCGTGACAGGTATCTCGAATGGAGTTCGCTGAAACACTTTTGGCGCAACAGCAGGTCGTTCGCCTGCAAGCGCTACTCGAGGCAAGCCGCCAGATCCACTCGACCATCAAGCTGGACGAGGTGTTGCGCATTGTGCTCGAGATCGTCGTGCGCGAGCTGGAGCTGGCCGGGGCGTTCTTTACGGCGTTCGAGCAGACTTATGGCGATGTTCCGTCCAATCTGAAAGAGTCTTTCAGCGCAAACGAAGTTACCTCCGTAATGGCTGGCGATCCGTGGCTGCGGTTCCCGCTCTGCGATAAACAGAAGAACCGTTTCGCAGACCTTGTAGTTCTGCTGCCTGAAGGCCGCACGCTCGATCTGGACGAGATCGACTTTCTTGAGGCGCTTTCGATGCAGGCCTCAGTGGCCATCGAAAATGCGCGGTTCCATGAGCGCACCATCGAGTGGCAGCGCATCGAGAGCGACCTTGCATCGGCGCGGCTGGTGCAGCAGAGCCTGCTTCCGCAAGAGATGCCGCGGGTTCCCGGCTATACGCTGGCGGCGCGCTCCGTCACCTGCTACGAGGTCGGCGGCGACTATCTCGATATCGTCGCGATGCCCTCGGGCGACATCGCTATTGTGGTGGGGGACGTTGCGGGCAAAGGGCTGACATCTGCCCTGGTCGGCATGTCGTTCCGTTCGGCGTTTCGGGCCATGTTGCAGGCCGACCTTTCGCTGGTCGAGATTGCGACTCGGATGAACCTGCTGCACTACAACGAAGGCGCGGAGTCTCGCCGCCGCTATGTCACGGCTTTTCTGCTTCGGCTTAGCCCCGGCAATAACATGATCGAGATGGTCAATGCGGGGCACAATCCGGCGTTTTTGATCATGGAAGACCACAGGCCGCACAAGATCGCGGCGTCGGGGACACCGATCGGAATGCTTCCCTTCTCCACCTACGAGTCCGAAAAATATGCGCTGGTCGGAGGGGCGAGGCTGCTAGTCTACACAGACGGAATGACCGAGGTCTTTCGCGGCGAAGAGGAGTTTGGCGAGGCTCGCCTTTTTCAGGCTTTTCGCAATTGCAAAGCGCTCACCTCGGAGGCAACGCTGGCTTCGTTGTGGAGCACCCTGGAGCAGTTCTCCGAGGGGCAGGAGCAATCCGATGACATGACCGCACTTGTACTGTCGAAAAATCCTCATTACGGAGATTGCCAATGACAGACAACAATCCGGGCATCATCGAACTTCACATTCCGTCGCGGCTGGGCTACGAAAAGATAGCCATGAATACCGCCGCGAGCACGGCCCGGATGATGGGCTTTACCGACGAGCGCGTTGAAGACCTGAAGACCGCTGTGGCCGAGGCCTGCATCAATGCGATGGAGCATGGAAATAAATTTGACGAGTCTCTCAGCGTCGGGGTCATCCTGTCGATGAACGACGACTCGCTCGAGGTCAAGGTGGTCGACACAGGCGCAGGCACGCAGGGCCATGGAACCGCCCCCGACATCGACAGGAAGATGCATGAGGAAGAGAAGGCGCGCGGCATGGGCATGTTTTTGATTCAGGCCCTGGTCGACGAGGCGGAGTGGGTCAGTTCGCCGCCGACCGGAAGCTATGCGCGCATGGTCATCCGTCTTCATCACACACACGACTAGAGCCGAAAGGAACTACCGCCATGCAGGAAAAAAGCACGCAGGTGAAACTGGACGAGGTGCAGTGCGGAGCAGGCGCTCCCATCACGGTGCTCCGCTTTGCAGGCGACATTACCAGCGCCTCGCAGGCCGCGGTGCTGGGAACATACGAGACGCTGGGGCAAGATGCACGGCGCATCCTGCTCGACTTCTCAAAGGTTGAGTATCTGAACTCGAGCGGCATCGCTCTCGTCATTCAATTAATGATTGCGGCCAGCAAGCATGGTCAAACCATCAAGACCTTCGGTCTCACGCCGCACTTTCAGAAGGTCTTTACCATGGTGGGCATCACAAAATACACCAGCCTTTATTCGGACGAGCAGACGGCGTGTGCTGCGTTTACGGCGTGACGTGTTGTCGCAAGGTCTGATTTCGCTGGTCCGACAAAGAACAAATACAGGGGTCTCTCCGCTGCGGCGGCAAAAACGCCGCCTCCGGTCGAGATGACGTGTGCGGAGAGGTGAGTGGGCTCCGGTCGAGGGAACGTGCGTTGTTCGCCGACAATCTCATCGTTGCAACGGCTCAGGTCTCGGCCATGACCGGCTCTACATGCGAGACCGTCTTCGGCTCGCTGCTGCGCTCGATCCTCAACACCAGAATGTCGTCCTCCTGCCCGAAGTCCTGTGCGGCGGCAGCCAGTTCTGCAGCGGTGATGGGATGGCTCAACATGTGGTCGATGCGCTCGAATCCGAAGAGAAGCCCATGCTCGTTCTGCGCCTCTGCGATTCCGTCTGACATCAGCATCAACGTGTCGTCGGCCTTCAAACGGAAGTACATCACGGGAAATTCAGTGTCGGCCATCATGCCCAGCGGAAGCGCGCCTTCCATCGGCATCCCCTCTCCATTGAGGTAGGGCGGCAGGTGGCCTGCGTTGGCCAGCGTCACCATGCCGTCGGCTGTGATTCGCAACACGAGGCAGGTCGCGCTGGCGTGCTCGCGCTCGCACAGCTCTGCATTGAGAGAGTTCAGAATGGTCAACGGGTCGGAGCTGTGCTGCACGGTAGAACGGATTGCGCCGACGATCAGCGCCACCAGCATCCCTGCCTGCAAGCCTTTGCCGGTTACGTCGCCCACGACGATCAGCACGCTGCCGTCGTGCTCGCCGGGGATGATCTGGAAGAAGTCGCCGCCGACCTCGCGCGCCGGACGGTACTCGCTCTCGATGCTTAACCCGGCGATGATCGGAGGGTTCTCGGGGATCAGTACCTGCTGCACATGCTGCGCCTGCTTGATCTCGAGCCGCCATTGCTCCTGCCTGCGCTGGGAGTGCAGAAAGCGCCGCGACAGCATCACCGTGACCAGCAGCAGAGAAATCATGGTGGAGACGGTGCCGAGCGAGATCTGGAAGCCGAAGAGAGAGAACGCGGTGGGGATGTGGATCAGACGCAGCTCGTGCTGGTACTGCGAGATCGCGGCCAGCAGCACGGCGGGTAGCGCCAGCCATCCCTCGGCCTCGTGCCTGCGAATGCCCTGATACGTCACCCAGAACAACAGGGCCGCAAGAGCCAATTTCACCACAAGAAGGAACGGCACCAGATATGTTGCCGCATCGACTGGAACGACCTGGCCATAGAGCGGCGGGCGCAGCAATGCAGTTCCTGCTGCCAGCAGAAACACCAACCCCCACACCTCTCGATGCAGCCTGCCGATGGGGGCGATACGAAACCAGTAGCCCCAGAAGATGACCCACAGGCCGATACGCACAGGCGTCAGAACATCGTCGATCAGAATGACACTAGGGGATTGGCCGATCAGGGCGGTGAAGTTGACGAGCAGGACGATGGCGTTGCCGATCAGAGTGATCAGTGAGACCAATCCCAGCCAGAGATAGGCTGCCTCGGTGCGGTCGAGCCAGAAGAGGCTCATGGCCACGATCAAGGCCAGCAGGAGGATCAGCATCTCGAGAAAGCCGGTGCCTACGCCGTGGGCGACGTCGTCCCAATCCAGGCGAATCTGCGCCGCAATCGCCGAGGCGCGCCCCAACACGGGAGGCTCGTGCAGGCCGCCCGCGTCCGGGCTGTTGAAGGGAGTGGCGCTATCCATCCACATGCGGATCGCAATCGTCATGCGGCCGCTGCGAAGCTCGCGCGGAAGACGAAAGGCGCGCGGGAGCGTGCTATAGGCTGTGACGCCATGGGATGTGAACTTGCCGAAGGTCCCGATCAGGTCACCGTCGACGTATACCTGGTAGGCGTCATCGGCATTGTCGGGCATCTTGAGCGCCAAGGGATCGTCGGCTCCCTCGACATTAATAGTCAGCCGATACCATGCGTAGCCGGAGTAGCCCGCAAAGCCGCGATCGGTCCAGCCGGGGATGTATCCGCTGCTACCCAGGGTGGCGTCCGCCGTGCCGGGCGGCGGCGTCAGATCCATCTCGGTCCAGCCGGAGTCATCGAAATCCGGCTGGGCCCAGGCCATGTTATCTCCGGTGTGAAACTTCCACGGGCCGGAGAGCTCTACCGCTGCATTGCCCAGCGTGACCTGCATGCCAACAGCGCTGCTTTGTGCCGCGACAAGCTGGCCGCCCGATGACAGCAACAACAAGAGGCATAGCCAGAAGCGATGCATAGGCAGTCATCCTGAAAGCAAACACAGATACAGACAACTCAGCAGAGCGGAGAGGCGCGCAACACGCGCAGCCGTTCCGCGTAGAGCAGGCAACCGAAGAGCAGGACACCAGTCGAGAGCAACACCATCGGCTCCGGTTCCGGCGTCAGCACTGTTGCTGTTACCGAACCGGTCGGAAAATCTTCCGGCGGAACGACGCCATCTTCGGTGATGAAGAAGTAGTCGCCGTTGTGAATGACTCCCTCCGAGAAACCCAGATCGAACGCGCCGTTCGCAGGATCGAGCGGACAGTCGGTCGCACTGAAGATGTTGTCGGAGGGCGCAGGCGCGCAGCTCGCGGTCTGCCCGGTCAACACGCCGCCGGACGGGAAGGAAAAGTCCAGGCCGACCCAATCCAACCCCGAGATGTTGCGCGCCGCGAAGCATCCGTCAGCCGTCATTCCCGATGGCAGCTCGCCTGTAAGGCAGGGAGTGAAGGAGACATCGAACGAGGTTGCGGAGATGAGGTAGAGCGGATAAGAGGGGTTCGCAGGAGGCGGCGGATCGAGAACCCTGATGTGGAAGTCCACGGGATCTGCTTTAGCCTGCCCCATGCACCCAAAGACCAACGCGATTAAAACCAGACAATAAAAAGCTTTCATGGCTGACTCCTCTTTCTCTCAAAACATTCCCGTAATGTCTCACCGTGAAATGAGGGGAGGAAAGATAAAGGGGGCCGGCACGTGAGACGACTTGGCACCCACTATAGGAGGACTGCCTGTGCGAGTCAATCAAATCGTCGTGTGGCCGAGTGCATTCGTCTGCATCGTTGCAGTAGCGAGCCAGCACAGCCGCAAGAGCGATACTATGCTTTCTGAAGAACCCGGAGCCCTCCTCTGTGAACCAGACCTCTGCCGAAGAAGTGACCGCCAACCTGCGCAGGCGCTGGCTGCTGCTTCTGCCCGCGGTCTTTGTGACCTACAGCCTTGCCTATCTGGATCGCGCCAACTATGGCTTCGGCGCAGCAGCGGGACTGGCCGCGACGTTGCACATCACCGACTCGCAGACTGCGCTGCTGGGTTCGCTGTTCTTTCTGGGATACTTCTTCTTCCAGGTGCCGGGCATCGCCTATGCGCGGCGCAGAAACACTAGCCGATTGATCTTTTTCACGCTGATCGTATGGGGTGCGCTGGCTGCGTTGACCGGCGTCATCCGCAGCTTCTGGCTGCTGGCCGTCGATCGCCTTCTGCTCGGCGTCGCCGAGAGCCTGATCTTTCCGGCGATGCTGCTTCTGCTGACGAACTGGTTCACGCGCTCGGAGCGCTCGCGCGCCAACGCCATCCTGATCCTCGGTAACCCCGCCACCATTCTGTGGATGTCGGCGATCACCGGCTTCTTGATTCGGTTATTCGGATGGCAGATGACGTTCATCCTCGAAGGCGCTCCCTCAATCGTGTGGGCCTTCGTCTGGATAATGATCGTCCGCGACCGTCCGGAAAAAGCGTCGTGGATGAGCACAGAGGCGAGCGCACTACTCAATAGTCAGCTCGCGGCAGAACAAGCCAGCTTACCCAAGATGGGCAGCCTTGGCCGTGTCCTCATTCGGCCTGACGTGCTTCTGCTCTCGGCGCAGTATTTTTGCTGGAGCATCGGCGTCTATGGCTTTGTGCTCTGGCTGCCCACGATCATTCGCCAGGGCAGCTCGCTGGGCATCGGCATCACCGGACTGCTGAGCGCGATTCCGTATCTGTTCGCAGTGCTGGCGATGCTGCTGGTGGCCTATCTCTCAGATAAAAGTCTTCGCCGTCAATCATTGGTGTGGCCGTTTCTTATTTTTGCGGGAACCGCTCTGCTTGGCTCTTTCCTCTTTGCGGCTCATAGCTTCTGGCTGGCGTATGGATGTCTCATCATTGCAGGCGGCGCGATGTTTGCGCCCTATGGCCCCTTCTTCGCCATTCTTCCTGAGATCGTTCCCAGCAACGTCTGCGGCGAGGCGATGGCACTGGTCAACAGCTTTGGAGCTCTGGGAGCGTTTTTCGGCTCGTGGATCGTAGGCCTTCTGCAAAGTCGCACCGGCAACTCGCGCGCAGGCTATCTTTTGATGGCCATCGCGCTGATCGTCTCCGGATTTATCATGATCCTCGGCTTCCGCAAGTCTGTGCCTGCAAGCAGAGACCAGCCTGATGAAGTTAGTCTTGATGCAGAGATCGTTGCCCCACGCATACCATAAGCAGAGCAAGCCAACCTGGAGCCAACAACATCCCACCGATCCCCATTACGTCGATTCTTGAGAGCCCCGGTTTCGATCACAGCGCCGTGAAGACACACGCTGCCGGCCCGCAGGGTGCTTTACCGATCACACCGGAGATGCTGCTCACGCAGCCTTCCGGCAATCTCTTTGGTTTGAGCCAGGACGCGGGCATGGGATGGGAGCCGCAGCGGCTGCTCGATCCGGAGTTCCTCATCCTCAGCACTCATGGCGGAGTGCGCGCGGCTGACGGCACTCCTATCGCGCTCGGCTTTCACACCGGACACTGGGAGGTCGGCCTGCTGGTCTCCGAGGCCGCCGGGGAGCTACGCGCGCAGCACTGCATCCCCTTCGCGGGAGCGTGTACCGATCCCTGCGACGGCCGCACGCAGGGCACCGAGGGCATGCTCGACTCGCTGCCTTATCGCAACGACGCCGCGATTGTGCTGCGCCGCCTGATGCGTTCGCTGCCGACACGTAAGGGCGTATTGGGTGTTGCGACGTGCGACAAGGGGCTGCCCGCCATGATGATGGCGCTGGCGTCCTCGGGTAAAGTTCCCAGCATCCTTATTCCGGGCGGAGTCACGCTTCTGCCCGACGAAGGCGAAGATGCGGGCAAGGTACAGACTATCGGCGCACGTTTTGCCCAGAAGCAGATCACGCTGGAGTATGCCGCCGACATCGGCTGCCGCGCGTGTGCTTCGCCGGGTGGAGGCTGCCAGTTTCTGGGTACGGCTGCAACAGCGCAGGTGGTGGGCGAGGCGCTTGGCCTTTCGCTGCCGCACACTGCGCTTGCGCCATCGGGACAGCCGATCTGGCTCGACGCCGCGCAACGCTCGGCCCGCGCCATCGTGCGCATGACGCAGACTGCGATGGGCACCGACGCGATTCTTACTGCGGCCTCGATCAAGAACGCAATGGTGCTGCACGCTGCCTTTGGCGGCTCGACTAACCTTTTACTGCATCTGCCTGCCATCGCCCATGCGGCAGGGTTGCCGCGGCCAACCGCGGCCGACTGGGCCGAGATCAATCGCAGGACGCCGCGACTGGTCGATGCGCTGCCGAACGGCCCGCGCTACTTCGCCACGGTGCAGGTCTTTCTCGCCGGTGGTGTGCCTGAGGTGATGCTGCACCTTCGACGTGCAGGGCTGCTCGACACTAGCGTAAAAACGGTGGCGGGAACGACGCTCGACGAGTGCCTGAACTGGTGGCAGGACAGCCTGCGCCGTCGCGAACTTAAGGAACAACTGCTTACGCAGGACGGCATCGATGCTGACGACGTCATCATGTCACCCGATGTCGCTCGCTCGCGCGGCCTGACTTCGACTGTCTGCTTTCCTTCCGGCAATCTTGCGCCGGAGGGCAGCGTGATCAAGAGCACGGCCATCGATCCCTCGCTGATCGACGAAGCCGGAGTCTATCGTCATCGCGGCCCCGCGCGTGTCTTCATCACGGAGAGCGCAGCCATTGATGCCATCAAAAACGGCGCCGTGCTTGAAGGCGATGTGATGGTGCTTATCTGCGGCGGCCCTCTCGGAGCCGGCATGCAGGAGATCTACCAGATCACTGCTGCGCTCAAGGCGCTGCCTCACTGCAAGCATGTCGCTGTGCTTACCGATGCTCGCTTCAGCGGCGTTTCTACAGGAGCTTGCATCGGTCACATCTCTCCTGAAGCTCTCGCCGGCGGGCCCATCGGCTGCATTCAAGAGGGTGACACGATCGAGATCGTCATCGATCGCAATGCGCTGGCCGGAAGCGTCGATCTCGTTGGCGAGAGCGGCGAAATTTTCTCTCGCGAAGAAGGAAGCCGCCGCCTCGCTGCGCGCTCTCCACGGCCTGATCTTGCGCCGCATCCGGCGCTTCCAAACGACACGCGCCTGTGGGCCGCACTCGTGCAGGCGAGCGGCGGAGTCTGGGGCGGATGCGTTTATGACACTGACATGATCCTCGCTCGCCTCGCGCCACCGACATCCAAACCAGAAAGGTCAGATACGTGAGACTCTATCGCACCCAGCAAGGCCCTTACCTCCTCAACGACAATCTCTACTACCGCATCGAAGACACCTCCTGGGACGCGCTGATCACTCGCGAAGACCTGCACGCGTTCTGCCGCTCCGTCATCGAGCGCGGCGAGCGTACTAAGGCCTTTTCCTACGGCACGCTGCTTGCACCGATTGAAAGCCAGGAGGTCTGGGCCGCGGGTGTCACCTACTACCGCAGCCGGAGCGCCCGCATCGAGGAGTCGAAGGATGCAGGCGGCGGCGACTTCTATGACCGCGTCTACTCTGCCACGCGGCCTGAACTCTTCTTCAAAGCCACCGGCGCTCGCGTCGTCGCGCCCAACCACAAGGTCAGGGTTCGCAGCGATGCCACCTGGTCGGTGCCCGAGCCGGAGCTTACGCTGCTGATCAGCCCTAAGGGGACGATCCTCGGCTACACCATCGGCAACGATATGAGCTCGCGCGACATCGAGGGCGAAAACCCGCTATACCTTCCGCAGGCCAAGGTCTACGACGGAAGCTGCGCGCTCGGCCCCTGCATCTTCGTCGACCCGGAGCCTTTGCCGACAGCGACCCGCATCGCCATCCAGATCGTTCGCAACGGCGAGACTGCCTTCTCGGGCAGCACGGCGCTCTCGGAGCTGAAGCGCGACCCCAAGACGCTGGTCAGCTTCCTGTACCGTGATAACAGCTTTCCCAAGGGCTGTTTTCTCATGACCGGCACCGGCATCGTTCCGCCCGACTCCTTTACTCTTGCCAGCGGAGACCAAATTCGCATCGTCATCGATCCGATTGGCACGCTGGTCAACGAGGTAGCTTAGGCCATCCCTTCGGCCGTAAAAGTTAGCAGGAAAGGGTGCACCGCTGCGATACTTTAAAAGTCGAATCTGTATTTAACAGAGTCAAATCATTAAGACGATGGCGATCACCTCTTCCCCAAAATCGGGCTCGTTCGAACGCACGCTGGCCAGTGCGCGTTCGACCATGCTCTTCAGCGAAATTGTGCGACTCGCCGTCGACAGCTTTCGTGCCAATAAGATCCGCTTTATGTTGACGATGCTGGGCATGGTCATCGGCTCGGCCTCGATCATTCTGGTCGTCACCATTGGCAAAACCGGCAAGGAATACGCCCTAAACGAGTTGACCAGCATCGGGCCCAACAAGGTCGAGATGCAGTATGTCGGCGGCACCCAGCCCGGCCCCAACAACACCACCACCCCTGACCTGATGACCTATGAGGATATGAATGCCGTCCTCGAACAGGTGCCGGACATCGTTGCCTCGTCGCCCATGCTGGAGGTCCATTACAACGTCGGCATCGGCGGCGGCGTGACCAGGGACGCTATGCTGCTCGGCGTTTCTCCTGAGTATAAGCAGGTGCGAAATCTCGAAGTCATTGCGGGGCGGTTCTTCGACGATCAGGACACGGTCTCGCGCACCAAGGTCGCCGTTATCGTTGAACCTTTTGCCAAGTCGCTGTTCGGCAGCAGCTCAGGAGCAGTCGGCCACAATATCACGGTGGAAGGGATCCCCTTCATCATCATTGGCGTCTTTAAGGAGAGCGTTGCAACCTTCGGCCTCTCCGAGATCAGCGACCAGACGCTGCTGGTTCCCTATCCCGTCGCCCGCTACTTTACAGGCAGCGACAAGGTGAAGGAGATCTTCTTCACCATGCGCGATGCGGCCGACGTGCTTCCGGCCTCCAAGCAGATTCTGGCGATCATCAAGAGCCGCCATCGTCCATCTTCTTCGTACTATCCGTTCATCATGACGGGATTTCTGAGCATCATGGCGAAGATCGCCGATATGCTTACGGTCGTGTTGTCGCTGGCAGCAGGCATTACCCTGATCGTCAGCGGCGTCGGCATCATGAATAGCATGCTGGCCAATGTGCAGGCCCGTCTCAGGGAGATCGGAATCCGCAAGGCGCTCGGAGCCACCAGCCTCGAGATTCGCCTCCAGTTCCTCACCGAAGCTGTCTTCCTGTCGCTGGCGGGAGGATTAGTCGGCACCATACTGGGGCTGGCGTTGCCGCTCTCGGTCAGCCTGCTGACGCCCTACAAGATTCCTATCAGCCTGTGGTCAGCGGTGATTGCATTGGGCACGTCGATGCTGGTCGGCATTCTCTTCGGAACGCTTCCCGCCAACCGCGCGGCAAAACTCGATCCAGTGCAGACGCTGAAGTACGAGTAAAGATACCCAAGAAAGAAAAAATACAGGGATATTTCGCTCCAACCGAGATGCCGATCGATGGGGGTTCAAAAGACAAAGAGCGCATCCGCCTTTGCGGGAAGACCCGCGAAGACAGATGCGCTCTTTGCAATTAAAACGGTTGGAGCAGATTACTCGGCTGCGACTGCTTCGGCTTCCGGCTGATCGCCCTTGACCGTGACCTTGATGTGGCTGGTCACTTCGCGATGCAGCTTGACCGGAACGTGGTACTCGCCGATGGTCTTGAGCGGCTCTTCGAGAGAGATCTTGCGACGATCGATCTTGAAGCCCTTCTCTTCGAGCTGGTGCGCGATGTCGCCGGAGGTTACCGAGCCAAAGAGATGCTCGTGCTCGCCAACCTTGCGCTCGAATACCAGTTCCACTTCGTTGAGCTGTGCCGAAAGAGCTTCGGACTCAGTCTTCTCCTTGGCCGACTTGCGAACGGCGGAGGCCTTCATCTGCTCGATGACTGCCTTGTTGGCGGCGTTCGCTTCGATGGCGAGCTTGCCCGGCAGCAGATAGTTACGCCCGTAGCCGTCGGCGACTTTGACCACATCGCCACGGTGTCCGAGCTTGTTTACGTCTTCCTTCAGAATGACTTCCATTGCAGTTTCTCCGATTCCTGTCTGGCGTATCTCGTAGGCCAGCCTTGCGTGACTCGTAAAGCCCGGCTTGCGGGCAACTAGAAGCGTGCGGCGAACGCAAGCAGGGCGATGTTGCGCGACTGCTTGATCGCCAGGCTCAGGCGGCGCTGGTGCCGGGTGCAAACGCCGGTGAGGCGGCGCGGAACGATCTTGCCGCGCTCTGCCACAAAGCCCTGCAGCAGACGGACGTCGCGATAGGAGATGGCGTCGATCTTCTCGGTGCAGAACTTGCAGACCTTCTTGCGGCGGAAGAACTTGCGGCCACCGGGGCCGCCCGATCCGCCGGGACGGGGTGTGCGCGGAGCGCCTGCTCCGGGGCCGGAGTGCGCGGGACGAGATGAAGGTGCCTGCTGCTCAGATGATTGCGTGCTGGTTTCGTCAGCCATGTGTGTTTCCCTCTCAGGTACGTTGTGCTCTCACCCGCTCCAGACCCGCGATGGAGTCTCTGAACATTTGGCCCGGAGGGCCGAACGGAAGTGGGATCAAGCGATTCGTAAAACGTTGCGCGATGCGGCGTCAGGCAGGCATCGCAGATCTTGTGGCGATGAAGCTAGACGGCGGCGTTCTCGACGGGCGCGGCAGCGGCGTCAGGAGCTTCCTCTGCGCTCTCGGCAGCAGGAGCCTGCGACGATGCAGCAGCCGGCTGTGCGCTGCGCTTGACCTTGGAGTCGCGCAGGGCCTTCACCTTGGCGAGGCGCTTCTCTTCTTCGTCCATGCGCACGGTGATGAACTTGATCACCTGCTCGGAGACGCGGAGGCGACGCTCGATCTCGGTGATCAGCGAGCCCTCGGCGGCGATGGTCAACAGGATGTAGAAGCCGTCGTTGAACTTGCGAACGGTGTAGGCGAGCCGGCGACGGCCCATCTTCTCGACGCTCTTGACCTCGCCGCCGCCACTGGTGACGTTGGACGAGAATCCTTCGATGAGCTTGTCGATCTCTGCTTCTTCAACGTCCGGGCGGACGATGAACATAATTTCGTAAGTGCGATTCATTCGTTTACTTCTTTCTGCGAAGTTCTACTTCGCACCGTGCCGGCGTATCGTCTGCCGGTCCGGTTTGGAAAATCAGCTATTGCTACTTCCCGTTCAACCCTTCCGTTCCCTTCTCGGGTTCGTCAGGCCGGCGGTTAAACTCGTTCATTGCAGCACCAACCCCTTTAGTCAGTACCACCTCGACAGCGCTGCGTGCGCGGTCGAGCACTTCATCCAACACCGCAAGCTCCTGCTTGCGGAACGGCGACAGCAGATAATCTTTGCCGCCCGCCTTGATCTCTCTGCCATCCTCGAGCGCCGGTTTCCCAACGCCGATGCGGATGCGCAGCCACTCTTCCGTTCCGAGCGCACCGGAGATCGACTTCACCCCGTTGTGCCCGTTCGCCGAGCCACGCTCGCGGATGCGAATCGTGCCCAGCGGAATCGCCAGTTCGTCATACAGGACGATCAGGTCCGTCGACGGAATAGCGATGTCCAACTCCTGAACCAGCGCGGCCACCGAAAGCCCGCTCAGATTCATGAACGTCTCAGGCTTTGCCAGCAGAATCTCTTCCCCTGCCAGCCTTGCCTTCGCCGTTAGCGCTCGTCCCCGCCGGTTGGTGAGCGACACACCGCAATCGTCTGCGATGCGGTCTACCGCAAGAAACCCGGCGTTATGCGGTGTGAACTGATACTCAATCCCGGGGTTGCCGAGTCCGACAATCAGCTTCACGCGAACGCTTCCCTTCCAAACCTTGCGATGGCGGCCTCGAAGTTCACTATCAGCTTCAAGACCACCGTCACATTACTTCTTTTTGGCATCGGCAGCCGGAGCAGCTTCCGCATCCGTCTTGCCCTTCTTGGCAACCTCGGGCTCGGTCGGAGCAGCGGCAACAACCTCAGCCGGAGCCTCTTCCTTGACCGCGGTGACGTGAGCAACGGTTGCATTCTCATCGCCGAGGAACTTGATGCTGCCCGAGTGCGGCAGGTCGGAGACGCGAATCACGCCATGCAACTCGAGGCCGGTGACATCGACGTCCAAGTGGCTCGGAATATCACCCGGAAGGCACTCGATCTCGACCTCGCGGAGAACGTGATCTAGGATGCCGCCCTGGTTCTTCACGCCGGTTGCAGTGCCTACAAGCTGGATTGGCACGGAGACGCGCATCGCCTTGTCCATCGCGATCCGCTTGAGGTCGATGTGCAGCAGACGGCCCTTGAGCGGCTCATTCTGCCAGTCCACAATCATGGCCTTGACCACAGCCGAGCCTTCGACGTTCAGATCGAAGATGGTGTTGTGGCCGGAGTCCGAGTGAAGAATCTTGGTGATCGCCTTCGGATCGACCGCAACCGCGACCGCATCCTGACCTGCGCCATAAACCACGGCAGGGATCTTGCCGGCGACGCGAACGCGGCGAGCCGCATTCTTGTTGAACTTGCCTGTACGAGGTGTTGCGACTACTGTCTCTGTTGCCATAACGAAACTTCTTCCTTTCGGGCACGAGGTTGAGCCTCGCTCCCTTTACTGCTCGTTGAGATAAACCGCTAGTTGAACAGCGTGCTAACGCTGGTCTCCATATGAATGCTCTCGATAGCGCGTCCCAACAGCCCGGCGATCGAAAGCACTTTAATCTTCGGCACCCGCAGCGCATCTTCGCGCAGCGGAATGGTATTCGTCACGATCAGCTCTTCCAATCGTGAATTTGCGATACGCTCAACTGCCGGCCCGGACAGCACCGCATGCGTCGCGCACGCATAAACTTTTTCCGCGCCCTGATCGAGCAGCGCATCCACCGTCTTCACCATGGTTCCGGCGGTGTCGATAATGTCGTCGAGGATCAGGCACGTCCGGCCCTTTACATCGCCGATGACGTTCATCACCTCAGTTACATTAATGTCGGTCCGCCGCTTGTCGACGATGGCCAACGGTACTTCCAACTTCTTGGCGAAGAATCTCGCCCGCTCCACGCCGCCCGCATCCGGCGAAACCACCGTCAGATTCGAGAGGTTCAGATCCCGGAAGTAGCTCACCAGCACCGGACTGGCAAACAGGTGGTCCACCGGGATATTGAAGAAACCCTGAATCTGCGCTGCATGCAGATCGACCAGCAACGCCCGGTTTGCACCAGCCGTGGTGAGAAGATCGGCAACCAGCTTCGATGTAATCGCCACACGAGGCCGGTCCTTGCGGTCCTGTCTCGCATAGCCGTAGTACGGCATGACAACCGTGATGCGTCCGGCCGATGCGCGCTTCAGCGCATCCATCATGATCAACAGCTCGACGAGATGCTGATCGACCGGAAAACACGTAGGCTGCACCAGAAAGACGTCCGCGCCGCGAACGTTTTCGAGCAGCTGAAAGTGAACCTCGCCGTCGGAGAATCTCTGCAACCGGGTCTCGCCCAGCGGCACACCGACGAACTTGCAGATCTCCTCGCACAGTGCGGGGTTGGACGATCCGCAAAAAATCTTAATGCGCTTGCTCTCGCCCAGCTTGCCGGAGCGCTTCTTCTCCGACGATGGCGCGTCGGCTGACCGCGACGCCTTACTATGCGTGCCCTGAGCGGCTGGCGCTGGCGCAGACTGGGAGCCCGTTTCCGTCTCCTCAGCCTGCCCTGAAACAGGGGAAAGAACTGCAGTCGTGTCTTGTTCGTTCACGTTGAAACCCTCCAGGCTGGTTGACCTTGGTAGTTCCTGCTGCCTTGTCTCGCGAAGCCTTGTTGCGGCCCCGTAGGTCTCTCGAAAAATCCTTGTTGCGAATACTGCGAAAGCTAAAGACGATGTTCCTTCAAAACTTCACTTCTTTGTTCGCCATGTTGCTGCGAACCAAAAACCGTTCTACTCCTGCGGCACATTGCTGCCGCAAAAACCCTGAACTCCGTTGCATCCGGCGTCGACATATTGGTTGGGCGACTAGGATTCGAACCTAGACAAAGAGATTCAAAGTCTCTTGACCTACCGTTAGTCGATCGCCCAGTATGCCGCCGGCCTGCGATTGCCGGCCAGGCTACCCTGCGAACATTCTCTCCCAGTAAGCCGCCCTGGGCAAAGTCTCCGTCAGCAAAGTCCTGACCCCAGCCTGCGTTACAGCCGACTGGACACGCTGTTGAGCTATCCGCGCTTCTGCATCGGACCGGTAAAGTCCAAACAGAGCCGAACCCGAGCCCGAAAGCGCCGCATACAAAGCAGGAGCTTCAGAGTCGGTACCCATCAATAAACGCTTGGTTTCACGCAAGGAGGGATAAGCAGGAAAGACGACCTTTTCAAAGTCGTTTTCAACCCCGGTGCGGACAAGCGAGAGAAGGGTATTCTCCGCGAGATCGTTCCGCACACCACCCTGAACATCATCAGAGTCTCCCTGTTTTTTCTCAGGACTGAGGTTGCGAACGATACCGGAAGTGCCGGGCTCTGCATACAAGGATGCATAAGCGAGGCTCAACTTCATAAGTCTATCGTGTTCAACAGACGGCGTCAATCCATCCCCGGCAGCCAGCGTGTCCCAGTCGCGAAAGGCCTGCGGCGTCGAGACGCCCACGTTCGGCACCACGACCAGGCAGGCTGTTGGCGGCATATCGGGCAACGGAACCACCTGCTCCCCCCGCCCCAACCCCAAAACCGCGCCGCCCAACAGAAATAGCGGCACATCCGAGCCGACAGCGGCGGCCAGTTCCAGCCGCTCCGTACCCGGCAGCGCCACTCCCAGCTCCCGCTCGAGCGCGATCAGCGCCGCGGCAGCGTTTGCGCTTCCTGCACCCATACCACCTTGAATCGGAAGGCTTTTTTCGATCAAAACCTCAACCTCGGCAGCTACACCCAAACGCTCCAGACATTTTTCGACGATCTTCCAGGCGGTATTTCGGCCGTCGAGCGGAACCCGGGGATGATTGCTGGTCAGCGTAAGGCGCGTGCTGGCTGCCTGTCGCGCCGTAACTGTAACTACATCATGCAGATCCAATGTCTGATACAACGTCGTGAGAGCATGAAACCCATCAGCCCGCGCAGGCCCAATCGCCAACCCCAGATTGATCTTCGAGTAAGAACGAACGCGCGTAGCCATCGCCTCTGATTCTAACTGGCCTGCACATTTTGCAGCTGATTGCTTGCAGGAGTGAGGACTTTATCTCGTACCCCGCTCCGGTCGAGATGACGCTTGGGGAGTTGCGGGGGCTCGCAGCGGGATTCTCCCCACAATCGGTAGAATGAAAGTATGGCGACAAAGCTCGATGAGATTCTTGCGGACACCCGGGCAAAGGTAGACGCACGCAAGACCACAGCAGACTATGCAGCGCTCGAGCGGAGGGCGGCCGCTCATATGCCGCGCGGCTTTGCCGCAGGACTGCGCGCAGCCGCCGCGAAACGGCCCGCTATCATCTCTGAGATCAAAAAGGCTTCTCCTTCGAAGGGATTGATTCGAGGCGACTTTCACCCGGAGAGTCTGGCCCGTATGTTTGAAACGGCGGGGGCGGCAGCGCTGTCTGTCTTGACGAACGAAGCCTTCTTTCAGGGCTCGCTGGAGTATCTCGAAGTCGCCTCGGTAGCGGTGAAGATTCCCTGCCTGCGCAAAGATTTTATGGTCGACCGCTTTCAGTTGCTGGAGGCGCGGGCCTCCGGGGCCGACGCCATTTTGTTGATCGTGGCCGCCCTTACCGATCCGATGCTGACTGAGTTGCGTGACGAGGCGGCGCGCATGGGTCTCGATGTGCTGTGCGAGGTGCATGACCGGCAGGAGCTGGAGCGTGCCGTGCAGTTGGGCTTTAAGTTGATCGGGGTAAACAGTCGCGATCTGCGAACCTTTACCGTCTCACCGGAGCTGGTGATCGAGCTTGCCCAGTGGAAGCCGGCAGACACCTTGATGGTGGCAGAGAGCGGCATCGGATCGGCGGCAGATATTGCGCGTTACAGCGCAGCCGGATATGAGGCCTTCCTGGTGGGGGAGGCATTGATGAGACAGCCGGACCCGGGAGCAGCGCTGGCCGCTTTGCTCGCGTGCGAATGCCCGGCGGAGATTTAAGCGATGTGGATCAAAATCTGTGCGAACACGAACCTTGACGATGCACAAATGGCAGCAGAGCTGGGAGCCGATGCGGTTGGCTTTGTCTTTGCGCCCAGCCGTCGGCGAGTCACGGCAAAAGACGTCGCGCAGATTACACCGCACCTGCCTACAAACGTGGAACGAATCGGGGTCTTCGATTCGCTCTACGCCGAAGAGATTGCAGCCTCTGTGCGCGAGGCGGGATTGACCGCAGTACAACTTCACGGCGGCGGAGAGCTTGTTCTGGCACGGCGTTTAAACGACCTCTTCGAGGGGAAGATAGGGATCATTCAGACCGTCCATTGGTCGGTAGATGCGGGCGAGGAGAGCGCGAAGGCAGTGCGGCAACGGCTGAACGCTATTCAGGCGGGCGCCGTCATTGAGCGTGTTCTGATCGACTCCAAGGTAGGCCAGGCAACCGGTGGAACCGGCGTCTCCTTTGACTGGGCCGCAGCACGAGAGGTTCTGCAAAGCGGCGGCAGCCGATTGAAGATGATTGTCGCTGGAGGTCTGCGTCCAGACAACGTAGCAAAGGCGATCTCTGAACTGAACCCCTGGGGTGTGGATGTGGCCAGCGGCGTTGAAAAAGGCCCGGGTCGCAAAGATCCCGAGAAGCTGCGTACGTTTATCCAGAATGCCCAGGCAGCGAAGAGCACACACGTCTGAGAGATGGCGACGCGAAAAGGTTCGATGAGACAGGAGATGATTGAGCCCACGATGGGCGGCTTCTCTCTCTCGAAAGGCCATCCGGTTCAAGGGCTTGCTGACATCCTTGCAAAAGATTTGAGCGTGGTCTTCTGCGGAATCAATCCCGGGATGAGTTCGGCGGTAGTCGGCTATCACTTCGCCAGTCGCAGCAACCGGTTCTGGCGAGCGCTTCATCTCTCGGGATTCACGCCGGAGCAGCTAATTCCGCAAAATGCCGCCTCGCTGCTCGACTATCGCTGCGGGCTTACCTCGGCGGTAGATAGACCGACCATTGGTGCGAGCGATCTTAGAAGAGATGACTTTATTAACGCGCGCCCTGGCCTTGAACAGAAGATCAGGCGATATAGTCCGCGCTATATCGCCTTCCTGGGCAAGCCTGCGTGCGCTGCAATCTTCGATCAACGGGAGGTCCGCTGGGGCAGACAGAGTATGCGATTCGGCGGAGCACAGGTGTGGGTGCTGCCGAATCCCAGTGGGCTCAACCGGGCGTTCACCCTCGAAGGTCTGATTACTGCCTACCGGGAGCTGTCGCAAGAGGTGAGCCTATAGTTGACCACTGGACAAAGTGTCTGGATGGCTTTGATTGCTCTCAGACAAGTTCAAGCTGACGCAGTTGTGCAACACCCTCAAGTTCGAGCAAGAATTTCTTTCGCTCAAGACCACCCGCATAGCCTGTCAGGCTGCCATCGCTTCCGATGACTCGATGGCATGGAACGACAATGCTGATCGGATTACGGCCGTTGGCCAGACCGACGGCGCGAATCGCTGCACGGTTGCCGATGGCATCGGCAAGCTGGGCATAGGTTCGCGTCTCTCCATAGGGGATCTTGCGAAGATGCCTCCATACGTTCTGCTGAAAGGATGTCCCTTCGGGTGCAAGCCGAAGCGTGAACATCGTACGGCCTTGCTCGAAGTACTCCTGCAGCTCGGCGGCAGCCTGCTCGAAGCCTGAACGTACTCGAGTACCCAAAGCTTCGGGCATGGGGCCGCGCTTGTGCTCCGGCATGTAGATACCGCTGAGGACTCCGTCGGTGTTGACCAAGGTTAGCGTTCCCAGCGGGGATTCCATCAGGAAGTGCTCTTTCACGGACATAAAGGTCTCCTTCTTGCTCAGGTCTTTTCTGTATGCAAGACACGAGCGATTCGATACACAGACTAGCCTTGCTTTGTCGCCGGAACACTCCGCAAAGGATCTTCAAACTCGATCCCTCATCGGAGAAGGTCTTAATTCCGAAGTTCGTTTGATCGAGATCAGAGCCGGATCGACCGCCCAGAGATGTTGCGCGGCATAGGCTCTCCACGGCCGCCACGATTCGGCCTGGCTGAGCAGACTCATGGCATTCGGTCTGCCTCCTTCAGCGAGTGCTGCAGCACCGCGCAGCAGACCGATGTCGGACGAGGGAAATGCATCCATCTCGCGAACAGCGCGCAGAGCGATGTAATGCGCCGTCCACTCGCCGACACCGCGAATGGTCTTCAGCCGCTCAACTGTCTCTTCGAGTGTGCCGAACGGGCTGAAGAGATTCGGGTCTGCGACGGATGCCTCAGCAATTGCGCGCAGGGCCTGCTGCCGCGCACCTGGGATGCGCAGGCCGATCTCCGTCGCTGTTGCAAGTCGCTTCGCCGTGGGAAAGACATGTGTCAGCGCTGGATGAATCGCATATTCCTTAGACACGGGCTTGCCGTGAAGCTCGACGAGTCTTCCTGCAAGGCCGCGTGCGGCAGTGACGCTGATCTGCTGGCCGAGGATGGCGCGAATCGCCAACTCAAAGCCGTCCCATCCACTGGGCGCACGCAGTCCACGGCGCTGATTGATCAGCGGCCTCAGCAGAGGATCGCTGCTCAGGTGCGCCTCGATGGTCTCGATATCTGCGCCGGTGTCAAACTGGCGTCTTACGCGGGCCACGATGACCGGTAGCAACTTCACATCTGGAAATCGGATGGTGACGCCGAGGCTCTGTCGCTCTGGGATGTTCCAGACCTCAATGCTCCCGGTTTGCCCGCGCACCTCGACAGTACGCAGGTAACGGTTGTTCTCAACGACCTCGACGCCGGGGATGGCTCGCGCTTCGAAGAACTTGAGGATCGACTCCCAGTCGTAGGGCGGACGATATCGGATTCGCAGCGTTACACCCGCATCCGCGGCGACAGTAGCTGCAGACGTCTTGCGCCGGAGTGCGATGGGAGGGCGATGGAACAAGTTTTGAAATGTCTCGTTGAATCGCCGCGTGCTGCCAAAGCCCGATGCAGACGCAACCTCACCCATCGGCATGCGGGTCTCGTGAATGAGCTGCTTAGCGAAGAGAACGCGCCGCGTCTGCGCGACGGAGATCGGCGAAGCTCCGAGATGCTGCAGGAAGAGGCGGCGAAGCTGACGCTCGCCTACTCCCAGACGATCGGCCAACCGTGTGACGCTTGCGGCATCGCCGTCGAGAGCACCTTCTGCGATCAATGCAAGGGCACGCGAGACCGTATTCGATGTGCCGCGCCAGGAGGCCATATCAGGCGCAGTCTCGGGGCGGCAACGCAGGCAAGGACGAAAACCGGCGACCTGCGCCGCTGCCGCCGATCCATAAAATTGGCAGTTCTCGAACTTTGCCGTACGGGCAGGACAGATTGGCCGGCAATAGATCCCCGTCGAGGTGACGCCGACAAAGATCAGCCCGTCAAAACGGGTGTCTCGGCTCTGCAGCGCTCGATAACAGACGACCTTATCGGGTAGTTCCATAGCTCAATCCTCTCACGCAGGACGAGCTAAATTAGCGGTTTTCGGACATGGTCACTTTTGTAAATCTGAGGATGTCTTTGCTATGGATTCTTCAACCTCACAGTAAAGTCATAGCTTCCAGCAGCGAGTTCATAGACGTTCTCGTCGCTGCCTTTTCTTACCAGCGGACTCTTTGAGAGCGGCTTGCCATCGATCACGTAGTTCGCTGCGTCAGCGTCAGAGATCGGCAACCGTGCGCTCGTGTTCGGTGGAATGGTGACATGCCACGCTGCGCTGTCTCCGTTCACTGTCCATTGCGAACGGACCGTGCCGTATCGAGATTCGTAGGAGAAGTCCATCTTGCCCAGGCGAGCGTCGAAGTTCGGATGAAGCACGATCGTGTGCAGACCGGCGTCTGCGGTTGTCGCGTCGATACCGGCGGCGTAACGGTAGAGCCATTCGCCCACAGCTCCGTATGCATAGTGGTTGAAGGAGTTCATGCCGGGATCGGCGATCATCTTGTCGCCGTTCCAGCGCTCCCACATGGTGGTTGCACCGTGATCGATCATGTAACCCCAGGATGGATATTGCGTGTTCAGCAGAAGCCGGTACGCTACGTCGGCATGGCCGGAGTCGCTAAGCTCTTCCATGAGATACGGTGTCCCAAGAAAGCCTGTCCCAAGCTTCCATCCATTTGCCTCGATCAGGTTGACCAGCCTTGTGGCCGCCGCAGCGCGCAGGTTGTCGGGCAACAGTCTCATGTGCAGCGCCAAAACATAGCCGGTCTGGGTTTCGACGGGTCCTGTGCTATGCCTGTCGCCGCCAGCGTCGGCCATCGGGTTCGACTTTATTTCCCCACCAACAAATCCGTCGGGGTGAACGTAAGCCTGAATGAAGGCCGCCTTGATCTTTTCGAAAAGTGCAGCGTAGGTCTGCTCGTCCTCGGTTCTACCGACGGCGTGGGCCATCTGCTGCATCAGAGAGACGTCGTAGGCCCAATAGGCCGTTGCCACAAGCTCTTGCGAGGTAGGCCCCGTTGGAGAGAGCCAATCGCCAAAAGGAATGCCGCCTTCGTTCTTCCAGATGTAGTCCGGGTTTGCGGCGAGAATGGCTGCGAGGTACTTCGACATTGCATCCCAGTTCTGCCGGATGATCTCCTGATCGCCATTCTGGACCCATGAGGTCCACGGGACGATAACGCCTGCGTCGCTCCAGCCAGGGCCAAAGCCCGGATTCGGCTTCGCTGTTCCGGGAGCATAGATGCCGTACATCGCGGTTCCGACCTGCGTACCACGAAGATCAGTGGCATACTTTCGCGAGAAGGCTGCGAGATCCATATTGAAGGTTGCAGTGCGCCAGAAGACCTGCGCGTCCGCAGACCATCCCAGACGTTCGTCACGCTGCGGGCAGTCAGTCGGCACGCTTAGAAAGTTAGAGCGCTGGCCCCACAGGATGTTGCTCCATAGCTGATTCACCATCGCATTGCCGGTCTTCATCTGCGCCGTGATTGGAGCGTCGGTATTGAGCGCTACAGCCTGCACGGAGCTAAGACTGGGAGCCGCGGGCAACCCTGTGATCTCCATGTAGCGGAAGCCGTGGAAGGTGAAGGTGGGCTGATACTCTTCCACGCCGCCGCCTGCGAGGATGAAGTGGTCGGTGGCTTCGGCGTTTCTAAGGTTGGCTGTATAGAGCGTGCCATCAGGGTTCAGTAACTCTCCGAAGCGCAGCTGCACATTGGTTCCGGCTCTTCCCTGAACATGGATTCTGGGAACTCCGGCAAAGTCCTGACCAAAGTCATAGATATAAACGCCGGGGCGCGGAATGGTAACCGATTTTGGCCGGAGAACCTGCGTGGCGTGAATCGGCTGAAACGACTGCCATAGTATCTCGGGCTCATTGGGATGGACGAGCGCGACGGAATGCCAACCGGCATCAGAGAAAGAGGCCGTATCCCATCCCTTCTGATGGCGACGTGCGTCGTAGGTCTCGCCGTTATAAATTTCGGCGGAGAGGATCGGTGAGGTATCTGCCTTCCATGATGAGTCGGTCGCGATCCAATCCACGGTGCCGTCGGTGTATGCAACTCTGAGTTGCGCCTTCAGCGCATTCTGCGTATCGCCGTAGTTGTTCCCTTGCCCGATCCATTCCAGCGGAGTCGAGTACCAGCCCGGCGCAAGGTAGGCTCCAATAGCGTTTTCTCCTTTTTGCAGAAGCGCGGTCACGTCGTAGTCCTGATAGGTCACGCGAGCGCGATAGTCGGTCCACCCTGGCGATAGGACCTGATCGCCGACAGGCTTTCCGTTCAGGCTGAACTTGTAGGCTCCGAGCGCTGTGGCATAGAGCCGTGCGGAGGCTACCTGCTTATTGACCCGGAAGCTATGCCGCAACGCTGCGACTGCGGCGGTCGGCAACGGATCTCCAAGCTTGTCCTGTCCGCCAAAGGCATCCTTCTCTGGAGCATAGGGGATGGCGTCGGCCCAGTCCGCATCACCGTCATTCGCTGTGTACCAGTTGCCGGACGCATTGAACTGCGCCTTCCACTCCTGATCTCCAGTCTTGATCACCTTGCTGCTGCCGTCTGCCGTCTCTATATATAGAGCAGCACTCATCGGCGTCCGCCCCTGATTGCCTCCATTGAACCGCGTTACCTCGATGGCGAGAAGATCCTGGCCCGGATGCAGCTCTTTGCTGACGTCCACCCTGGTATATGTCTTCCATGGAGTGCGTCCCCATGCCGGTTGCGTCTCGGGATTGAGCACCTTCACTCCGCCGATCCACGCTGTCACCGTATCTTCGCCGGTAACATATAAAACCGCCCGCTTGACTCCGGCGGGCGCATCGAAACGCAGACGGAAGTCGTGCCGCGTGGCCCCTTTTGCCGGAACATCTGCCGGCGAGGGATTGGTGATCCACTGCGCATGGGCCGCGCGCAGGCTGGCCTGTTCGGCGTCTTCATAGCCGATCCACTGCGCGGTCCAGTTCGACGGCTCGAGCAGGCCAGTCTCCCACCAGCTCGCATCGCTGGCCGGATAGGCCTTGCCATGCATGTCCCACGACTGAACGCGCCAGTAGTAGCGCTTCTCCGGCGCTAGCTGCGGGCCGCCGTAAGCGACATCCACCGTACGGTCTGACTGGACGCGGCCGCTGTCCCACACATCGGGATGATCGCCCGCGAGCCGATCGGGCGTGCTTGCAACAAGAATCCTGTAGGCCGTCTGCTTTGCGCCGGTGCGCCCATCCTCGAGCTCCCACGACAGAAGCGGCGTCTTCGAATCATCGCCCAAAGGCGTTATCAGCGAGTCGCACTCCAACGCTGTCGGCTTACCAGCTTCGGCACGCGTTTGCTGTTTCTGAGCCATAACAATAGGTGCTGATGCAAGAAGAAGAGCGGCGCAAATTGATCGCGTTCCAATGAAAAATAGTTTCATCCTGGCACGGCCTTTAGATGGATTGAAAGAGCACGGCCATTCTACGGAAAGAAGCTCAATCTGTCTCATGGGAGTTGGCACGCAGCATAGGCGGCCACGCTGCACGTAATTCACTTCCTTCCTGCGCCACCGCAACGACACATTTCAGGTCGTAGATGGTTACGTCGTCCCAATATTTCGCCCCATTATCAAAAAACTAGGGCATATTGGCGTCTGCCGCCTCTCGTCCTGCCTTTCGATGCGGCGGAGTTAACTCTCTGCAATTCGGAGCTTCGCCTGTACCTGCTCAAGCGAAAGCCCCTTCGTTTCGGGAAAGAGGAAAAGGGTAATAAAAAACTGGGCAACCATGAGCACAGCGAAGAAGACAAAGGGAAGCGAGGCCGATTTGGCGGCCAGCGAAGGAAATATCAGAGAGATCATGCCATTCATGACCCAGAGAACGGTGCTGCCGAGCGCTTGGCCCTTGACACGGATGGCGTTCGGAAAGATCTCGCTCACGTAGACCCAGATTACGGAACCTGAAGAGAGCGCGAACGAGGCGATGTATCCGCCGAGAAAGAAGATCAGCGCGCCGCGCCAGCGACCAGTGATAAAGGTGGTAGCGATGCCGCTAAGACCAATCGTCATGCCAACGCAACCGATGAGGAGCAATGTCTTGCGACCCAGCCTGTCGATGAGCGCCATGGCCAACAGTGTGGAGACCAGATTGACGGCGCCGATGATGACCGTCTGCACTCCTCCGGAAATACTGTCGAAACCCGCAGAAGCAAAGATGTCGTTGAGGTAGTAGAGCACCGCATTGATGCCGGAGAGTTGGTTGAAGGCAGCGATGGTAATCGCAAGAAAGATAGGATAGCGGTACTTCTTTCGGAAGAGCGGCTCTTTGCTGCTATCCCTACTCGCGTGAATGGAGGCTGCGATGGCATTTAACTCGGCTTCCGCGTCCGGACCGCCTATGGCGAAAATCGTGGTACGAGCTTCGTCCACTCGACCCTGCATTACGAGCCAACGCGGACTGTGAGGAATGCCGAAGAGCATCAACAGAAAGAAGACTGCCGGCAGTGCGGCGACACCGAACTCCCACCGCCACTCGCTCAGTCCCAGGTGAAACGATGCGACGACGAGATTTGAGAAGTAAGCCAGCAGGATACCGACGACGATATTGATCTGGAAAAGACCGACGAGGCGGCCACGATAATTTGCGGGAGCAAGCTCTGCAATATATACCGGCCCCAACACCGAAGAGCCTCCGATGGCAAGGCCGCCGATGCAGCGCGCAATGAGGAAAATAGGCCAGCTCCATGCCAATGCACAGCCAGCGGCAGAGAGAACGTAGAGCACAGCCAGGACGCGCAGGACGGCGCGACTGCCGTAGCGTTGGCCGATATCTCCAGAGCAGATCGCACCGACGACAGTGCCCCACAGCGCAATAGAGACAGTGAAGCCAAGTTGAAAGGGAGTGAGATGAAATTGCCCGGTCAGCGCATGAGTTGTACCGGCGATGACGGCGGTGTCAAAGCCGAAGAGCAGGCCGCCCAGTGCCCCGGTGAGCGCACTGCGTATAAGGAATGTATTGAGCGCCAAATGCCTATTCCGCCTTTCCGATATTCGAATAGTTCCCGAAGCCGATGTGTAGCGCAATCTCCAGAATGGGTCTGATCCGTCTCCACCCGCAGGCGCTGCGTCACAGCAATATTAAGATTAAGACCACATTGGGAATCTACAGCCACGCCGCTGGCTCCAGGTAGTTGGAGGCTTAGGGACAGTTTCTCGCCACGTTGCTCTGCAACGCGTTTGTCCAATAGCGAAATGGAATGGGGAAAAGGGTAAGAATGGATCAGATGTTCGTATCTGATTGAAAAATATGGTAGGCACGATTGGATTCGAACCAACGACCTCTACCGTGTCAAGGTAGCGCTCTAACCAACTGAGCTACGCGCCTGTGCGTTTTTTTAGTCTAAATGGAGTGAGAGGGTTAGAGCAACAAGAGGCACGATATAGGTTAAGATTGACTGACCACTGTGCCTTTTTTGAAGCAATTTCGCGCCGCTCCAAACCTGCTCACAATGTTGCGGCTGTTCATTATTCCTTTTCTTATCATAGAAATCATGGACGCCCAGTACGCTGGAGCTCTGGCACTGTTTATTTTGGCCGGCGTAAGCGATGCGCTCGATGGCCTTTTGGCACGGTGGCTGAGCCAGAAGACGACGCTGGGGCAATACCTTGATCCGATCGCCGACAAGTTGCTGCTAAGTACTTTATTTGTAGTATTTACGCATGTCGGCCTGATGCCTCGCTATGTTACGGTCCTGGTCTTCAGCCGCGATCTGGGAATCCTGCTGATTGCAACGCTGCTGTTTGCTACGGGGACGCTGCGGGATTTTCGCCCGAGCTGGTTCGGCAAACTAAATACACTGATGCAGATCATCGCCTTACTCTCAGTGCTCTGCCAGAAGGTCTTCGCATGGCATCACCTCGCGGCGATGAGGGACGGCCTGCTTGAGATCATCGCAGTGATGGCTCCGCTGTCAGCGGCCCAATATGCCTGGATTGTCTTTCGGCGGATGAACGCGCAACAGCCTACCGTGGTCTAGCCGTCTCTAGTCTTCGGCTGGGCTTTCGTCAGTGTTCTCGGCCTCTTCGATGGCGATATCACTAAACTCTGCAGAATCAAATACCTCTCCGCAGCTTTGGCACTCAACAAATTCGGCATCGTCCTCGCGGGCGACGACTTTAACGATGGGATGTTTGCACTTTGGAGTCATGAATGGAGAGAGCGAATGGTATGGATTCTGCCCGTCTTGAAGCGGCTTGTCAAGGCGCTTTTCAATGAGTTTTCGGTAACATCCACGGTTCAAACACAGGAATCGCGATAGGGACGAAGCTGGTTGCAAGGCATCCGTTCCGGACGTACACTATCTAGGACTGTAATTGTCGGCATTCTGGCGATTTTCTGTCCGAGGGCAAGATTTAAGATGCTTCGTCTGACTAAAAAAGCGGATTACGGTCTGATGGCCCTGAAGTATCTGGCCGAGCAGCTAAGCGGCAGCGCGCACAGCGCCAAAGACATTGCGGAGGCGTATCACATTCCTCCCCAACTGCTGGCCAAGATTCTGCAGACGCTGGCCAAGGCCGGCCTGCTGGTCTCGCACGCGGGCACCAACGGCGGCTATGCTCTGGCGCGGCCTGCAGCCGAGATCTCGGCATTTGAGGTGATCCGGGCGATTGACGGGCCGCTTTTCATTACAAGTTGCATAACGATTCACGGTGCCTGCGACCTGACCAGCACCTGCACCATCAAAGAACCATTGCGCAAGGTGAACGACAGCATCAAGGACCTGTTGAGCGGCATTTATATCGCTGACCTGGTCGAAGCAACCGATGGGGAGCATCCCAGAGCAAGCGCTCCGGTAGGCGGCGGACTAGTCAGCATTGCGATCTAGCGACAGAGAGCAAAGCGACGAGACAACTGAAATTTCGGGAATTTCAAAAGACAAGAAAGATGAGCATCGATTATGAGCGATAACGGGATGATAGTTACAGAGTCTGCTACAGCGCTGCCGGCGGGCGTGCATCTGCCGATCTACATGGACAACCATGCAACCACGCCTCTCGATCCCCGGATTCTGGAGGCTATGATGCCTTACTTCGGAGCAAAGTTCGGCAATGCGGCCAGCCGCAACCACTCGTTCGGCTGGGAAGCCGAGCAGGCGGTGGACAAGGCACGCGAGCAGATCGCCAAGCTGATTGGCGCGACCTCGAAGGAGATCATCTTCACCAGCGGCGCGACCGAGTCCAATAACCTTGCGCTGAAGGGCATCGCCGAGATGTACCGCGAGCGCGGCAACCACATCATCACCCAGGTCACTGAGCACAAGGCCGTTCTGGATACGTGCAAGAAGCTGGAAAAGCAGGGCTTCCGCGTGACCTATCTGCCGGTGCAGGCCGATGGGTTGATTGACATCGAAGACCTGAAGCGCGCCATCGACGACAAAACCATCCTGATCTCGATCATGTACGCGAACAACGAGATCGGCGTGGTCCAGCCGATCCGCGAGATCGGCCAGCTCTGCCACGAGAAGGGCATCATCTTCCACACCGATGCGGTACAGGCGGTGGGCAAGATTCCCGTGGACGTGCAGAAGGACAACATCGATGTCCTCTCGCTCTCGGGCCACAAAATCTACGGGCCGAAGGGCGTCGGCGCGCTGTATGTTCGCCGCCGCAACCCGCGCGTGCAGATTTCGGAACAGATCAACGGTGGCGGCCACGAGCGCGGCATGCGTTCGGGCACGTTGAACGTCCCCGGTATCGTCGGCCTGGGTGCTGCCTGCGAGATTTGCAGCCAGGAGATGGAAGCCGAGGCCAAGCGTGAGACCGAGCTTCGCGATTACCTGAAGAACAAGCTCGAGAACGCGCTTGACTACGTTCATGTGAACGGAAACATGGAGCACCACCTGCCGGGTAACCTGAATATGAGCTTTGTCTACGTCGAAGGCGAGAGTCTGCTGATGGGAATCAACGACATCGCGGTTTCTTCCGGTTCGGCCTGCACCTCGGCGACACTTGAGCCATCTTATGTGTTGAAGGCTTTGGGGCTTGGCGACGATGTGGCACACAGCTCAATCCGGTTCGGGCTTGGACGTTTCAATACCAAGGCCGAAGTAGATTACGTTTCGGACAAGATCATCGACGTGGTATCGAAGCTGCGCGAGCTCTCTCCGTTGTACGAGATGGTTAAAGAAGGCATCGACCTTACCAAGATTGAATGGGCGGCACACTAGGCGCAGCGTCCGTCAAACAAATAGAGATTAGAACAGGCAGGCAAGGAGAATCAGATGGCATACAGCGATAAGGTAATTGACCACTACAACAATCCCCGCAACGTCGGACAGATGGACAAGAGCTCGAGCGAGGTTGGCACAGGTCTGGTCGGCGCGCCGGAGTGCGGCGACGTGATGCGTTTGCAGATCAAGGTGAACCCCGAGACCCAGGTGATTGAGGACGCGAAGTTCAAGACCTTCGGCTGCGGGTCGGCGATTGCCTCTTCCTCACTCGCGACCGAGTGGGTGAAGGGCAAGACGGTTGCCGAGGCACTCGCGATCTCGAACACGGACATCGTGAAAGAGCTGGCGCTTCCTCCGGTCAAGATTCACTGCTCGGTTCTCGCAGAAGATGCGATCCGTGCGGCGATTGGCGACTGGAAGAAGAAAAATAACGTCACCGAGACAGCGGCTGCTACAACTGCGGCTCACTAGTTTCAAAGCAGGGTGCGACCGCGGATCAGTGTGGATAGTCGCGGATGGAACGTTCGGGATCGATCTGTTCTTATCCGTGCAGTCCACGTAAATCCGTGGTCGTTTTGTTGAGGATGTGAATGATGGCGATGGTAAGTCTACAAACCGAGACGAGCAGAGCAGCCCATGCGGCTGGTCCGGGTGGAGATACGAAGAATCCGCTGGCTGGGATGACCGTCTTGACAGCCGAGGGGCAGGAGCCTGCGCAGAAGGGCATCCAGATTACGGAGAAGGCGCTGAAGCGGATTCGCGTCGCCATGGCGAAGGAAGGCGTGTCGCCCGAGCAGGGTGGTCTGCGTGTCGGCATTCAGGGTGGTGGATGCTCGGGACTGAGCTACAACATTCGCTTCGATTCACAGCCTCGTGAACGCGACCGCGTATACTCGTTTGGCGCTGGGATCGAAACGGTGGGAGATCCTACGAACGGTGCGCCAATCCGAGTCTTTGTCGATCCCAAGAGCTTTATCTATCTGCACGGTATGGTGCTGGACTTTGAAGAGACGCTGATGCGGCAGGGATTTAACTTCATCAATCCGAACTCTACCAAGAGCTGCGGGTGCGGGTCGAGCTTTACCGCTTAATTCTCTTTTGCCGTTGGCGAAGTAGGGCTAACGATGGCGTTGCTCGCCTTCAGATGATAGATCTGCGACAGCGTCTGCTTATAGACGTCGATGGGCGGTAGCAACGCCCGCGCGCGGATGCGGTCGAGGTCACCGGGATCTTCGACACCGTACATTGCCATCTCTCCGTTGACGAACTTGAACTGCGTGCCGTAGCGCTGTAACTTCCCTTCCGCGATCAGTTCCTTGTCGATCACCAGCGCAAGCTGCGAAGCGTCGATTCGTCCCGCATCGGCAAGCTGTTCGAGCTGCGGTAGCAACTTCGCCTGCCAGGCGTGGTCGGCGCTGTGCGTAAGCACAAGCATGGCTCCGTTGGAGGCGTCGATGCCGACGAGAGAGATGGTGGGCCAGCCCTTCTGGTCGACGATTTGCTTGAGCTCTTGCGTAAGCTCGGCATCGGTTGCGGGCATCTTCGCAATCATGTCGGGTGTCATGCCGGAGACTTGTTTGCCTCCAGCGAAACCACGTATTGCCTGATCTTTATCGCGCATGGCGAGCAACTGGTTGCGAAGTGCAACGTCGGTGCCGGGACCGTTCTGCTGAATGAGCTGCTCGCGACGAGCTTTGATGGCCGCCTGCCAGGAGGATTCCGATGCGGCAGCGGGGGCTTTCGATATTTGCTGTGCAGACAGCGAGACAGGAAGGAGAACAAGGACAGCGGCGAGCATCAGCAGAGACTTCGAGGACATTGCCGTATTCTAAATCTGTCCTCTCCATGAGGGCGGAGATCTTTTGCTTATGCCCAACTACTTCGAGATTTTTAATCTGCCGTCCAAATTGCAGATCGATACGGCTGCACTCGAGAAACAGTTCTATGTACTCTCGCGCAAGCTGCACCCGGACCGTTTTGCGTCGAAACCAGTGGCGGAGCAGGAGGCTGCTCTGGCGCAATCGTCTCAATTGAACGATGCCTACCGCGCTCTGAAAGATCCCGTGCTGCGGACGCAATACCTCCTGAAGCTCGAGGGCGTGGAGCTGGAGGAGCAGTCGAAGGCAGCTACCGATGCGGCCCGGGCGACAGGCGGGCAGAAGAAGCAGATCGTTCCACCGGAGCTGCTCGAAGAGGTCTTTGAGCTGAACATGCAGTTGCAGGAGATGCGTGCCGCCAAGCAGATGGGTGAGGATGAGCCGGAGCTGCGGCGCGATCTGATGACGGCCAAGGACTCGTTCGACGCAAAGATGGTGGAGACGCAGGCGGAGCTTGAGGGGTTGTGGGCGCGTTGGGATGAGGCGCTTGAGGCCGGTGATGAAACAGGAAAGGCCACTGCCCGCGATGCAATGGTTGCTCTGCTGAACAAAAGAAGCTACTTAAGGAATCTTGTACGTGACGTGAACGAGGCTTTGGAGTAGCTGGCCTAAATTGCAGCAAGGCGCTCGATCTGTTGCAGGTGGTTGATATCGTGGCCAGCCATGGTTTCGACCAGAGTCCAGAAGGTCATAGTGCCGCGCTCGGGGTGGGTCGTGGGACGGTGGCGGTCTTCTTCGGAGACTGTGGTGAGCAGCCGGAGGTTCCAGTTACGGGCTGCTTTGAAGAGAGCCAGTGCCGAATCCAGATCGTAGGCGGCGTAGCGCGTAGCCCATGCCTTTTCGTCGAAGGGGCGGATGAGCGCGTGTTTCTGGCTGAGGGTTTGGCGTAGACGAAAACTGAAGACGATCTCGCAGTCGGCAAGGTGAGCGGCGATCTCGCGGATGCTCCATTTACCCGGAGCGGGGGTACGGTCGATCTGCGCGCCGGAGAGCGGAGCGGTAAGCGCGGCGAGGCGGTCGGCGGTGGACGTGAGGACGGGAATTGGTTCCTGACCGACCAGGAATTTCTCGTAGGGGTTGAGTTCCATGGAGAGACGGTATCACGGCTCGGCAATGTATTGAAGGGCTGTTTTAACCCAACGCTTCGGACTGCCATGGATTGTAAGTACCAATGCTCCAGAGATGACCTTCGAGGTCGCGACAGGTGAAGGCGCGACCACCATAGTCCATGTCTGCAATATCGGCGACGATGGTCGCGCCCGCGGCTTTGGCCGTCGCATAAACTACATCCGCATCGGGAACGACAAGGTAAGGGCTCTGCGTCTCGCGAAGGTTAACCTCATCGGGTTGAACGATATTCTTGCTGTACTCACTGCCGTTATCGACCGAGCCAAGCATGATCATTCCGCCGCCAAAGGTGAGTTGGGCATGGGCGACCGTGTTATTTTGCCCCATGTATACGGCATTTTTCTGAAGTCCGAAGGCGCGACCAAGCCAGTCGATGGCGGCGACAGCATCGCGGTAGCGAAGACAGGGGATAAGGGTGGAAGAGCCGCTCATAACTTGATCGCTCATGCTTGAAAGGATGCCATAGCAATTGAGGAGGTTGTCGTAAAAGTGCGGTAAATGGATCTTGGCTGAGAGCGCATCTAAAGTAACCGGGGCATACCATCACCGCCATTTGTAGGACAATAGAAAGAGCATTGAAACGACAGAGGATTTGCAGGTTATGGCTGAGCAACGTGTTGTAGGGATTGATCTGGGAACGACGAATTCGCTGGTGGCGTTTATGGAGGGGGAGACGCCGGTCGTGATTCCAGGCGAGGACGGCGAACGGCTGGTGCCGTCGGTCGTGGCATGGACCGATGAGGGTGTCGCCGTAGGAAATGCCGCACGCGGAACCCTGCTGGCGGATTCGGCAAGCGCCGTCTATTCCGCCAAGAGACTGATGGGGCGTGACCTTACCGATGTGCAGGAGGAGTTGAAGCTGTTTCCCTTCAAGCTGGCCGAAGGATTGCAACCCGGCGAGGTGCTGCGGCTGAATGTAGGCGGCCTGACGATGACTCCGCCGGAGATCTCAGCCTATGTATTGATGCAGTTAAAGAAGAATGCAGAGCGGTTTTTTGGCGGCCCGGTGACGAAGGCGGTCATTACGGTTCCTGCTTACTTCAACGACGCCCAGCGGCAGGCTACCAAGGATGCAGGGCGTATCGCCGGGCTGGAGGTGCTGCGCCTGGTGAATGAGCCGACGGCGGCGGCTCTGGCTTACGGTCTGAACAAGAATAAGGATGGACTGATCGCGGTTTATGACTTCGGCGGCGGCACGTTCGATATCTCAATCCTGAAGCTCCATGAAGGGATCTTCGAGGTGATTGCCACGGGTGGAGATACTCACCTTGGCGGCGACGACATCGACAACCTGTTGATTGCGATTGCGTTGGACGACATCGCCGGTGATCTTGGCGAGGATGTGCGCGGCAACGGCGAGACAGTGCAGAAGATTCGCAAGGCAGTGATCGAAGCCAAGATTCGACTGTCGGACGCAGAGACAGCAGCGCTCGATGTGGAGCTGTCCATCATTGAGGGAAGCGTGCGGTATCAGCGCAAGATCACACGCAGCCAGTTTGAGGAGCTGTCGGCTGGCGTGATTGCGCGGACGTCCGGACCTTGCAAGCAGGCTTTGAAGGATGCCGGCTTGTCGGTGGAACAGATCGACGAGGTCGTGCTGGTTGGCGGATCGACACGGATTCCAGCGGTACGGCGGTTGGTCGATGAGTTGTTCGGGCTGAGCGCGCGCGGCAAGAAGCCGCATACCGAGCTGAATCCCGACGAGGTTGTGGCTCTAGGTGCGGCAGTGCAGGCGCAGATTCTGGCTGGCGGTTCGGCGGCTACGGAGGACCTGCTTCTGCTTGACGTCACACCGCTTTCGCTGGGGATCGAGGCGCTGGGCGGCGTGGTGGCGAAGATTATTCAACGCAACTCTACGATTCCGGCGAGCGCGACCGAGCACTTTACGACCGGCGTGGACGGGCAGACGAATGTGGCGATCCATGTCGTGCAGGGAGAGCGAGAACTAGCGAAGGATTGCCGGTCACTGGCGCGGTTCGATCTGAAAGGGATTCCGCCGATGGTGGCAGGACTGCCGCGCATCGAGGTGAAGTTCCTCATCGACGCCAACGGCATTTTGCATGTGAGCGCGCGCGAGCAGCGCAGCGGCAAGGAAGCCGAGGTCGAAGTCAAGCCGACCTATGGACTCACCGATGAGCAGGTGGAGTCGATGATCCTCGCTTCATTCGATTTTGCCGAGCAGGACATTCAAGAGCGTCAGGTCATTGAGGCAAAGAACGAGGCTGAGACGATTCTGACGGCAGTAGAAAAAGGCAGGAAGCACGAGGCATGGCAGAAGCTGACCTCAGATGAGATTGCGAAGATTGAACAGGCGATCAACGAGCTGAAGGCTGCGGTAATAGGCGGAGATTACAAGCTCATTCGAAAGTCGATCGAGGGACTGGATCAGGCCACGCGGCGGTTCGCGGAGCTGATGATGGACACTGCCGTCTCCGGCGCGATGAAGGGCAAGACGATGAGAGCCGCGGGTGAGAGCATAGGTGAGGGGCCGACGGCGCCGCATCCCTTTGCAAAGGCGCAGGTATTGGATTCTAAGGCTGAAGTCGAAGCCGAGACTGCGCGGATTGAAGATTCTATAAACGATGAGGCTACGGCCGGAGAGTCGACGGAAGATTGATTATGTCTGAAAACAATAAAAATGAAGTTGTGGATTTGTCGAAGCCTGCGGGCGAAGGAATGGTTCGGGTCACGTTTGAGCCGGAGGGACGGACGGTCGAGTTTCCGTTTGATTCCCTGCCGTATGAAGGGCATGGGCAGCCCATGTCGTTTCTCGATGTCGCGGAGAACTATGACATCTTTCTCGACCACGCCTGCGGCGGCGTATGCGCCTGTACCACCTGTCACCTGTGGGTGAAGGAGGGGATGCAAGGCGTGAGCGAGCCGGAAGATCTGGAGCTTGACCGTATGGAGACGGCTGCCGATATTCAGTTGAACTCGCGACTCGGGTGCCAGGCAGTGATTGAAAAACCGGGGACTTATGTGGTCGAGATTCCTAAGTGGAACCGGAACTATGTACAGGAAGGCAAGCCTCGGCACGGACCCGGAAGTGAATAATCAGGCCGGAACAATATCGTATTTGATTGCCAGAAATTGCTGGAGGTCGGTTCACAGCGCCAGAAGAACGATGGCAACTACAGCCAGACCGAGAAGCAGGCTACGCCGGTCGGTGACCGCGTAGACAACGGGATCTTCGTCGAGTTCACCGCGCGAGGCACGCAGCCAAAGCAGGCTGATCCAAAGCAGCAGAACCGGCACCAGCAGCCAGAGCCGGTTGGTGTGGTGGTAAAGCTCGACGGCGTTCAAGTTGGAGATGTAGAGCGTAAGAACAGCAACCGAGACATAGCCACTGGCGGAGCCGAAGCTGCGAAGCTGTTCGATATCGGAGACATGGTAGCTGCGCCCCCCTGCGGTTACGCCGCCCCGCTCGCGCAGATTTTCAAGCTCCGCATAGCGCTTGACGAATGCCAGCGACAGGAAGAAGAAGATGCTGAAGCTGGCCAGCCAGGTGGAGACGGCAACCCCTGTGGCAGCCGAACCGGCGAGAATGCGAATGGTATAGAGCCCCGACAACACAATCACATCCACCATGACCGCCCGCTTGAGCCGAAGCGAGTAGGCCAGCGTCGTCACCGCATAGATCCCGAGCCATTCGAGGAAATGATATGGCCGCGCGAGCCCGAGAGAGGGCGAGATGAGTTCCACGACGTGGGGAAGAAGAATGGCGAGGCAGACCGAGGCAACCAGGAAGAGCGCGATGACGGCAACGCCGCTGATCGCAGACAGATCGCCTGAGGCAAATGGCCGTCTCCTTTTGCGCGGATGCTGGCGGTCTGCCTCTAAATCCAATAGATCGTTGACGATATAAGTTCCGGACGCGCACAAACCGAAGCTGAGAAAGGCGATGAACGCGCCGGCAAAGAGGGCTTTGTCCCACGCATGGGCGAGCAGAAGCGGCAGAAAGATCAGCGTGTTCTTTGCCCACTGGTGAATGCGGATGGCCTTCGGCCACGCACGAAGGGGGCTGACTCGTTCTTCAAAGGAGCGGACGGGAACGATCCCATTGGCGCGGAGCGCAGAACGCAGGCCTGCCGTGGGGTTGGCCACCATCGGTTCTTTGCAGTTTTGCAGGAGCGTAAGGTCGGGCCGAGCGTTGCCGATATAGGTGAAATCATCGCCGAAGGTCTGCCGGAACGCAGCGAGCTTGTTGGAACCGGCCAGATTAGTTGTGCCATCGGAGGCAAGAACCCCGGCGAAGAGATTGAAGTGGGTGGCGATGCGGTGGGCCAATACGGAATCGGCCGCAGTGGCGAGATAAATGGAACGGCCAGCGGCTTTTTGCTGCTCTAGATACTGTAGCAACTCGCGATTGTAAGGAAGATGGGCGACATCCAGCTCGACATTGCTGGTGATATGGCGCTTCAGGGCGGCTTTCCCCTCGGTCAGCCAGCGCGGAAGCTGGAGAAGAGCAGCCGGATTTCGGCGTGCGAGTGCAAGGGTCGAGTCGACCAGAGTGTCGGATTTGACCAGAGTACCGTCAAGGTCGACGCAGAGCGCGGGGAGCGAGCCGATGCCGGGAGCGGAGGTAGACAAAGATATCCCTTCGATTTGGGGAGTTACGATTACCAGTCTTATTTATACGGGTTAGATGCCAAAACTCGTTAAACTTTGGGCTTTTATGTGCCTTCTATAGAACGCCGGTTGCGAGCAAAAAATCGTCCGGACAGAACGCCATTCCCTAATTGCCCGAAGAACGGAATGGGAAGCTAAACAGCCACGCTAATTTGACTTAGCGTGGCTGCCTGGAAACGATGATGCCAGAAAGGATGGCTAGGCTAACGCCGGTTCGTTCAAAAGAGTCTGAACCGCAGGCTCGTTTACGGGAACCGACGGAGAGGCTGCATCGGCAAGACGGGGAAAGGGGAAGTAGGCGTTGCAGACGTACTGCGCCAACATGCGGTGCGTGTTGAAGAAGCTGCCATTGATGGCAATACAGTGCTGCTGCATTCGCGACCAGGCGGCAGGGTTGGCGTACATGGGCGCGATGTGCTTTTCGAGTTTTTCGTATAGGTTGGCCGCCTCGGCCGCTTCGGTTTCAGCATCCTCAATGGCCCAGCCTGTGACGTTCTCGGCACAGCCCTCGATCCACCAACCGTCGAGCACAGAGAGCGAAGGGACGCCGTTGAGAGCAGCCTTCATTCCTGAGGTTCCCGAAGCTTCATAGGGGCGGCGAGGTGTATTGACCCAAACGTCTACACCCTGGGTGAGCAGAGCACCCAGCTCCCAATCGTAGTTTTCGAGGTAGTGAATCTTGAGAGCGCTGGAGTTCAGACGAGCGGCTGCAGCATAGACGTCGCGGATGAGGCTCTTGCCGGCGCCGTCGGCTGGGTGAGCCTTGCCGGCGTAGAGAATCTGGAGGCCGCCGATCTTTTCGGCGATAGCGACGAGGCGCGCCGGGTCTTCGAGCAGAAGACTGGCTCTCTTATAGGTTGCTACGCGCCGGGCGAATCCGAGAGTGAGGACGGAGGGGTTAAAGTGATGGCCTGTGCGTTTGGCCAGGACGT